>JAZMZZ010000166.1:0-5814 GCA_045586245.1 Lachnospiraceae bacterium | reverse complement strand
AAAAGCATTCAATGGATGGAATCTGGCGGAACAGAAGCGTTGCATCGAAGAAGTGGGATTTGAGATTCTTCAGGCGGATGAGTGTTTCCGACCGATAAAGTTTATGGACATCGGCGCACTGGTATGGTTTGCACGTATTATCGAGTGGGAGTTTACGAATTTCTCAGTAGATTCCTGTCTTAAGCAGTTGTTTAAGGCGCAGGAAATACTAGATCAACAGGGGGCTGTGGCAGGTACAACGCATCGTTTTCTGATGGTTGCGAAGAAGCCGGAAGTAAATTAGTTGATACAAAACGAATGAGTCTAAGGAAAGAACAGAGGGGGAGTCCCCTCTGTTTTCTTGTTGAAAGAAAAAACTATGGAAATACTTACAAAAATGTGGTAAAATTAATATGTAAGTACTTACATGCATAAAAGAAGAAAGGAGCACGTATGCCGCAGAATACTTTTTATGGAATCGATACCCCGGTTTGTTGTTCGCGTAAGACGCATACAACAGCAGAGCAAAAGCCCTATGCTGCAAACTGCCATTATCATGATGCGTACGAGTTGTTCCTTTTTCTGAATGGAAAGGCTTCCATGTATTATGAGGACGAATATCACCCGTTAAATCCCGGTGATCTATATATTATTCCTCCGGACATACCCCATGCGGCGGCATGTTACGACTCGAAAGTATATGACAGATTGGTTATTAATGTACGGACGGAATTGGTAAAACAGCTTTCCACGGGTCAGACGGATTTATTTGATAATTTACAGGGAAACCGTGAGGCGCAGATTAAAGTTGTGAATCTGAATGCAAAAGCTCAAAAACGTCTGATACAGATGGTGGAAGAGATGCCATCACACGAGAGCAAAGAACACAAATTTGGGTCAGATATAGAACTAAATGCCAAAACTGCCATTTTGTTAGTAGAGTTAAATCGGTTTATATCAGAATATAATAACCAGACCGGAAAAAAGGTGCGGCCAAAGTTAATTGATGGTATTAAAGACTATATCACGGAGCATTTGACGGAACCAATTTCCCTGGAGATGTTGTCAAATGAGTTTTTTATCAGTAGCAAATACATATCCAGTGTGTTCCGAAAAAACATGGGAATGACATTACGTGAATATATTATTACCAAGCGGGTGGAAAATGCAAAGAAACTGCTCTCGGAAGGGAAAAATGTTTCAGAGGCTTGTGAACTCTCGGGTTTTGGGGACTATTCAAATTTTATTCGAACCTTTACATTGATTGCGGGGATTTCTCCTGGAAAGTATGCAAGACAACAAGTGAACAAGTGATGAGTTACGATTGCACCAAGCATAAATTATTGCGCATTGCGTAAAAGCACGAAATATAAGGATAAAAAAATCGTGAAAAACGGAATGACGCAATAATTTTATGACTTGGTGCAATGTTTTTTGTAATTGTAAGCGTTTACAATTATGAATAATAAATTACTAATTTAGCAGGATAAATTGGTGAAATTAAACAACAACCATCAAATATGTTTTTTCTACGGAAACATTTGACCGTTCCGGGGAGAGTTTGAAGGTGCTGAAAGGAATGCGGGAGATTATGAAAAGAAAATCTGAGAACAATTTTCCGAAGAATAAAATGCGATTTAGTGTATACATGAGAAAATATTGGCAATTGTATGCACTGCTTGCATTGCCGTTGTTGTATTTGTTGATATTCAAGTATTTTCCGATGGTATATATCCAGATCGCTTTCAAAAAGTACAGCTTGGTAAAACCGCTTTGGGAACTTGATTGGGCGAAAAATCATGGTTTTGAATATTTTATCAAGGCGTTTAAGAATCGTGACTTTATTCGTGCTCTGCGGAATACGATTTCCCTGAATCTTCTGGATTTGGTTCTTGGTTTCCCTGTACCGATTATGTTCGCGCTGATTCTGAATGAATTGCGATTTAAGCGTTTTAAGAAGGTTGTACAAACGGTTACTTATATGCCGCACTTCCTGTCGTGGGTTATTATCTACGGATTGGCGCTGCAGTTGTTTGCACCGACCAATGGCTTGGTAAATATGGTTCTGAACAGTATCGGTATCGAGTCTGTACCGTTTTTGAATGACCCGAAGCATTGGGTTGGTACATATATCGGTCTTGGTATCTGGCAGAGTTTTGGATGGAACTCCATCGTATATCTTGCGGCGATTGCCGGTATCAATCCGGAACTGTATGAAGCTGCTGCTGTAGATGGCGCGGGACGTTTCCGTAAGATATGGCATATTACACTTCCGGGTATTAAGTCCACAATCGTGGTATTGCTTATCATGAACCTCGGCAATATTCTTGGAAGCGGTTTTGACAGACCGTTCGCGATGCAGAACAAGTTGGTTATGGACGTAGCAAACGTACTGTCCACGTTCGTATACAAATACGGTATCAAGGGTCTGCAGTTCTCCCTTACGACTGCGGTTGGCTTCTTCCAGTCGATTGTTTGTGTATTCTTCCTGTTAATGGCAAACTGGCTTTCCAGAAAGATGGGCGAACGCGGTATCTGGTAAGCAGTGTTTGGGGAATTTGAGGAAAGGCATGGTTGGTTAAATGATTAAGTCAAATAAAACAAAACTTCAGGATTGGATTTTTGTTCTGATTTGTGTGTTGCTCGGTGTAATTTGTCTTGTGCCGATGTTAAACCTCTTGGCAAGATCCTTGAGCGCAACGGATGCATTGGTAAAGAGAGAAGTATATCTGTGGCCGAAGGGATTCAATTTTGACGCATATGCGATGGTTTTAGGTGATGTTAAGTATATCCGCTCTTTTATATGGACGGCAATCCTTACTGTGATTTGTACACTGGTGTCTCTTACGATGACAACATTATGCGCATACCCATTGATTTTCCCGAATCTGCGGGGACGTGGCATCATCAATATCTTTATTACAATTACAATGTTTTTTAACGCAGGTACGATTCCGAACTACCTGCTGATGCAAAAACTTAACCTGCTGGATTCACCGCTGGTTCTGATTATTCCGAGTTGTCTGAGCGTGTATAACATGATTATTATGCGAAGTTTCTTCTACGGAATCCCGGACAGTTATCGTGAAGCGGCAGAGATTGACGGTGCAAGTTATATAAAAATACTTTGGAAAGTATATCTTCCTTTATCAAAACCGGTGTTGGCAACGCTGGCGCTGTTCTATGCAGTAGGGCGTTGGAATGGTTATTCGGATGCACTTATGTATGTGAATGACTCGAAGCTCTTCCCGTTGCAGCTGTTACTTTACAATGTGTTGAACAGCATCAATAGTGTTGAGGTTCAGACTTTGGAGGGCTTCTCCTCACCCGGTTTGTCCGAATCGTTGAAGGCGGCAATCGTTATGTTCTCAACGATTCCAATCCTTATGATTTACCCTTGGTTACAGAAGTATTTCATTCATGGTGTAACCTTGGGCGGTGTGAAGGAATGAGCAGTTGGTCGAAGGCAACTGTTAATTCAATAAATTTTAATTCTATATTATTTATGGAGGTAGTGAAGTGAAAAAGAGAATTTTATCCATTCTGCTTATGCTCTGCATGGTTGTTTCTCTTGCAGCTTGTGGTGCAGATGATAGCACCGGCAATAGTGGAAGCACATCCGTTTCGGATGGAAACAAAGGTACCGTTAATGAAGTTGTAAATACGGAAGACGAAGTTAAGATTACGGAAGAAGATGTAAACAAAGCTGAGTCTGAAGCTGAAACTAGCGGTTTTGTAAATGGTAAGTTTACTGATACCAGAAAGATTACCGTTGAAGTTTATGACCGTGGTAATGATGGCGGTACTGATCCGACAAACAATATGTATACCGATTATATCAAAAAGGGTATGCTTGAAACTTATAACGTAGAAGTTGAATTCGTAGCTGTTTCTCGTTGGGAAGAAGTTTCTCAGATTAACAACCTTCTCGCAGCAAATAACGCACCGGATATCTGTCTTACTTATGACTATCCGACCATCCAGACCTATGCAGGTATGGACGGCGTTACCGAGTTAGGCGCTCTTCTTGCTCAGTACAAGGGTATTTTGCCGAACCTGTTCAACTGGCTTGGTAATACCAATATTTACTGGGATCAGGATCCGAACACCGGTGAACTTTGGGCAATCGAAGGTAAGAGAGCTGACGTTAAGCGTATCAATACTTTCGTTCGTGAAGACTGGTTAGCAGCTCTTGGTATGGAAGCTCCGACCACCACTGCTGAATTCGAGGCTATGCTTATTGCATTCAGAGACAATGCAGATAAGCTTCTTGGCGCAGATGCAGATAAGATGGTTCCGTTCTCCATCAGCTATGATGTAGGCTGGAGAGCATCCAACATCATTGAATCCTTCATGGATCCGGATATGACCGACAAGGAAAGATATATCAATGGTTTTGATAGCAGAATGTACACCCAGAATGGTGCAAAGGAAGCTACTAAGTTATTGAACAAGTGGTACAACGATGGCTTGATCTGGAAAGATTTTGCTCTGTATCCGAGCGGTGACAGCACCGAAGATGATATGATGAAGGCCGGTTATGTAGGCGCATTCATCCACAACTGGGATTATCCTTTCAGAAATGGTGCAGACAGCATCCAGGCTAACTTGAAGAGAATGGTTGGCGAAGATGCAGCTTACATTGCAGTTAGCTGCTTCGAGAACAGCAATGGTGAGTATTGGAAGACTTCTTACAGCTCCGCAGGTGACAGAAAGATCTTCTTCCCGACCACCAATGATGAGCCGCTGGCATCCCTTCTGTACTTAGATTGGATTAGTACTCCGGAACACATCCAGTACCTCCAGATCGGTGATGAGGGCGTTACCCACACCAAGCTTGCAGGTGGTGGTGTTGCTATCCAGGCAGCACAGGCTCCGGCTATTCAGAACTCCGGTCAGAACATCGATTTAACGATTACCTGTAACGGTCTTAACCTGGTTAGCGCTGATGAGACTGCTAAGTCCGCAGCTTACAACTATGCAGAAGTTGATCCGGCATATGTTCAGAAGGCAATTGAAGTTGCTATGGAAGGTGCAGAACTTCCGAAGAACGTTAACGTTGGTGCAATCGCTTCCGAAGAAGGTATCGGTACTGCTCTTGATGAGAAGAGAGATATCGCATTTGATACATCTGTAGTTGCATCCGTAGCAGACTTTGATAAGGTTTGGGACGATGCAATGGAAGATTACCTGAGCACCGGTGGTCAGGATATCATGGATGAGCGTGAAGAGAAGTGGAATGCTAACTTTGGCGATGCTACCATGCTCCCGTAATAAAAAAGAAAAAATGAAAATGGAATAAGAAGAGGGCTGCCGTTTATCGGCAGCCCTTAAATTTTAGTCGACATTCTCGATATTAGAGATATAATAAAATTATAACAACTCGATATTTGAGAATGGATGGAAGACGTATACAAGAGAAAATCCGGACCGGGTGCCTGCCGTGACAGACAGAACGGTGAATATCATAATAAACTGGAGGAAAGACATGTTATTTACAAACAAAGAAAAAGCAAATTTTGCAAAAGACCCTGCGGTAGTGAAATTCAACGGAACATATTATTTGTATTACTCCATCATGTTACCGGACAAACGTTTTGGCGTTGGGATTGCAAGTTCTACGGATATGGAGCAGTGGGAGAATATCGGAGAGGTTCCGTTGGATGAAAACTATGAAAAGAACGGAATTGCAGCTCCGGGTGCAATCGTGTTGCAGGATGAAGTGCATCTGTTCTACCAGACTTATGGTAACGGAAGGGAAGACGCAATCTGTCATGCAGTGTCAAAGGATGGGGTACATTTTGTAAAGAATGCTTCGAATCCGGTCTTTTCTCC
>JAZMZZ010000165.1:0-11005 GCA_045586245.1 Lachnospiraceae bacterium | reverse complement strand
GTGGAATATTGTTAGAGAAGCCGGTAAAAGAGATAAGCGAAGAATTCGCGGAACTGTCGGTGGCAGAGCCATTGGTGGTTCAGAAGCAGATGTCAGAGGTACTGGCGGATGAAGATTTGCTTCATATAACCGAGATGTCTGAACTTGCAAGTGACGCAGAAGGAAATGCAGTTCTTACACTTTTGCAGGATAGTATTCTGTATTTGGATGCGGGTATGCTTCCGGCAGAATTTATGGTTTGTGTGAATAATGTGGCGGTAGAATTGCCGGAAGACGGTATTGCAGACAGCCCTAACCGGATTTATACGCTTGGCAAATTTGGCGCCGGGGAAGTCTTAGTGAACATAACGGATAAGGCAGGCAATCCGCTACCGTTAGCCGGAAAAACGCTGGGTGTTTTGGACTTTGAAAAATGGGAAGAAACGGTTGCTAAGATTGCAAAGCGTAACGCAAGCCGTATGTTAATAGAGGAATCCAAAGGGAAAATTACGGTTACTATCAGCGATGCCAAAGATTGTAAGACGCTGGTACTTCCGATGGCATATACGGACGGCTGGCGCGTTAGCTATGGCGGTAAAACGGTGGCTGCCAACGCTGTATTTGGTGGAATGCTCGGTGTGGATTTGACTGCGTTGCTTTTGGATAGTGGGAATGCAGAACTGGTATTTTCATTTGTTCCACAGGGAATGATTGCGGGAGTCTGTCTTGCGATTGCAGGAGTAATAATTCTTTTTGGAGCAGGTATTTTACCGTCAATCAGTGCAATTCCAAAGTGGTCAGAGAAGATGTCGGATTGTGCATCAAAAGTTGCGAGAATTTTGTTTATAGCGGCATTTTGTACGGGTATTTTGATAGTTTATGTGGTTCCGAATGTTGGACTTGTTGTAAATGCGGCAATCCGTGTGCTGGGAGTGGAAACGGGTGATGATGTTGTGGCACAACCACCTGTCCGTGTGGCACAGATTACGGAAACAGAGGATGGAATACAGGTTGATTTGGTAGAAGAAAACCTGATGTTAAAAAAGGGCGTCCGTGTAAAGGCAGACAGCCTGGAAAACGAAGATTTTTTAGCGGATATGGTAAAAGACGGCATTACGGATGAAGAAAAAAACCGCTGGTCATCTGCAAATGACTGGGAAAATAACGAACATTGGTTGCAGGTGGATTTTAGAAAAGAAGTTCCGGTTACCTGTATTAAGCTCTTTTGGGAAAGAACGAATGCCTGTGATTATGCGATTGAGTATTCGTTGGATAAAAAAGAATGGATTCCATTGGCTTCGTTTAAAGAGACTCCAAGCAAGAAGGAGCAGACCGTTTTATTGGATGCACCGGTACAGACCAGATATCTGCGTCTGCATGTTTTTGACGTGACCAAAAAGGAAGAAGATTTAAGTCTCTATTATCAGAATGTTTCATTGGCAGAATTAGAGGTGTATGGTTCGATTGCCGGAAGCATGTTGGTGGAAAAACCGCAAATTAGTGAAGGAAGAGACCGTAAACTGGTGCTTCCTACAGTGGAGGAAGGCTATACTCTTGAATTTGGCGGTGCAGACTATGCCAATCTGATTGATAAAGAGGGCAATATTGCGGACACACTTTCTGCGGTGGAAACAGAGCTTGGATTTGTTTTAAAAAAAGACGGCCTTAGCTTTGAACTTCCGGGAATGAAGACTGTAATTCCGGCAAGTGAGCCGGATGATACCGGTAAGGAATTTGCGGTGGCAGAGGCAAAGACAACGGATGCCTGCGTAAAGATTTTGCCGGATGCTTCCGTTGTGATTTCGGCTATCGGAGCAGAAGCGGATGGGAAGGCACAAGAGGAAGAACTGCTGCAGAAGATGGCAGAGTTATTTGCCGGTGAGCTGGAAGAAGGCGTAGAGACTGATGGTGAAACGGCGGATGTTCTACGACTGCCTGTAATTGCCGAAGTGGAATTTGTTTTGGAAAATAAAGAGGATAATTCTCTTGGCGAAGAGGGGTGCGAAATCCGCGTAGAGGAAGAGAAAATTAGTATTATTGCCAATACAACGGCCGGAATCCGTTACGGATGTGTAACCTTACTTGATTTGTTAAAGGATGATGCCGGGCAGACAGAGAAGGGTGTCCTTGCCATTGGAACGTATCGGGATTATCCAAAATACGAAGTGCGCGGATTTGGAATTGATGTGGGGCGTCGAGCGATATCACTTGATTTGTTATACCGCATGGTGGAAGAGTTAGCTTTGCAGAAAATGAACACCCTGCATGTGCATTTGAATGATAACCAGATTATTTCTTCGAGTGAGTATGACGGAACGGTGGACGGAGCGAGAAAACTGTATTCCGGCTATCGCTTGGAATCGGCTATCAAAAATAAAGACGGTGACGGCATTACTTCTTCGGATTTCTATTATACGGAGGAAGAATTCAGGAAATTGATTGATGATGCCGCGGTCTATGGCATTACCATTGTTCCGGAGATTGATACGCCTGCGCATAGTCTGGCATTAACGAAAGTGTTCCCGGAACTTGGCATCAATAAAGATCCGGAAGCGGCGGATATGTTGGATTTATCCAAAAAAGAAGCGCGTCAGTTAGGCAAGGATATTTGGGCGGAAGCGGCTCCTATGTTTGAAAATTGTCCTACTTTGCACCTTGGAATGGATGAGTATTTTGGGGAGACGGATGATTTGTTGGCCTATATGGATGAGCTGTCTGATTATGTGTCCTCCATTGCACCCGAAAAAGAATTGCGCGTATGGGGCAGCCTTTCGTGGAAGGAAGGGGATTTGTCGCAGATTTCCAGGGATTTACAGATGCAGATTTGGGATGTGGACTGGGCAGACCCTGCGGATATGTATGAGGAAGGTTTCAGCCTTCTCAATTCTTTGAAAAATGAATTGTATATTGTTCCCGGTGGCGGATACGACAGGCTGGATACGGAATATCTGCAAAATACATGGCAACCGAATGTGTACCGCACAGAGGAACGTGAATGGGTACTTCCGGCGTGGTCTGAGAGAAATTTGGGCGCATGCTATATGATGTGGAATGATTGGGCACATATTAATGGCGAAGAAATTACCGAAGATGATTTGTTTGACCGATTTGTGGAACCGCTTGAAATTATTGCGGATAAATTATGGTAATTGGTGTCTTTTGACATAGAATAAAAATTTTTATAAAATAGCACTTGACAACTATACTTGTCATGTGCTATTTTTTATTCATCACATATGACAAGTATAGTTGTCAGAATGACAATGTTAGTAGTCAGGAGGGGGAAAGATGCCATTATTTAATCATTTAAAAGAGTATAGGGCAAAAATTGGTGTGAACCAACAGCAGATGGGTGAATTGGTCGGCGTGTCCAGACAGACCATCAGCCAGATAGAGAGAGGAGATTATTCTCCGTCCGTATCGTTGGCACTTAAGATTGCAAAGGTTTTTGATGTTCCGGTGGAAAATATTTTTGTGTATGAGGAGGATGAATAAATGAACGAGAAAATCAGAATGGAGAGTAAGAAGGAAGATAAGAAGCACTTGGGGAAATTTTTCCTGTTACTGATCGGCGGTTTTGTACTGGGGATTGTGATGGGATTTGTAATGGCATTTGCTGAAGATGTAGAATCATTGCCGGAAACAATTTCCGGTGGCGTATATAATTTTGCCCAGGCAGTTGCTCCATATTTCGGCGTTGTCTTTTGCGCGATTATGGTCATAGTGCTTTTGGTTGTTAAGAGCAAAGTGGCTAAAATGATTAAAGCATGGGATGGGGAAGATGAAGACGAATATAAACGGATTGATTGCATTCTTGGAAATGCCCTTACAGCTTTGAATGTAGGGACAATTGTTGAGTATTTCTTCTTTGCGGTAGGCTTTGAAGGAATTGTAGGACGAAGCGGTTTTGCGGATGCCTGCTATTTCTTCGGATTCATTGCAACACTGGTAGTTGTAATGGTCGGACAGCAGATTATTATTAACATGACCAAGCAAGTAAATCCTGAGAAAAAAGGAAGTATTTACGATACGAAATTCATTGATAAATGGGAAGACAGCTGCGACGAAGCAGAGAAGATTCTGATTTACAAGAGCGCGTATTCCACATACACAAAGATGAGTGGTCTGTTTGTTGCTCTGTGGGTGTTCTGTATCTTTGGAAACGGATTCTTTAATTTCGGTCTGATGCCGGTTACACTCGTGTCGTTGATTTGGTTGTGTAATGTTTGCATTTACACATACTATTCTAAGTATTATGAAAAGCACCCGGATAAAATCGGGGTGTTTAAATAAGGGGAAACGTAAATAGAAGGCCTGGTTGCGGGGATTTTGAACTTTGGGAACTTGTTCCGTTTGTGAAAAATCCACGTAACCGGGCTTTCTTATGTTTGCTTCCCTTTTTTGAATATTTATGGTAAAATAGTAAGCAGTATGGATTTTAATGGGAAAGAATGCCCTGAAGTCCTTTTTAGTAAGAAAAATAACAAAAAGAATATAAACCCGGAGGGAATAAAAATGAGAACGTATCTGGTAACAGGCGGTGCCGGTTTTATCGGTTCCAACTACATTCATTACATGTTTAAGAAGTATGACAATGACATCCGTATTATCAACGTGGATGCATTAACATATGCCGGCAACCTTGAGAATTTAAAGGATTTGGAGGATAGGGACAATTATACATTTGTGAAGGCAAATATCTGTGATAAAGATGCCATCATGAAGATTTTTGAAGAAAATGATATTGATCGCGTGGTTCATTTTGCGGCAGAGAGTCATGTAGACAGAAGTATTAAGACTCCTGAGATTTTTGTACAGACCAATGTTCTTGGTACGGCGGTTATGCTTAACTGTGCAAAAGCAGCATGGGAACTTCCTGACGGAACATTTAAAGAAGGCAAGAAATTCCTTCATGTTTCTACAGACGAAGTATACGGTTCGCTCCCGGATGATGACAATGCATTTTTCTACGAGACATCACCATATGACCCGCATAGCCCATACTCAGCAAGTAAGGCTTCTTCGGACATGCTTGTAAAGGCTTATATGGACACCTATAAGTTCCCAGCCAATATTACAAACTGTTCCAACAACTACGGACCATACCAGTTCCCTGAGAAGTTGATCCCATTAATTATCAACAATGCATTACAGGGCAAGAAACTTCCTGTTTATGGCGATGGTAAGAATGTGCGTGACTGGTTATACGTAGAAGACCATGCGAAAGCAATTGATATGGTACAGGAGAAGGGACGTCTTTTCGAGACATACAATATCGGCGGTCATAACGAAAAACAGAACATCGAGATTATCAACATTATCATCGAGACTTTACAGGAAATGCTCCCGGAAGGCGACCCACGTAAGGAACTTGTATCAAAAGATTTGATTACTTATGTAGAGGATAGAAAAGGTCACGATAGACGTTATGCTATCGCACCTGATAAAATCAAGTCAGAAATTGGTTGGGAACCGGAAACTATGTTTAGAGAAGGAATCAAATTAACTATTAAATGGTTCTTCGAAAACGAAGACTGGATGAAAAATGTGACCAGTGGAGACTATCAGAAATATTACGAAGATATGTATAACAATAAATAAAAGTTTTAGTTGGTATTGGTGTATGTCGGCGTGAGGGTATGCCCTGTGCAGGCCTTCGTAAAACGTCGGTGCTTAGCGAGGTGTTTCCGAGCTTAGCATCCGTTACGTTTTGCGGGGAGCGGGAGCGTGCCTAAACAGAGCATACCCTCACGCCGACAGAAAGGAAACCAATGAAAGGTATTATTTTGGCGGGTGGTTCAGGAACCAGACTCTACCCACTTACAAAGGCGATTAGTAAACAGATTATGCCGGTTTATGACAAACCGATGATTTATTATCCGTTATCAACATTGATGCTTGCAGGTATCAGGGAAGTTCTTATCATCTCCACACCAAGAGATCTTCCGGTATTTGAAGAGTTGCTTGGAAGCGGCGAGCAGCTTGGTATGAAGTTTGAGTATGCAGTGCAGGAAGTTCCGAGAGGACTTGCGGATGCGTTCATTATCGGTGCGGATTTTATCGGTGATGATAGCGTTGCACTGGTACTTGGCGATAATATTTTCTACGGACAGAGTTTCTCAAAACTGCTTCGTGAAGTGGCATCCCGTGACAGTGGTGCGACTATTTTCGGATACTATGTACGTGATCCGAGAGAGTATGGCGTGGTTGAATTTGATGAGAACGGCATGGCTATTTCCATCGAAGAAAAACCGGAGCATCCAAAGAGCAATTATGCGGTGCCGGGACTCTATTTTTACGATAATGATGTAGTGGAGATTGCAAAAAATGTGAAGCCGTCAGCAAGAGGCGAAATCGAAATTACATCCATCAATAATGAATATTTAAGAAGAGGAACATTGCGTGTTGAGACCATGGGACGTGGTTTTGCATGGCTGGATACAGGTAATCATGATTCCTTACTGGAAGCAGCTGATTTTGTGTCTGCATTCCAGAAACGCCAGGGCTTATACATTTCCTGCATTGAGGAAATTGCATATAAGCGCGGATTTATTACAAAGGAACAGCTCTTGGCATTGGCACAGCCATTGCTTAAGACGGATTACGGCAAATATTTGGTAGAGGTTGCAAATGGACTCTAAGCTGTTGCGTTACACGCTGCTGATAGTGACCTTGTTTGTCGGCACAGTGTTTCTGCTGATGCTGGCATTGAACGGATTTTTCACAAAAGAACCGGTTTCACAGGCAGTGGTGGAGGAAAAAGTTGCAGAAGATGTACTGGAGGAAGACGGACGTGTGAAGGGTGCTGATTTGTCGGCATGGATGAATGACGATACGTTTTTTGATGAGGAAAAGTCTTCTACACTTTTAAAAATTGAACAGGAAAGCAAGACTTTGTCTCTTATGACTTCTT
Organism: Lachnospiraceae bacterium; assembly: GCA_045586245.1. Classification (GTDB taxonomy): domain Bacteria; phylum Bacillota; class Clostridia; order Lachnospirales; family Lachnospiraceae; genus RGIG8767. The sequence continues at coordinate 4,113 of JAZMZZ010000165.1, read as the reverse complement.
CCATTCAAAAGGATTTGCGTATCCGGATTGTGGATAGCAAAGGAAAAGAAGTGACCGGACAACCATTTACGGTTAAGGTGGGCGATTTGGGTACTTATAAGGATGCTGACAGAAACGGTGTGATTTATATCGGTGATATGAAGCCGGGTGAATACGAGGTTTTGTTAGAACAACTGGGTGAGTATATTGTACCGCAGGAACCGCTTACGGTAAAAGTAAAGGCCAATATAGAGTACGTTGCACTGGATGATATTTCCTATTTGATTAAGACGGAAGCGGAAATTGATGCGGCTAAGGAAGATACGGCGGTAAATGATGCGGCAATGGATGCGGAAGGCAGTAAAGAAATCAAGCGTCTTGCGGATACCAAGTTTGGAATTGATGTTTCCAAATGGAACAAAGAAATTGATTGGGAACAGCTTCGGAAAGAAGGCGTGGAATTTGCCATTATCCGTGCAGGATATCGCGGAAGTTCCAGCGGCAGTCTGGTTGTGGACCCTTATTTTGAGCAGAATATAAAGGGCGCATCGGATAACGGAATTGATGTCGGTATTTATTTCTTTACCCAGGCAATTGATGAAAGAGAAGCGGTAGAGGAAGCCAGTATTGTGCTCAGCCTGATAAAAGGCTACAAAGTTACATATCCGGTATTTATTGACTCGGAAGGAGCCGGCGGTAACGGAAGGGCAGATAATCTGGATGTACCGACCCGTTCCAAGGTGTGCCAGGCTTTTTGTGAGACGATACGCTCCGGTGGTTATACGGCGGGTATATATGCCAGCAAAAATTGGTTGAACAATCGGTTGGATATAACCAAATTTTCGGGAGACAATGTAATCTGGCTTGCTGAATATACAAGTGGTAACGAGCCGACTTATGGAGGAATCTACGGCCTGTGGCAGTATACTTCTTCGGGAAGAATTAACGGTATTGAAGGAAGAGTGGATTTCAATCTCTGTTATTGGGATTTTACGGATGAAGCGGATGCCGGTGAAGAGGAAGATTTGGAACAATAAATTGATTTATAGAAACCGAAAGGAATTTTAGCAACAATGGGTAAATTAACAGTAGAAACATGTGCAATCGAAGGCTTAAAAGTGATTACACCACAGGTGATTGGAGACGCCAGAGGTTATTTCATGGAGACCTACCAGTACAATGATTTTAAAGAAGCGGGTGTGGATGTTACATTTGTGCAGGACAACCAGTCTGCTTCCAAAAAAGGCGTGCTCAGAGGGCTTCATTTCCAGATTAACCATCCGCAGGATAAACTTGTAAGAGTTATCAAGGGTGAAGTGTTTGATGTGGCGGTGGATTTAAGAAAGGATTCCCCGACTTTCGGACAGTGGCATGGCGTGCTTTTGAGTGAAGAAAATAAGAAGCAGTTCTTTGTGCCAAAGGGATTTGCGCATGGATTCCTTGTATTATCCGATTATGCGGAATTTTGTTATAAATGCAGTGATTTCTATCATCCGGGCGATGAAGGCGGCTTAAAATTTGACGATCCTGATTTGGGCGTTGCATGGCCGATTCCGGAGGGAATGGAATTGACTCTGTCCGACAGAGATAAGGTTTGGGGCGGAATCAAAGAATATAAGGAGACTTATTTAAAATAAAAATGAGTAAGCGAAGAATCAACCTTTCCCTAAAGGGGAAGATAACCAAGCCTGTCGGAATTGCCATTTTTACCACAATAATGCTTATTATGGCGCTTGTGATTATTTTATTCCATAATCCGTTGGCAGACCCGACGCAGGAGATGATAAAAAAGATTATAGCGTGTGTAATCATTGTCATTGCGATTGTCGTATTCAGCGTCCTGTATGACAAGATAACCGTTCTTCCGGTGGAATTGTTCCAGAGCAGGCATTTAATCTGGAAACTGGCAAGAAACGACTTTAAGAAGCGTTATGCAGGCTCCTATCTGGGTGCTGTCTGGGCGATGGTTCAGCCGGTTGTTACGGTGGCCATGTATTATGTGGTGTTTGACGTGATTATGGGAACCGGTAATGCCATGGTTCCGGATAAGCCTTACGTTTTGTTTTTGACGGCAGGACTTGTACCGTGGTTTTACTTTAATGAGGCACTCAATAATGGTACGAATGCACTTTTGGAATACAATTATCTTGTAAAAAAAGTGGTTTTCAAAATTAGTGTACTTCCGATTATCAAGATTATTGCAGCGACATTTATTCATGTATTCTTTGTACTGGTAATGCTTGTGATTGCGACAATTTACGGATATTATCCGTCCATATATATGATACAGCTTGTGTATTACAGTTTTTGTCTGTTCGTATTTGTGTTGGGACTTTGTTATTCCACCTGTGCCATTATGGTATTCTTTAAGGATATCGGACAGATTATCAGTATTTTGTTGCAGATTGGAATGTGGGCAACCCCTATTTTGTGGGATGTTAACACATTGTCTCCTACCGTGCAGATGATTGTAAAAATCAATCCGCTGGTATATATTGTCAACGGATACCGTACTGCGATTTTTGAAAAGACATGGTTTTGGCAGGATTTTTACTCCACGATGTATTTCTGGATTGTAACGGTTGTAGTATTCGGTATCGGTGCACTTGTGTTTAAGCGGTTAAAGGTGCATTTTTCAGATGTGCTGTAAGTGTATTGCAGTGTAAGAATATGTAAGGTTTACAGGCGGCTATGCGGCAGTGAACCGAAAGGCTTGAAATGGAAGATAAAAAGATAGCGATTAGAGCGGATCAAATCACAAAAATATATAAATTATACGAAAAACCTTCGGACAGAATGAAGGAAGCGTTGGGGCTTACCCGTAAGAAACTTCACAAAGAGCATTATGCCTTGCAGGGAGTGGATATGACGGTTTACCAGGGGGAGACGGTTGGTATTATCGGTACAAACGGCTCCGGCAAGTCCACGATTCTTAAGATTATTACTGGGGTTCTCAATCCGACGAAAGGTGACCTTGTGGTAAACGGAAGAATCTCTGCATTGCTTGAACTTGGTGCCGGTTTTAACATGGAATATAACGGTATTGAGAATATTTATTTAAATGGTACGATGATGGGATTTTCCAAAAAGGAAATCGATGAGAAACTGCAGGACATTCTGGATTTTGCGGATATCGGAGATTATGTGTACCAGCCGTGTAAGACCTATTCCAGCGGTATGTTCGTGCGTCTGGCGTTTGCGGTTGCAATTAATATCGAACCGGAGATTTTGATTGTCGATGAGGCATTGTCTGTCGGGGATGTATTTTTCCAGGCAAAATGTTATCACAAATTTGATGAATTTAAGAAAATGGGTAAGACCATTTTATTTGTAAGCCATGATTTGAGCAGTATTGCCAAGTATTGCGACAGGGTAGTGCTTTTGAATCAGGGACATAAATTGGGCGAAGGCAGCCCGAAAGAAATGATTGATGCATATAAGCAGGTTCTTGTCGGTCAGTATGAAGTGCCGGAAGAAGAGGATTCTTTGCTTGAGGATGAGGATATCAATGAACTTGCTGCAGAGGTGTCTGACGGGCATAAGAAGCGCAAGAAAGGTACCGGCAAAACGGTAAATGCAGAAGTGCTTGGCGTTAATCCGGATGCACTTGAGTATGGTACCAAGGCGGCTGTTATCCACGATTACTATGTAACGGATAAAAAGGGTACGAAGGCCAGTGCCATTATCAAAGGTGAAGAATTCACCCTGCACTATAAGGTGAAATTTGAAGAGGATGTGCCGGCGCCGATTTTTGCTTTTACCGTGAAAAACGTACGTGGAACAGAGATTACGGGTACCAACAGTATGTTTGAAAAGGCTTATTTATCGGATGCCCAAAAAGGTGAAGTAAAGGAAGTAACTTTTACCCAGAAGATGGATTTACAGGGTGGTGAATACCTGCTTTCGCTCGGGGTAACGGGTTATGAGAAAGAGAAGTTTGAGGTTTACCATCGTTTGTACGATGTAATCAATATTACGGTTGTATCGGATAAGGATACGGTCGGATATTACGATATGAATTCCAAGGTTGTGGTGAAATAAGATGGACAAGATTGAAAAGATTGGAAAAGTCACACTGGATTATACCTATTATCCCGGAGAGGATTATTATTGTGATGGGCTCGTGGAAGACGA
>JAZMZZ010000164.1:0-13149 GCA_045586245.1 Lachnospiraceae bacterium | reverse complement strand
AATCTCTTCAAAGAATACCTTCAGCCGTTCAAGGGTCTCCTCTTTCGGCATATCTTTGATCATAAGCGAAAAGTTATCGTTATCACACCGGCAACCATAATAAATCCAATTGCTGTTCTCATCAATATGTTCTGTAATACGCTTCAAATGGGAATCGGCAACGCTGTGGTTGTACAATTCATTAAGCATCTTAAAGTCTTTAATATCAAAATGAACAAAAGCATAATCCGTCACTCCGCAAAGATGATAATTGCGCAACCTCTCTCCCATCCATGCCCAATTATAATAGCCGGTAATCGGTTCACGATATGCCCTTTGATACAGTTCTTCTTTTGTCACATCTTCAAGATTCATAATTGAAATAAATCTATCTTCTTTTAAAATTTCAATTTCAAACAAAAGACGCAACTTCTCTTTTGCAAAAAAGGCCGTAACCAAACCTCCTGAGACATAACGATAAAAACGGCTCTTTTCATTTCGTTTATTCTTTGCATAAATCAAAAGATTATTCAAAGTTTCCTCATCGAGAACATCGTCAAAAGAAACTGACTGAATCACAACGTCTCTGGAAGGCAGAACCAGCGTTTTTAAATGTTCAAACTCCTTCGGAACCTCATCCGTTTTGCGAAATTCAATACCAACAACCGTCTCCTGCCCAACTTCAGCAGCAATATCAGAAGGAAGATAGAATAACCCAACATGCTCATAACTTCCCGGTTTAAACAGACAGGGAACCAGTTCTTTCGGACAAACGCCTTCGGAAATACACTGCTTCACTTCATCAGTAATCTCCGGCAAATAATATACGGTTCGTTCCGGCCTATGTACAAATAGATAAGACGTAACTTTTGTCATATTATCTCCTGCCTTTCTGATAACCATTTCTCTCACAAAATAAGTTCTACATTTATCTGATTATACACCTTTTTTCAAAAAATTACCACATTATTTTGTAATTTTCTAATAACTATGGTGTTGTTATATTTAATATAAAAAAATTACCATCCCGAAATCACTTCCGCCATTCACTAAAAAAGAGTGACTTTTTGGGCAATAACAAAATCACGATACATGTTCGTTCCATTCAGTCTCTGACCAACAATAACACCGTTTCTTTTCGATATTTCAGTTCTGTGTATATCTGACCCCGCCGTATACGGCAGTCCGTAAGAATCGGCAAACCACTTGGCCCTGTCATTAAACAAATCAGAATTTGCAGCATTTAAGGTCTCCACCGCATCTACACAATCCGGAAACAATTTAATATGGTCAATATAATCTCTTTCCCGAAAAGGATGTGCATGCACAATGAAGCCGCCATCGCTTCTCATCAGCGAAAAAGCCTCGCGCGCCGGCAGCAGATCAATATTCTCATGCGCCAAAAGCCACTCCTTATCCAGATTATATATCAGAAAATCTGCCGCACCCACACCAAACTCAAATCCAAAGAAGACGTCCAAACCAATCAAATCCCCTTCTCTCTTAGCATCCTCATAGCCGGCGCAAAAAGCGTTCACCCGGTCACACCAGGGTAAATCCTTCGGCACCGCAGTATTTCCGTTAAAAAAATGATCCGTCACAAAGATTCCGGTATACCCCGCCTCCTTATGTGCTCGTGCCATTTCAGCGCCTGTATTCATACCGCATTTACTGCCCTGGGAAGTGTGCAGATGGGGCTCATATTTAAATAATTCATTCATTTCTTACTACTCCGATTCCAGATAAAAATTTATCATAATAATATATCGGATATTTGTGTAAAAAAAATAAGAAACCGAACCTCAAAAAGTCGATTTCTTATAGTATTTACATTATATTTTTGCCATCTAAAACTGCTTCTGACAAATGTTCACCTTCATAACGAAGCTTCAATGAGAAAAAGGGATGCTCTTCCAAAAGAAGATTTAAAAAAATGTGATCCCCTTCCCAAATGGGTAGCTCGGAAATCTTCTCCTTAGGCACCCATTCCAGATTGCCTTCAATACATTCCTTCATCTCGCCCTCAAAGCAATCCGAAGTATATAAACACATATATTCCGCCTCCGGCCATTCATCTGAAAGAAATGTTACAATGCCACGAAAACGCCAGGATTTCAAGACGAGACCGGTTTCTTCCCATACTTCTCTCAAAAGGCACTCTTCCGGTGACTCATCCTCCTCGAAATGTCCTCCGACACCAATCCATTTATCCTTATTTAAATCATTCTCTTTTTTCACCCTATGCATCATAAGATAAGCGTTGTCTTTTTCGATATAGCATAAGGTGGTCAAAGAAATATTACTCATTCATTTCACGCTTTCTTTGCTTATTAGAACATCCAAATGGCTTCTGTTGCGGTATTAACCAATAAATACGGTGTTTCATCTTCGCCGGTTTCATCCATATACATGGTTATCGTGATTGTTCCGGAAGGAGTGTTCAATGTGGCAGAATATCCACCGTCACAGGACCATGTAAAGTCAATCACATCGCCGGTATCCAAATCTTCCAGATATCCTGTATGGTCATCAAAGAATTCCATGTAATCTTCCGTGGAATATCCAACCCAACAGGTATCAATCAAATCGTCATCACCGAAAGCTGTGGACACATAACCGGTAGAATCGAAAGAATCGTCATCATAATACTCTTCTTCGTCATCATATTCTTCCTCTTCATACTCTTCGTCGTAATCTTCATCTTCGAACTCATCATATTCTTCGTACTCATCATCTTCCCATGAGATAAGTTCATCTTCCTCAGAATATTCATCGTCGTTCAACTCATCATCTGCATTTTCATCTTCCCCAACGAAAACGGTTTCCTCATCGCTCTCCCAGCTATCGTCATCCAAAGTCGCAGCATCCTCGTCCAAAAGCATTTCTTCTTCGATATCTGCTTCAACATCCTCAGCAGCCTTACATCCGGACAAAAATGCCGACGCAGCAACAAAAGCAAGAATCAACAGAAGGGCAAGAATTTTTTGAACGGAATTTGCCCGATCCGCACCAAACAATTTTTTCTGAACCATAATTTTTTCTCCTCTTTTAAAACAAACAATTAAAAAACACAAGACACATTGTATCACAAATATAAAAAAAGAAAATACCTTTTTCAAAAAAATTAAATTTTTTTATTTTTTCAATAATATACAGATTTCAATTCGTATTTATGAATAAAGAACAAAATGAATAAACACATTTTCTATTTCACTTACCCGTGATATAATACGTATAATCAGTCGCCCGAAAGGAAAGATACCAAATGAAAAACAATGGGATGAAAGTTTTAGAACATACAAATAAAAATAAGTTTTTCCAAAACAATAAAAAAGGCGGAAAAAAAACAATCCGATCACTTGTCCTCCTTGCAATCTGCCTTATTTTTTTGCTTATTTTATTTGATATGCGCCTTAAAACCGTTACCTATCAGGTTTCCACGGACAAGGTGGACAAAGAGATAAAAATCGCACTTTTTACCGATCTGCACGGCGAATGGTATGGTAAAAACCAGCAAACACTGATTCATGCACTCGACGCTGCATCCCCTGATCTGGTTTTATTCGGCGGCGATATGTTTACCGAGAACAAAAAATATGACCACACTATCCTGATAATGCAGGAATTAAGCAAAAAATATCCCTGCTACTACGTGACGGGAAATCACGAATACTGGAGCGGGGATATTGATAATATTCTTTCTATTGTAAATGACACCGGCGTAAACATTCTTTCCGGCGGCGCATGTGACGTTATCGAAATAAACGGACAGACAATCAACCTCTGTGGGGTAGATGATCCTGACGGTCTGATGTATCAGGAGAACATTTCCGCAATTACGGAACAATTGCGCGCCGCATCTGATTCTGCCGACAGGACGAACTATACGATTCTGCTTTCCCACAGACCTGAATTAATCAAAAACTACAGTGCCCTGGAATTTGATTTGGTACTTTCCGGTCACGCCCATGGCGGACAGTGGCGCATCCCTTATGTCCTAAACGGACTGTATGCACCAAATCAGGGGCTTTTTCCGGAATACGCAGGCGGACAATATGAATCCCGCAACACAACGATGATTGTAAGCCGCGGTCTTTCAAGAATCACAACCTTTCCGCCCAGAATCTTAAACAGACCGGAATTGGTTATTATTGAACTGTGTCCGAACTGACACTTTCCATCACATCCGAAGGAGAAATCATCTGAGGTCCGCCGGGCGCTTCCATCTGCCCGGCCGCCTCCATGGGATCCTGCGGTTCTTCCGGAGCTTCTTCATCTTCCCAGAGAGATTTGTGCTCCTCGCGTTCTTTCTGACGCATTAATTCCCCGATATTCTTTGCGGCCTGATAAAGCTCATCACTATATTCCATAAGCTTGCGCTCATCTGTGGCAGGCACAATATCACCTTTCATAATACGCCTTGCAACTTCCATAATCTTCCCCAGATCTTCATAGCCCTCTGCCATCGCTTCTCCTTGCTGTTGCGCGACTAAGAGATTCGCATAATTCATCTCAAATTCAGCCAGTTTACTCATGTAATCCTGATATTCTGTCTGTTTTTTTTCGAGGGCTTCCCGCTGAAGTTCAATAATAACCATTTCCTTTTCGTATATTACTGCATCAGCAGGATTCTTCGTTGCCGTTTTTTCCAGCTCCGCTTTACGTTTTGCTAAAATATTCTGTTGATCGCGATAACTTTGAATATGGGTGCGATATGCATCCCTTGCCTCTGTTATTTTCATTCTACAATACCTCCGTGTATCTAATATAGATATCGGTATATCTTTATGAAAACTTCACAGGGACAAATCCATATAATATATTTACTTCACAAACTCAAATCTTGCCCTGTTAATCACTACTGCTTCGATTTCATCCGGATTTATCAGGACAGAGTCGCCGTATATTTCGTCCTGTTCCCTGAATCTTGTACTAAATAGCATTACATCTGAATACATATTCTCTTCCCTGGGATTAGTGGTATTATGAGCACCTGCCGGCATGGAAAGATATGTTCCATCCTTCATGATAAAATAACTGTGGTCTACTAAAGAATCAATCTCTTCTTCCGGTAAAAGCCATCTCTCCCAATGATTTTCACCATCATAACCTTCTTCATACACACCGTCTCCTATTGCATAGATTACAAACGACATGGGAGAAAGTTCAATTAACGTAGGAGTATAATATTCAGATGCTACTTCATCGGAAACAAGTTGATAAGAAAACACTTCCACATTTCCCGAAATATCTATCATGGCAGCTTCCTTTCCTCCTGTCAAAGGGAATGAAAAAACGCCCTGTCTTCCGCTGTAATCACGACTGGAAGCCTCTAGCTCCAACAAAAAGATACGTTCTGTATCGCTTCTGCGGTCTTCTAACTCTTTGGCTCCGTAACTGTAATTCACGCCGTATTCCACGGTATTTTCCATATAAGGTTTAATTGACAAAGTATTGTTATCAACCATAAGATTTGACAGCCACTCTTTACCGGTTTCATCAACGGCTTCATATTTTACGGTCATATTGACAACAACTCCGTCTGAAAGAATCTCTTCCACAGATACTACAACATGCTCATCAGACTTGGTAAAAACTGCGGTTTCAATCACCGGCTCAAGTTCTTCATATCCGGGAACCTCACGCAAAAGTAAGGATCGAATTTCCGAGGCCACAACCGGTGTGGAAACACCTGCCACACATATAATTGCCAGTGCGGCAGCTGCATATCCCAACACTTTTCCCACATGCAATCCTTTTCTTTTCTCTTTCGGAGAATATTCATTCAAAATATCTTCCAATACAGCATCTTTCACACCTTCTTCGGGCTGTATCAATTCTACTGCTTTCTTATACTCTTCTTTTTTCATAATCATTCATCCTTTCTGCCGGTGTCATATCCACCATGCATTTATTCTTCCAGCTCAATCCGCAAAAGCTTGCGGGCTTTCGCCAACCGAGTCTGTACCGTTGACTGATTGATAGAAAGAATTCCTGCAATCTCAAACGTATTATAGCCCTCATAATAATATAGATATGTCGGAATGGCATATTTTTCATCCAGACTCATCACGATACGATATACATCCGAAATATAAGAATCCGCACCGGGCATTTCCTCCCTGAAATCTCCGATAACATCTTCATAGGCTACAATTTTACGTACCCACCATTTCTTAAGCTGATTTTTACAAAGATTTGATGCACAGACAATCAACCAGGCTTTTATCTTTTCATCTGATTCAAAAACGGGTGTCTTGCGAATCAACTGACAGAACGTTTCCTGTGTCACATCCTGAGCATCCGCCGGATTCTTCATATACAAAAAACAGATTCTGTACACTATTTCAAAATACAAATCATAGATTCGCTCCAGTTCGTACTTATCCATCCGCAACTCCTTTCTTTGTAATAAGCGCTTATATTAATAAAACAACTGAGAAGAACATTCTATCCTCGAAAAAATATTTTTTTATAAAAAAAGAAAACAGCTTCCCTCAAATTATACTTCTGCAGCCATACGTCGCAAAAAGCAAATCAATAAAAACTGTTCTCAATAAACTCTTATAACCTGATATTATAATCTTACATATTTTGGCAACACTCTGTCTCTTCATAAATATATGTTTCTTCTATTTCTTCCCTTTTCGTTAATTCCACATAGGAATACATAGTTAAAATCTGGGTTGTTACCATCAAAATCACCCCCAAAGTGCTTATCCATGCAAAAAGGGCAGGCTTCACACTCTCATGAAATTTCTTTTTCACAAAGGCTCCGATTGCCGCAAAAAGAACGAACACGACAAAGCCTGCGATAGTAAAATATCCCAGAGTACCATTAAAAAGCGAAACCATATCATCAGACATCTTCGGAATCTGCAACATCATCAGCACAAACCACCCAAGAAGCAATAAAGAATTCCCCAGATTCAATAAAATAACAGGCAATTTGGCGCGTTGAAAAAAAGACAACACAACCAATGCCAAAACAACAATTCCCACAATCACACTCAAAATAACCATAACAAATCCTTTCTGTTACACTTTCATATTACAATCACCGTAACATATCCATTTCCGCCAATGCTACGATGGACAGAATAACCGTATTGATTAAAACAACGATAGAGAAAACAAACAACCACGTGAAAACAGTACCCTTAACACTCGCGCGATTTTTCTTTCTGAAAACATCCGACAATACCGCAAACAGAATCATCAAAAAAACAGCTAAAACTTTGAATATCCCTGAATTATGATTTATGGTCTGTAACGTTTCATAAGGAAGATTGCCAAGACCAAACAATGTAAATACAAGCCACCCTATATGCAATATTAAACAACAAATGTATACAAACGCTACTTTCTGCTTTGATTGCAAAAAAAACGAAAATACAATCAATGCCAAAATAACAATTCCGATTACCAAAGTAAAAATTTCCATAGCCACCTCACATTATATCACAACAAATCATACCACAAAAAAAATTATTAAAAAAATGGCAAGTGTACTCATCTTAAAAATCAGCAGTAGATTTTTCACCTGAGTTCTATTAATACAGCTCTGCAAGGGGAACCATCAGAACCTGACAAATTCAGCGGTGCGGCATTCAATAAGTACACGCCTTCGGGAACCTTCGATAAACGAATTCCTTCAAGCAAGACAACATCAGCACCAAGAAGGGCGAGGTGCACTGCCATTGGTGCATTCTCGGGCCCGACTGTCTGGGATTCATTTCCCAAAAGAAAAATATCTGAGGACGCAAATACCGTTGCTGCCTCTAATGATACTTCAGCATCACCTTTAATCAATATTCGCTTTGCCGCCTCAGGGTTTCTCTTTTTTGCTTTATCAATAATCATTTCAGCATCCTGGCCTGAAACAATTCCATGATGTTCTGCCACATAGGCCATCCCAATCACAGCCTCCAGGCATATCTTATCCACAGTTTTTCCGTCTTTCACAAAATGAAAAGGTGCATCTATATGCGTGCCGTTGTGTGCACACATTTTAAAAGCAGTCAGATTATACAATTCATCATTTTGCATAGATTGAAGTATAATTTTTTCCGGCTTAGGGTCATCGGGATACACCCGGCAACCGAAAACTTCCTGGGAAATATCATAAATTTTCATTGTAAAACCCTCCTCAACAATTAACCTCTTCCGTATATAAAATTATATGTAAATCCTGATACTCCCGCAAGCATCTTACATTTTAAATAAATATTTCAGTTCCTCAAGTGTGCCGGCTCTCCTGTGAGGATGCACTATCATTCGCACCAGCCTAAAGAGCCATCCCACCGGAAGAAGCCACTTATGTCTGTAAAAAAACGGATAATATACCCGATAAACTGACATATCCGGAAATAACCTGTCCAAAACAAAGCTAAATTTACCTGTCTTTCCGGTCCTTTTCTGAAACTTCTTAATTCGGTTTTCCATTCCACGTTTCTTTGTACCATACACGCCGGATGTTAAATAATATTCTAACATTTCTGCTTCTTCTGCTGTCAGGCTCTTCTTCAGGCTTTCTTCATCGTAGAATTTCGCCTCTCCTTCAAATACTCTTTTACACAATTCCCTGCCAAGCTTCTCAAACTCAGCTATGCCAAGTATTTCGCACTGCTTTTCAATATAATTAAAGTCCAGACTATTCCGTTTCGCCTGTAGATAAAAGTGTACATCAACCAGGGAACGAAGTCCGGTTCCACCACCGGAATAATGCTTATACTCATGTGATATGATATACACATAAAAATCTTCATCACTGAAATGATAGCCGTATGCATTCCCTTCATCCTTAAGCAGCCTGTCCTTCACATTACTGTAATACTCTACCCAGTCAGGTTCCTGACCTTCTCCATACAGTTTTCTATGCATCTCAAAATTATAGACAGGCTCCTTCTCATACACATCATGATTGCCTACACCATAATAGGTATCTGTGTATCCTCTTTCCCGGAAGATTTCTCGAACCTTCCCGGCAAACTTCGCATCAAACAGTATGTCATTATCAGACATCTGACGCATGCCTACCTTTGGATAATAATCCTTAAGTATCACGCCCTTTAATGGCATATACCAGATACCCAGTTTTTCAAACTCTTCTAAAACAGCCGCTCTTTCCACATCAAACAGCACATTTTTGCGAACTGCCTTTGACAATGCCTGCTCCCATTCCTTAGGAAGCTTTGCTCCACTTTCCTTCAGTGTCATTCCTACCAAAACATTCAAAAAATGTACCCTGCTGGCTTTATAAAGTTTTTCCAAATCTATTGTATCTACACAGCTTTGCTGTGGTTTCACCTGCTGTATACCGCATGTGACAAGATACAACATATCATATAATGTTTTTCTCATAATATATCCTAATCTCAGATTCCATGCTTATTCTGCACTGACAACTCCATCCGCAACATGAAATACCTTGTTGCAGATATCTAATGCTGCTTTTCTATGTGTCACAAGAATAACTGTCTTATCTGTTAATTGCTTTATTTTCTCCAGTAATCGTTTCTCTGTATTTTCGTCCAATGCACTGGTTGCTTCATCCAATATCAGAATGGGGGCATCTGCATATAAAGCTCTTGCGATAGCGATACGCTGCATCTGTCCCTCCGAGAGTCCGGCTCCTCTTTCCCCAAGAACTGTTTCCGGTCCTTTCGCAAGCTCCCATACAAATTCTGCACAGGCTAATCGAAGCGCTTCTTCTACAGACATACCATCTTCTTTGTCTGCACTGTGAAATGTTACTGCTTCCGTTATCGTACCGTTCATCAGACAGTTCCCCTGTGGCACATAGGCAAATAACCGTTTCCACTTTTTTATCGGGAAGCGTTCCCCCTGATTGGTGCATACAGTTACCTCCCCATTTACAGGCTCAAATACAGACATAAGAAGCTTTAAAAGTGTAGATTTTCCTCCACCGGAATTACCCATGATTGCAATGAAATCACCTTTCTCTATGGTGATACTTGCATTCTTCAATACCTCTCTGTCTTCATTTGAGTCGCCATAGGTAAAAAACACCTTTTCAAACTCTATCGTTTCAAACTGTTCCTGATACATCTTCTTTGCTTCAGCAACGGACTTACACTCTTCTGAGTCTGTATCCTCAAACTTTTCCACTTCCATCAAACGCTCCGCACTGGCAAGACAGGCAAAATATCTTGGTACAAAACCACTGATATTCATAAGAGGAGTCTGGAGCTGTCCAATTAACTGTATAATCGCAGATAACGTACCATATGTAACCGTACCCTTCAATATTCCATACCCGCAAAATCCAATACCAACAAAATAGAGCGCATTCATTGCAGCACCAAAGCCACTGTTGCAGATATTTGACAGAATCCCTTTGTTCATTCTAGCCTTACGATAATCGGAAAGTCTATTTTTTGTACCATCTGTCGCAAGTTTCTCTGCCCCAAACACACGAAGTATCAGCATACTGCTGATGCGCTCCTGCATATATACTCTGACTTCTCCTTCTTTTTCCTGTACTGTTTTGTGAAGCTTCTTTAATCTTCGCCGAAGCATAAATGTTATAATCAGAAATAGTATACCACATGGAATCAGAACTACAGCCAGCATTGGCATTAATACAACCATAAGCACAAGAACACCAATAAGCTTAACAAACAGTCCACAGACTCCCGGCACAATCTCTACCATACCATTTGCACAAACTGTTGTATCTGAAGTAAGTCTGTTCATCCAGTCTTCAGAATGATAAGCAGTTACTCCGGCATAATCTTTCTTCATCAGGTTGTCAAACAGCCTTTGCTTTAGTGCATTTTCCATACCACTTCGAGCCAGTTCCTCAAGATGCCTCAATAGCATTCTTAATGCAAGCTGTAATAAAATAAGCAAACCAAATGAAATCAAGTATATAAAAAAGCCGTGGCTTTCTCCATTCACGGCATGATCTATCATTTTCTTCATAATGAGAGCATAACAAACAGCCACTCCGTTAATTACAATCTGGAGTAGCACAAGAACCCATATTAAGCTTCTGTACTTTTTCACAGCCATGTTCAGCCATGCAATGGTTTCTTTATCTCTCATTTGACTTCTCGTTTCTCTTTTTAAACCTACTTAATGCCTTTATTTTAGCCTTCATCCACATTTTTCTGACAGGATATAGAAAATACCATGCCCTTGCATATATACAATACCCTTTATGTGTTACCGGATATTCCTTACCTTTTCTCACAAAGGAAGTCATCACGCCGATAATATCCTCATCCTTAATACCATACTCCTTGTTGATACAGTTGTCACCGAGAATTACATAGGAATCCTCTCGGACCTCCACCACACGGTGCAATACATAAGATGCAGGAGGTCTTTTGTATAAAACTACATCAAACCTCTTGCATCTTCCCTGTTTCTTAGAGATGGTAAACAAATCTCTTCCCTGACAAAGCAAAGGAAGCATACTGATACCAACATTGGTATATGTAAAAGAACCTTTCCTGTTAAGTTCTTCTTCATAACTTGTCTTAATCATCAATCGCACCTATTTCCTGCAATCTTGCCAAAATCATATCCACATCTTTTGTAATCGTTTCTTCACAAGCATCATACTTATCAAGCATTTTATGTACAATTTCTTCTTTGGTAACATTCTCCTTAAGACACTCTACGATAAATCCGGCTGTCTTATTGCTTCTCACCAGACCGTTAAACGCTGTGTTTCCTGCTGTTACCGTAATATGTTCCCCATTACTCTCATGGGTGATAAAGCCTTTTCGCAATTTCATTTTATTCAATACCTCCATTCAACCCTTCATAAGAAACTCTCGGAGCATCCGAAGACATGTTACAGCCAAGTTTATAAAAACTCACACTTGCCATAAGTCTGTCAATCAGCTTCATAGTCTTTTGCATCCCTTCTTCTGACACCGGGCGGTGCACCTGTTGCAGAAGCATTGGATATATCTCATATGGATTTACCTTTATCATATGGTTCTCCTCTGCCCTTGTCACAACACAAACAGCTTTTAATGGTACAGATATATTGTTCCCTATCCCATGTTTCCCCATCCAAGGGGTTCCATGAATAGCCACTCCATTCTCCGATATGGTAAGTAAGGGCTTATCATCGTTTATCATAACCGCCCGATTACCCAAATACTCACACAACAATCTTGTATGTGTAGACTTTCCTGTACCACTTTTTGCAGTAAACAAATACCCCTGACCATCGATAGCAATCGCTGAACCATGATATAGCAAGATATCAGAATCAATAAGTTTCTCCGTTATCTTACGATAAACTGCAAGTGTCTCCAAATACTCATCTGCAAACTGACGGACAGGGATACCTGCCAGTTCATCTTCTCTGGCTGACTTCTCTCTTTCATATCTGATATCGGACAAATCAGTACTAATCCAAAAGTCTTCCGGTTCCTCTGTAATATAGTCCTTACAAAACTCCCTGATATAAGAGAACTGAGGCCTGATACCAATCACCTTGTCTGCCATACAGATACGAAAATACATTAAACTATTGTCCACCATAACACATCCTTATCTAAAACGGAACAAACGGAAGTTCATTCGGATTATCACCATCTGTTGGCTCCTCTGTTGGCTGTTCTGTCGGTTCTTCCGTTGGTGTTTCTGTTGGTTCCTCTGTCGGTACTTCTGTAGGTGCTTCTGTTGGTTCTTCGCGATTATTTGGTTTATCACCTTCTCCACCATCCGGCTTCTGCGTTGTCTGCTCCGGCTGGTCGTTTCCCGGTTTGTTTGTCGTTTCACTTGATTCTTCACCATTAACAGGCTTATCATCTTCCAAACTCAATTCCGGTGTATCCGGCGTTTTCACATCATCAGAACCACTTTCCATAATAGAAGGAACCGCTTGGGTACTAATCTCACCTGCATTATTGTTTTTATCAGATTTACCGAATACAAACACACATCCTATAACTATCAATATAACGGCTGCCAGTGAACAGCCAATAATAATTGCTTTCTTCTTCATAAATTTCCTCTTTCTAAAACTTTAGGCACCGCTAATGCGATGCCCAAAGTTTCCGTGATACTAGCCCTAGGACTATAAGCCAACTGGAGGCAAATCGTTACTTCCTGTAATAATGTCCTCTGTTTCGAACTCTACTACTTCCATTTCCGGTGTTTCATACACTTCTTTCATCTTTT
>JAZMZZ010000163.1:0-2166 GCA_045586245.1 Lachnospiraceae bacterium | reverse complement strand
CGTTTGGATTTCTGCAATTTAACGGTAGAGACCAATTTCATAGCCTTTGTAATCTGCTGGGTACTCTGGATACTGCTCTTACGTCTTTTGATGTCTCTCATAGACGCCATATCATATCACCTGTCCCAATCCAAACAAAACCAAATGTTTTGTTTTGCTGTGCTTAATTCTCTTTACCGAACTTTTCTCCAAACTCTTCGAGTGCTTTCTTAAGTAAGCCTTCTGTCTCTTCGGAGATCTCCTTGGAAGTAGCAATTGCTTCCGGAATCTCAGGATACTTGGTATCAATAAATGCAAACAATTCTTTCTCGTATCTTGTAACATCTTCTACCGGCACGGAAAGGAGATACTTTCTTGTAACCGCATAAATGATAATTACCTGATACTGAACCGGCATCGGCTGATACTGTGGCTGCTTTAATACTTCCTTAACGCGTTCACCCTGATCAAGCGTCTCTTTGGTGTTCGCATCAAGCTCTGAACCAAACTGGGCAAATGCCGCCAACTCGCGATACTGCGCAAGCTCTGTTCGGATAGGTCCGGCAATCTTTTTCATAGCCTTAATCTGTGCGGAACCACCAACTCGTGATACGGAAAGACCTGCATTAACCGCCGGGCGGAAACCTGCGTTGAACATTTCTGTTTCAAGGTAAATCTGTCCGTCTGTAATAGAGATAACGTTAGTCGGAATATAAGCAGATACATCGCCTGCCTGTGTCTCGATAATCGGAAGTGCCGTTAAAGAACCTCCGCCGTATTCTTCACTCATTCTTGCCGCTCTTTCTAAGAGTCTTGAATGGAGATAGAATACATCACCAGGATATGCTTCACGTCCAGGTGGTCTCTTAAGAAGCAGGGAAAGTGTACGGTAAGCGGTTGCATGCTTACTTAAGTCATCATAGATAACGAGTACGTCATCCCCGTTTTCCATCCATTCTTCACCAATAGCACATCCTGAATAAGGTGCAATATACTGTAACGGTGCAAGTTCACTGGCTGTGGATGCAACTACTGTTGTATATGCCATGGCACCGAATTCTTCCAACGTCTTTACAATATTAGCAACCGTAGAAGCTTTCTGACCGATTGCCACGTAAATACATTTCACATTCTGTCCCTTCTGGTTAATAATCGTATCAATCGCAATCGCGGTCTTACCTGTCTGACGGTCACCGATGATTAACTCACGCTGTCCTCTTCCGATAGGAACCATGGAGTCGATCGCTTTGATACCGGTCTGTAACGGAACATTTACAGACTTTCTTGTGATAACGCCGGATGCTACACGTTCGATCTGGCGGAATTTATCAGTCTGAATCGGACCCTTGCCGTCAATCGGCTGTCCAAGAGAGTTTACAACTCGTCCAAGCATGGCATCACCAACCGGAACTTCAACTACTCGGCCCGTTGTCTTAACAAGGTCGCCTTCATTGATGTTCTTGCTGTTACCAAGTAATACGGCACCAACATTGTCTTCTTCAAGGTTAAGTACCATTCCGTAAACTTCGCCCGGGAATTCCAGCAACTCACCCTGCATCGCATTCTCTAAACCATGAACACGGGCAATACCGTCTGCCACCTGGATAACGGTTCCCACTTCGGAAACTTCCAGTTCGTTTGCGTATCTCTTGATCTGATCCTTAATCACTGAACTTATTTCTTCTGGTCTTAAATTCATGGATCTGTTTTCCTTTCTTATAACTGGATCTGCATTAAATTCTGCTGCATCTTTGCAATCTTGGTACGAACGCTACTATCCACAACCTTATCCTTGATGCGTATCTGCATACCGCCAATCAAGGCTTCATCAATCAGATAGTTCATCTCCATCTTCTGATAGTCTGTCGTTGCAAGCAATTTCTGTTCCACTGCATCTTTCTGCGCCTGTGTAAGTTCCAAAGGTGTCGTGACATATGCTACCCCGATACCCTTAAACTCTTTTGCACTATCCAGAAAATATTCTAAAATACTCTGAATCTCTGCGTAACGCCCCTTGGTTACGACCAATGTAAGAAAACCTACCAGTTCTTTGCTGATGCGTCCCGTAAAAACGGTATCCACAAGAGCAACTTTTTCCTCCACGGATACCCGCGGGTGATTCATTAATTTGGAAAATTCTTCTTCCTGCTTTAAAATCGCAAGGAGTCCTGTAATTTCCTCAATAAA
>JAZMZZ010000162.1:0-2292 GCA_045586245.1 Lachnospiraceae bacterium | reverse complement strand
GCAGTAATGTATTCAGCTGACATTTACTAATCGGTCGAGGGCTTAACCAAGGTTGGAAAGAAAATCGAGAGTTATCCGAAAGGAAGACTTGAGAGATGTTTTGTAAAAGATAAATCAGTGTTCGGTTTTGAATGTATAATGCATTCATAAGGCCCAGTGGCTCAGTTGGTTAGAGCGCCGCCCTGTCACGGCGGAGGTCGAGGGTTCGAGTCCCTTCTGGGTCGTTCAGTTGAACGACAGTTTAATTGTACCAGCATTAATGGGGTCTTAGCTCAGCTGGGAGAGCATCTGCCTTACAAGCAGAGGGTCACAGGTTCGAGCCCTGTAGGCCCCATTTTCACGTTGTAGTGAGCGCGTGCGCAAGAGTGCTGAAAAGCGTCTTGGAAGCTTGCTTACAAAGTGTTTTTTCAGTAATCTTGCATAGGCGGATACGCCGTGATGAGAAAACGTAGTTTTCGAATTACGCGCTGACATGACTCAATTCTTGACAATAGATAATGTGCCGATATGGCTCAATTGGCAGAGCAGCTGATTTGAAATCAGCAGGTTGGGGGTTCGAGTCCCTCTATCGGCTTATGGTAAAAACCATATGGATGGATTCCCGAGTGGCCAAAGGGGACAGACTGTAAATCTGCTGCAAATTGCTTCGGTGGTTCGAATCCACCTCCATCCATTTGTTTTGTGAATAAGTTGTTCATAAAGCGAATATAATTTAATATCGCGGGGTGGAGCAGTCTGGAAGCTCGTCGGGCTCATAACCCGAAGGTCGTAGGTTCAAATCCTGCCCCCGCTACTAAGACTTTATAGTCTATGCCCAGATAGCTCAGTTGGTAGAGCAAAGGACTGAAAATCCTTGTGTCGCTGGTTCGATTCCGGCTCTGGGCATTTTTATTTGCCCATTTTTAAGATTAGGGAGTGCATAAGCACTTCCTTTTTTTGTGAAAATATTCGGGACAAATATGAGGATAAAGGGGAGGAGTGCCGATAAATATAGATGAGCTTATAGATTAAAATGAGTAAACATATAGATGGAAAAGAAAGGAAATTTTGGATATGATAGCTTGTTGTATTTGTAATAAGAAAATAGGACGCCATGAAGAAGGACATGTCTTTTCTCATAAATACAGTCAATTGCTACTCTGTGATAAATGCCATGACGTAAAGGAAAAGCTACAGGTGAATCCGGAAGGAAAAATAGGGGATATACAGAGAAGCCGTAAGTATTTTGAAGAGCTGCTGTACATAGGGATCGTAAATAAGCAGGCAAAAGAACCTCTGCAACAGCTTTTGAAAGAGGCTGAGGAAGCTGAAAAAGAAAGCTTGCGTTACCGCTTTAAGAATAAAGAGTTATTGGTAACCACGGGAACTTCCTTTGAAGGTTATACGATTATAGAATATTTGGACATATTAAGTACTGAGGTTGTATTAAATATTGGTATGTTTAGCGAACTGGGCGGTGAAATTTGTGATATCTCCGGAAAAACAAACACAATTGTAGCACAAAAGTTAAACGATGCAAAAGAAGAAGCATTGGAATTATTAAAGAACAAAGCTTCTGAAAAATGTGCCGGAGCTTTATTGGGAATTCAATACGGAATGCAAAATCTGGTAGAAAATATGCTGGTGATTTCGGTTACCGGAACTGCAGTAAGAATTCAAAAAACAGAGCTGAAATGATATAGAAATTATTGCAAATTTTGACAAAAATACTGATTAGTATTGGTGTACAAAATTGACAAAATGCGATAATTGAGGTATTATAATTGTATAGACAAATTAGCTTTTGACGGAGGTATTATATGAAAAATGCCAAAAATATGAATGTAAAAGAGAAGTTAAAAAGAAGTTTTATTTCTGTAGTATCGATTGCAAATATAGCAGCTATTTTAGCGGCAGTATTGATGTTAGTAATTGATGCCCGTTATAGTAAAGCTTTGGAGTTAAATGGTTTTATCCAGGGAGATTTAGGCGAATATAGTGCTTATTTAAACAAGGATGGTGCTATATCCCGAGATATCATTATGTTGACAGAAGCCACAGAATTGGCACAGGCACAGCAGGAGTTAAAGACAACGGATGAGAAAATTGCCTACTATTTTGATGAGTTTGAACATAAGCTGGAAACAGATGAGGAAAGAGCACTGACTACGCTGATCAAAGAGAAGTATCCGCAATATATTGCAGAGCGTGATAAAGCGATTGCAGCCGGTATGCAGAATCATAACGAAGCTGCATTGCAACAGTTTCGTCATGAAGCAGCACCTATTCTTCAGGAAGTGATGGATGCAACAG
>JAZMZZ010000161.1:0-5202 GCA_045586245.1 Lachnospiraceae bacterium | reverse complement strand
TGCACCGGGAACTGTTCAAGAGCATACAAAAGCCCATTAGCACTGGTCGCATTGACAACACGGCCTCCTGCCACGGATGCACCGTAACAGATACCCGCCGCACTATGCTCCCCTTCTGCCGCTACCATCACAAGATCGGTTTCACCGTTTGCACGCATAATATCCAGATTTTCCGCAATCTGGGTAGAAGGAGTAATCGGATAATAACCCATCAAATCGTAACCGATTTGTTTGATGGCAATTGCCGCCATCTCATTACCGGAGGCATATTCCATTACCTGTTTTTTCATTATACTTCCCCTCCTTCCATTCTCTGCTCTGTCAGATACGATTCTGACGTAATATATCCGTCCGGACCGGCCTCTTCGTAATAGTCCGGCTTACGGATCAGTTCCTGATTCGGAATGAAATAATCCTTATCCGGATGTTCTGCTTCCACGCCTCTTACCAGCGCATTTACCGGACAGACATCCACACAGCGCAGACAGCCTTTGCAGTGATAATAATCCAGTCCCTTATTTACCATCATTTCCCTGCCTTTGTATTCCCCTTTTTCAAACTGGAATACCATATCGGGACATGCCGAAAAACACAGTCCACAGTTAATGCATCTTTCCTTGATAAAAAGAGGGATATAGCCCTGTCTGGAAGGAGACAAATCAGCGATGACCGTACTTCCGAACCGGGGATTGATACCACCGATTGGCATATTGTCATAGCCCCATTCCTGAGGTTTAACAGATGTACATTTTGTCTGCTTTGCATCTTCTGCCTCACTACCGGCCGCATCCTTTGCCATCCTTTCACAACCGCATACTGTCTCTAACCTTTTTACTTCCTCAAATCCCCTTTTCATACCCTCAATATTGTTTTTCAAGGCATCGGGATATTTCTTCCCGAGGGTATCGGCGCAAATGGCTTCCCCGGTACTTACATCTTCCAATCCCATAATGCGCAGGGTTGCACCAAGCATAACCACATTGATTCGGGAGTGCGTCTCCATCGCAATGCGCTGTGCCTCCAAGCCATAGCAGATACCGGTTTTGCAGTTGCTTACTTTCTCCTGGCCGGCTTCCAGTGCAATAATCACCGCCGTATCTTCATTGCAGCCTTTCCACACGCTCTCATCCTGCAAAAGTGCCTGATGAAACACCACCAGCACATCCGGATTCACAACCGGTGAATGGACACGTATTTCTTTCTCTTTATCGCAATACCGGATAAATCCCTTTACGGGTGTTCCTGTTTTTTCCGAACCGTAACTGGAAAAATTGCTACTGTTCACATCCAGATATTTTACGCCCAGTTCGCCAAGCATTTTCCCGCAAAGATTCGCTCCCAGTCCGCCGATGCTCTCCAAACGTATTTCATAATACTCTTTTCCGGAAGCAAGCGTTTCTTTTAAACCCATTCCTATTTCTGCCATTTATTCCATCTTCCTTCCGGCTATTCTTCTACTTTACTGAAAAAATCTTTTCCGACCGAGCATAACGGACATAAGAAATCTTCCGGTACATCTTCCCACTTGGTTCCCGGTGCAATTCCTTCTTCCGGTGCACCCAACTCTTCGTCATAAATCCATCCGCATACATCACAAATATATTTCATTGTTACAGCCTCCTTTTTACTTCTTTTCTATTCCATTATTCCGCTTTCTTCTCTGCACAATTCATCCGCAAGCATCTCAATCTGTAAAATATTTTCTCCGCTTAAGGAAGAAAGTATTTTCACCGTGTTTTGGGCAAATGTAATTCCCTTGCTGTCTTTCAATTTTTCCTGCATTAACTGTGCCGCTACCGGCATCCAGCTTCCGTTTTCGATAAAAGCAATCGTCCGGTTGGCATAATTGCGTTCGGTCAGCCAGTTGATAAATGCCCTCATAAACGGAAAAATCCCCACATTATAGGTCGTTGTAGCCAAAACCAGTTTGCTGTACTGAAACGCTTCCGCAACCACACGTGTCATATCAGACCTTGCCAAATCCCGCACAATAACCTTTTTGCAGCCTCTTTCCTTTAATGCATCGGCAAGCAGCATCACTGCTTTTTTCGTATTCCCGTAAATGGAAGTGTAGGCAATCAAAATACCCTCTTCTTCCGGCCGGTACAGGGACCAGGTGTTATATTTATCAATATAGTATGGCAGATTCTCATTAAGAACCGGTCCGTGCAACGGACAAATCATCTCTATTTCCCATGCCGACAATTTGGCAAGCAGTTTCTGTACCGGAACGCCATACTTTCCGACAATCCCGACATAATACCGCCTTGCTTCCGTAAGCCATTCTTCATGCGTGTTTAGCGTTCCGAATTTGCCGAATGCATCCGCCGAAAAAAGAACCTTATCCGTACTGTCATAGGTCACAATTACCTCCGGCCAGTGCACCATCAGCGCAGAGGCAAAATGCAATTTATGCTTTCCGAGGGAAATCATATCCCCATCTCCTACTTCAATCCTGTTTTCCGTCAAATCCCGCCCGAAGAAATTGCGCATCATAATAAACGCCTTTGCGCTTGCCACCACAACCGTATCCGGATATTTTTCCAGGAAATTTTTGATATTGGCCGAATGGTCCGGTTCCATATGCTGGACAATCAGATAATCCGGTTTCCTTTTTTCCAGAATCTCCTGTATGTTCTGCAGCCATTGCACTGTAAATCCGGCATCCACCGTATCAAAAACCGCAATGCGCTCATCCAGAATCATATACGAATTGTAAGACATCCCGTTTTTTACCGGATACATTCCTTCGAACAAATCAATCGTAGCATCATCCACCCCGACATAGCGGATATCACTTGTAATCATCATGAACTATTACCTCTGTAATTCTTTTTTTCATAGTCTGTTCAATCTTGGAAAAAATATACAACATACGAAAATCCCCGAAACAGTCTGTTTCGAGGATTTTTCTTTTGTTTCCTTTATGTATTCTGTTTTCCGCCTTTGTAGGCTTATTACTGATTATGCAACCATTCGCCAAAATATTACCATATTGAAAAGAAATACCCTGCAAGCGGCGAAAGGACAATCATAATCACCGAAAAGGTGAAAGAACCCATGGAAATTAGGGTTGCTCTCTGCTCGGACGGGAACATATCCTGCAATTTCGCATCCGTGCGGACCTGCAGGGCATCATCCGCCATCGCTGAAATAAAACCGCCGAGTACCATAATAGGAATCAGTCCGCTGTGCTCTAAGCAGATACCTGCTGCCACACCAATCGTACATACTGCAAAGACGCCCGCATAACGCGCCTTCTTGGCTTTCAAAATCAGTTTTGAGCCTACAATTCCGCCCATTTCCATTAAAAACAGCGCAAGTCCGAGTACACGGTTTTCGATTCCCGCATCCGTCAGCTTTGCCTGCAAAAAGAACAAGAGCAGAATATCCATCGCCCCCACAAAAGAGTTGGCAAACATAAGCGTCGTAGCTTTTGTATGGTTCTTTAAGAAACTAAGACTGTCTGCAAAATACTGTATCAGTTCACAAAAAATACGCTTTACATTCTTTCCATGTGTTACATCCCTGCTGTCATTAGCCGGTGCTCCCGTCTTCACTTCAACCAATGCCATTGTAAGAAGGATAATCGGCACATGCCAAAGGGCACTGATTACATACGCTAACCGATATCCCATAAGCAGTGCCACACCGGCACATAATGTAGATACAGCAGTTCCGACACGGTATATGATCATCTGATTGGAAAAATACTTCTCATACCGTTTTTCCTGATTCACACTCTTTAACGAATCATATGCCAGTGCATCCCCGGAACCGGACGCAAAATTGTACATCAAGGCATGAAATACAAATGAAAGACATACCATTCCGATTCCGTTTGAAAATACCATTATAGTATTTCCGATAATTGCCATTATCTGGCTTACCAAAAGCATCTTTTTGCGGCCGTATATATCTGCCAGAATTCCTGACGGAATTTCAAAAATCAGACTGGTGATGTGAAATACGGTTTCCGCAATTCCAATCTCCACCAGAGAAAATCCCCTGGCCGCCAGAATTGCCACCCAGGCACCCGTAACCGACAGATTGCCCAGCATATTGGTTATGTATAATAAATTAATTTGTTTCTTGATTTTAAGCATAAAAAAAATCTCCTTTATCCATTTTCTAATCCACGGTTGCCTGCCATGGTACTTCTAAAATGATAAGGAGATAGTACAAACCTTCCAAAAAATGGGCGCACTATCCCCCTATAGGAGATAAATGTAACCTTTTTTCAGTTGAAGATTTGTCATTTTCCAGAACATAATCTATACTCTTTTCCCAGTTATTTCTGATTCATATTGTAATCGGATATACAGTATCTGTCAACTCGTACTGTTATTCCACTGTTGCCGCCGCTTCCATCGTCTCTGCTACATCCACAATCGCAGGTCCGTCTGCAAAGGCTTCGGTATTATCGGCAATCTCCATCGGATCTGCAGGCTCACCTTCTTCTGCTTCCTCTTCCCACAACGTGTCATATTCTTCACGCTCTTTGGCAAGGGCTCCCATATTCTTAGCCGCCTGATAGAGTTCCATGCTGTATTCCATCAGTTTCTTTTCATCTTCCGCAGGCACAATACCGCCTTTCATGATACGTCTGGCAACTTCCATTATCTTGCCCATATCTTCATAATACTCTTCCATGGCTTCGCCCTGCTGTTTGGAAGATTCCATATTGGAAACCGCCGCCCACTGCTCCAGCAGTTTCTCCATATAGTCCTTATATTCGTCCTGCTTTTCATTCACGGCATTGGTCTGCAATTCCAATATTGCCGCTTCGTTAGCATACACATTAACGCCGTCCGGTGTGGTACGGATTTTCTGCTCCAGTTCTTTTTTCTTGTTGGCTAAAATCGTCTGCTGTTCGTGATACGCCTTAATCTGCTGATTGTACTGTACTCTTGCTTCCGATATTTTCATATACTCACATCCTTATGATTGAAAGAAAGACATCCTTGTCTTCCGGTCCCTGGGCACAATGCACCCTTGTCTCTATACTACTATTATCGGATAATTTTCAAAAAACTTTATCTATTCTGCATCTAAAAAAGGCTTAATCTTCTCACCAACCCATTCGATTGCCGGTCCCAGTAAAAATGCCATCATAATGGTTACCACCGCAAACGGTGCCCCAAACAAATATCCAATCAGAATAAATGCCAAATCATAAAAAATCCGTACGGCTTTGAACGA
>JAZMZZ010000160.1:0-11195 GCA_045586245.1 Lachnospiraceae bacterium | reverse complement strand
GGTTTAACAACCTGGTACAAACATATGATACCTGCCCTGTTTCCTTTTATGGTACTTTCGGGCTTTCTGCTTCGTAGTGGACTTTCGATGCAATTATCTGCACTTTTAAATCCAATACTTGGTAGGATATTTCGTCTGTCTCCAAACTGTATCTATGTCATAATAATGGGATTTTTATGCGGTTTTCCAATGGGTGCAAATGTTGTTGCCGAAAGTTTGTCCTTAAACAGAATCAGTCGTCGTGAAGCAGACCTCCTACTCGCTTTTTGTAACAATATCGGTCCGATTTATTTTGTTTCCTTTGCCTATGCCGCATGCCCGTTTCTAACACTCGAAATAACTATTTCCATTATGTATGGTATACCGCTTTTATACGGCCTCATCTTGCGCTATACCCGCTATAAAGACATACCCTACACAAAAGCATCTTCTACCCCGAAACATCCATACGGAAATTGCTATTCTTATAATAATACTTTAAATTATCCGGAAGCTTTTCAAGAATCTTTACAAAAATCCATTACATCCATTGTAACTCTCGGCGCATACATGGTAATTTTCAATGTCATACAGCTACCGTTATATAATTCATTTTACAAAATTCCTGATAATTTACTATGTATATTCAAAGGTTTAATAGAAATTAACTCCGGAATAAGTGTCATTTCGGACTTCCCGCAATTATATATGATAGTATATTCTATTTTCCTTCCATTCTGTGGCCTATGCTGTTTCTTCCAAACCTACGCTATGATAAAAGACACGCCCTTGTCTTTAAGAAAATATTTCAAACACAAAATTATACAAACCATACTCACGCTATTAATTTATTCATGCCTTATATAAGAAAACGCGCCATAGAGGCGCGTTTATGTGTTAAATAAGGTCTAAATCAATTGGTCCGCCATAGGCTTCGGCTGCCAATTCTTCGGTTAACTGGATTGCTTCCGCTTCCTGTGGATGAAGCTCGGCACGGTTCGCACGTACGGTCTCATAACATTCATTCATAGCATCCATAAAAGAATCAAAACGTGCACCTGCTGTATTCATGTAATGTGCTACCAGTTCCTCTACATGAGCAAGTAAATCATCTGTGTATTGTACTGCAGATTCACGCATGTTGTTGGCCTGAACAGTTGCTGTATCCAAGATATCCTGTGCCTGCGCAGAAGCAAGTGTTACCACCTCATTGGCCTGTTCATATGCCTGAAGCATAATCTCGTGCTCATTAATCAATTCGTTGGTCTGGTCAGTAGCTTCTTTGATAAGAGCTGCCGCCTTGTCGCGTGCATCGTTTAAGATAGCTTCTTTATTACTGATAATCTTCTGGTAACGCTTAATTTCATCCGGCGTTTTCATCTTTAATTCACGAAGAAGTTCATCAATTTCGTCTTTATTCACAATAATATGGGTATTGGAAAGTGTTTTGTATTTACAACTGGCAATGTATTCTTCAATCTCATCAATTAATTGTTCGATTTTGCTACTCATATTCGTCTACTCCATTCGCTAATCTCTGTGTCCGTATTTCTCATATACAAGTTTGGCTACATATTCGGGTACAAGCTGTGTAATATCACCGTTAAAGCTTGCAATTTCTTTTACACTGGAAGAACTCAAATAAGAATATTCCAAACTGGTTGTCAGGAAAATGGTATCTAATTCTCCGTTGCTTAATTTATGATTGGTTTGTGCAATCTGCAATTCATATTCAAAATCCGTGATTGCTCGTAAACCACGTACGGAAACATGAATATCTTTTTGCTTTGCGTAATCAATCAAAAGACCCGAAAAAGATTCCACAGATACATTGGGAATATCTTTGGTTACTTCTTTTAATATATTAACACGTTCCTCTACGGAAAACAATGGTGTCTTCGTGCTGTTGTTAAGAACGGCAACCGTTAAATGATCCACAATATCAGCTGCTCTTTTAATAATGTCTAAATGTCCGTAGGTAACGGGATCAAAACTTCCCGGATAAATAGCACTTTTCATAAAGTCTCTCCTTTGTTACGCCTGTGTAAAGAATACATGTTTATTTGTTTTGTATATTTTTTCTTTGATAATTGTAAATCCCATATCGGTAATATCGCTAAAATCCCTGTCTTTTTGAGCCTCAATAATGATTAAGGTATCCTCTTTAAGACAACCGGATTGTTTCAGCATCTGACATACCATGGCCTCGTTACCAAGACTATATGGCGGGTCCATAAAAATGACATCGGCTTTTTCTGTTAAAAAAGGAATTGCGCCAAGTACATCGCGGCTGATTACGGTTGCGTTATCTGCCAGTTTGGTAAATGTCAGGTTTTTGCGGATGCATTCCAGTGCCTGTTTGCCATTTTCAACAAAATAGGCATGTTTGGCACCACGGCTTAAGGCTTCAATTCCAATTCCGCCGCTTCCTGCAAAAAAATCATAAAAAACGCAACCCGGAATTTCTCCCTGAATCATATTAAATAAGGTCTCTTTAATTCTGTCAGTGGTTGGTCTGGTATCCTCTCCCTGTGGTGTTACAAGCGGGAGGGAACGGCAACTTCCGGCAATTACTCGCATAATGGGTTTCCCTTTCTGATTATACTCTTAGTTTGGTTCCTTTGGTATCTCTTTTTAGTAATTTAATGGAATTTAATGAAATTTCCTTTTCTTTATATACGATGGTGCTTTCAACCATATTTTTGTGGAAATATACTTCTTCCACAAAGTCTTTGGCACCAAGTTTCATGCCGCGGACACCAATGGCTCCTTTTTTCTTTTCCGGTATTTCTTCAATCTGAAAACGTAAGAAATAGCCGTCTGCCGAACGGAGCACAATATGTGTCTGTTCACGTACCACACATACACTGACTACTTCGTCATCATCGGCAAGTTTCGTTGCGGCAACCGTTTTTTTCATAACATCAAATTCACCGCCGTCAACTATTTTCATCATAGACTGTTTGGTGACAAAAATAATACGGTAGAGATTCAATTCGGATTGTGAAGCAACTGCTACTATCTGTTCTTTTTCTGCAGAATAGTTGCTGACATTATCAATCGGCGTTCCTTTATCACGGAATTTACCAAAAGGAAGATCCATAACCTTAATGGTGTGTAACTGACCGGTATTGGTAAAGAAGCATACTTTACCGGTATTCTTACATTTGACAATGTATTTGCTCTCTGCTGTTGCGGCTTCCACATTACGTTCAAAGGTAGGCATATCCACACATCTTGCATAGCCGAAACGGTCAACAAGAAGCATAACATCCATCTCTTCGACTTTCATTTCTTCTACAACGGCTTCTTCACAATTATCAATGACGGTTCTGCGGGCACGTTTATACTCCTGCTTGATTTCTTCCAGTTCATTGATAATAACCTGTGCCATGGAGTCTTTTCTTGCCAGAATATCTTCATAGCGGTAAATATTGGTCATGGTTTCTTCATGCTCTTTAATCAAAGCCTGGATTTCAAGACCGATTAATTTGTAAAGACGCATATCTAAAATAGCATTGGCCTGATTCTCGGTAAACATGAGCTGCTGGGCCATAATCTTAGATTCTTTGGATTTAAACGTAATACCCTTGATATTACCGTTAATCAGACAATCTTTTGCCATGGCACGGTCTTTACTGCCTCGTAAAATCTCAATAATCAAATCAATAACATTACAAGCCTTAATAAGACCTTCCTGGATTTCTTTTTTATGATTCTCTTTTTCAAGTAAATTGGTGTATTTACGGGTGGTTACTTCGTAACGGAATTTCACACATTCCTGTAAAATCCGCTTGATACCCATTGTTTCCGGTCTTCCGTCACAAATGGCGAGCATATTAACGCCGAAGGTATCTTCCAAACGGGTTCTCTTATATAAAAGATTGATAAAATTCTGTACATTGGCATCCTTGCGAAGTTCAATTACAATACGGATGCCTTCTTTGGAGGACTGGTTGGAAATATCTACTACATCCAAGGTTTTCTTGGTTTCTACCAAATTGGCAACATCCATCAAAAACTTGGTAATATTGGCGCCAATCATCGGATACGGAATCTCGGTGATGACAACATTGGTTTTACCGTTTTTGCCTTTTTCGGTTTCTACCTTGCCGCGGATTTTAATTTTACCGATACCGGTCTCGTAAATCTCAAGAAGTTCATCTTTGTTGGTAACAATACCACCGGTTGGAAAATCCGGACCCGGGACATAACGCATTAACTCTCTGGTGCTAATGTTTTCATCCTGCATATAGGCCTTCATGGCATCTAAAACTTCCGCAAGATTATGGGGCGGAATGCTGGTAGCCATACCAACGGCAATACCTTCCGTACCGTTGATTAAAAGATTCGGAATCTTAGCAGGTAAAACGCTTGGTTCTTTTTCAGTTTCGTCAAAATTAGGAACAAAGTCAACAACATCCTTATCCAAATCCGCAAGCAGACATTCCTGCGTGACTTTTTCCAGTCTCGCTTCGGTATAACGCATCGCAGCGGCACCATCGCCTTCAATATTGCCGAAATTACCGTGTCCGTCAATAAGCGGAAGTCCCTTTTTAAAATCCTGTGTCATAACAACCAGGGCTTCGTAAATGGAACTGTCACCATGCGGATGGTATTTACCCATGGTATCACCGACAATACGTGCACTCTTACGGTATGGTTTGTCATAGCGGATACCAAGTTCCTGCATATCGTATAAAGTTCTTCTTTGAACCGGTTTTAAACCGTCACGGACATCAGGCAGGGCTCTTGCTACAATTACACTCATGGCATAATCAATATAAGATTTCTGCATAATCTCCGAGTACTCGGTTTTGATAATATCTTCGCTCATTTTATCCTCCGTTCTACAGAACGTCTAAACATAATTAAATATCAAGTAATGCATCATGTGCATGCTCGTAAATATATTTCTTACGCGGTAAAACATCCGTACCCATAAGCATTGCTGTTACATCGGATGCATATCTGGCATCTTCTATTTCGACAAGTTTAAGCTTTCTGGTCTCCGGATTCAGCGTTGTCTCCCAAAGCTGTTCGGCATCCATTTCACCAAGACCTTTGTAACGTTGTAAGGTAAATGGACCTTTGTGGGTCTTACGGTATTTCTCAAGGGCCTTATCGTCGTATAAGTACTCTTCTTCGCCTTTGGACGGCATAGCCTTATACAATGGCGGCATGGCTATATACACATGGCCTTCGTAAATCAGTTCCGGCATGAAGCGGTAGAACAATGTCAAAAGCAATGTGGAAATATGGGCACCGTCGACATCGGCATCGGCCATAATGATAATTTTGTCATAGCGCAATTTGGTAATGTCAAAATCATTGCCGTAGCCTTCGGAAAAACCGCAGTTAAAAGCATTAATCATGGTCTTAATTTCGGCATTGGCCAAAATCTTATCGATACTTGCTTTTTCTACATTTAAAATCTTACCGCGGATTGGTAAAATCGCCTGGAACTGACGGTTACGTGCCGTTTTGGCGGAACCACCGGCAGAATCACCTTCGACAATAAAAATTTCACATTTTTTCATATCTTTGGATTCGCAGTTGGCAAGTTTACCGTTGGAATCAAAGGAATATTTTGGTTTGGAAAGTAGGTTGGTCTTAGCCTTCTCTTCGCTTTTACGGATTTTTGCCGCTTTTTCTGCGCAACTTAGTACGCTCTTTAAGACATCCAGATTACGGTCAAAATAGCGGACAATTTCTTCACCGGTAATTTTACTCACAATCTTAGCGGCATCCTGATTGTCCAACTTAGTTTTGGTCTGGCCTTCAAATCTTGGATCCGGATGTTTGATGGATACAACAGCCGTCATACCGTTACGGATATCGGCACCGGTAAAATTGGCGTCCTTTTCTTTTAACACACCAATGGTGCGTGCATAGGTGTTCATTGCTGTTGTAAACTGGGTTTTAAAACCGGTCAAATGCGTACCGCCTTCAGCATTGTAAATGTTGTTACAGAAACCGAGTACATTTTCATGGAATTCATTTACATACTGGAGTGCTACCTCTACGGTAATGCCTTCGCTCTCTCCGGTAAAATAAATCGGTTCGTGAATCGTTTCTTTCTGGCGGTTCATATCTTTAATAAAACCGATTAATCCATCCGGCTCATGGAATTCAATATATTCTTTTTCGGCTTTTCGTTTGTCCTCATATATTATAGTGAGGTTCGGATTCAGGTATGCGGTCTCATGAAGACGGCTTTTTACTTCATCCTCTTTAAACCATGTCTTATCAAAAATCGTATCATCGGGTAAGAAATTAATGCAGGTACCGGTTTCCCTTGTTTTACCGATAACAGGAAGCAAACCGTCAATTAATTCGGTAGTCGGAATACCCCGCTCGTAACTGTCCTGATGAATACAGCCGTTTTTCTTAACTTTAACCGTTAAACGGGTAGAAAGAGCGTTTACAACGGATGAACCGACACCATGCAAACCACCGCTTGTCTTATAAGCAGAATCATCAAATTTACCGCCGGCATGTAAGGTGGTAAATACAAGACGTTCCGCACTCATACCTTTTTCATGCATTTCAATTGGAATACCACGACCATTGTCTTCTACTGTTGCAGAACCGTCAGCCTCTAAGGTAACGCGGATAATACTGCAATAGCCGGCAAGGTGTTCATCCACAGAGTTGTCCACGATTTCATAAATCAAATGGTTCAGACCTTTTGTGGAAACACTACCGATATACATACCGGGACGCTTTCTTACCGCTTCCAATCCTTCCAGTACTGTAATGCTCGATGCATCATAGGTATTTTTTGCCCCCATAATACTTTTAACCTCTCTTTGTATTGCTAAATAACAGATATGAATTATTCATACCCATAATTACCCAAATTAATCCATGTAATTATACCATGAATTTTACAAATAGAAAAGCAAAAAACACTACCTATAGTAGTGTTTTTTATAAGAAATACAATTTTTAGTGTTTTTTATTGGGGTTATTATAATGTCTGCATTTTATCGGCTATAGAATCCACGCGTAAATTTAACTGATTAAAGTGTACTTCGTCAATGTTTTCTTTTTTTAGTAAGACATCATTGCAGAAACGGTCTGCTAAAAGAAGCATATCATGATCATTGTAAATATCACCAATCACAAAGCCGAGTTCACCACTTTGCATAATTCCGCCGAGTTGTCCCGGACCACGTAATTCGAGGTCTTTATTTGCAATGTAAAAACCGTCATTGGACTCATTTAAAATAGTAAGACGCTCTTTGTTCTTTTCATTTAAATTGCTGCTCATAAAAATGCAATAAGACTGATGCTTTCCTCGTCCGACACGTCCTCTTAACTGATGTAATTGTGCAAGGCCGTAACGCTCGGAATTTTCAATCATCATGACGGTCGCATTCGGTACATTAATACCTACTTCAATTACGGTTGTAGATACTAAAATATCGATTTCATGGCGTTCAAACGCCTGCATAATGGAATTCTTCTCAGCAAGGGACATTCTTCCGTGCAGGCAGGAAATAATAATCTCTTTTGGGAAAAAACTTTGTAATGTAGCCGTATAATCCATTACATTTTCCACATCTTCCATGGCTTCGCTCTCTTCTACCATCGGACAGATAATATATACCTGTCGTCCCTGCGCTATTTCTTTTTGCATAAAAGAATAAGCGGTTTTGCGGTAAGAATCATTGACCACGCAATTCTTAATCGGAAGCCGGTCCTGCGGAAGTTCATCAATAATAGAAATGGACAAATCGCCATACAAAATTAATGCCAGAGTACGCGGTATTGGTGTGGCACTCATTACAAGGATATGCGGATGATTGCCTTTTTTTCGCAAAGCATCACGCTGGTTTACGCCGAAACGATGCTGTTCATCCGTAATAACCAAGGCAAGATTATTATATTTGACACTTTCCTGCATAATCGCGTGGGTTCCGATAATGACATTGTAGCTGCCGTTTTCAATACCGGCCAGGGCTTCTCTTCGTTCTTTGGCACGCATGGAACCAAGAAGCAATACCGGACGGATGCATAAATGATATTTTTCAATTAATTCATTAAGACTTCTGAAATGCTGTTCTGCCAATACTTCAGTCGGTGCCATTAAAGCACCCTGACGGTTATTGGCTGCCGCTTTTAGTAATGCTAAAAAAGCAACAATTGTCTTACCGCTTCCGACATCCCCCTGCAATAAACGGTTCATCGGAATCTGTTTATCCATATCCGCATCAATTTCTTCCCAGGCTTTATGCTGTGCTTTGGTAAAACGGTATGGCAATGATTCTATCAGTCTTCTTGTATCCGCCACAGGAAGCAAAGCATCCTTTATCGGACAATCCTTATACTGTTCTTTGTTTTTGCGGATAAAATATAAAAATGTAAAAAACTCATGGAATGCAAGCCGTTTTTTTGCACGGAAAAAATCTTCCTTTGTAGCCGGAGTATGAATCATCTGCAAAGCATCTTCTATTGACACCAAATCAAGTGCGGCTAATTGTTCTAAAGAAAGATAATCGGGTATTTCAATCAGGGATGATAATGCATTTTTGCATACCTTATGAATCGTATGGTTCGTTAATCCTTTTGTTAGCCGGTAATTAGGTAAAAGGGTTCCGATTAACTCCTGATACTTACCCGGTTCAAATATCTGCGGTTGTAACATGGAGAATTTATCATTTGTGCAGGATATCATACCGCGAAAAACATAGGAGCCGGAAGGCTTTAATATATTACGGATATATGGCATGTTAAAAAACCGTACGGATACAATTGTTCCATCCCCACAACTGATTTTGGCTATGCTAAAATGGTGTCTGCCATTCTTTTTGGAGACAATGGAACCGGACACGGGAGTTGCATGAATGGCAACTACGTTTCCGTTATCACTAACAACCGGTATTACGGGATTGTCATAACAAACAAATCCTTTGGGAAGATTTAAAAGCAAATCTTCGACAGTGAATATGTCCATTTTATGAAACAACTCTGCGGTTTTATCGCCAATCCCTTTGATGCGTTTTATATCATCACTTAGTCTTAACATACTGTTCTCCGATAATAAAAAATGCAGTACCAGCATAACTTTTCATAAAGTATGTTGATACTGCACCTGCATGTTACAAATATTAATTATTCTACAGAAATAATGTAATAATAAATCGGCTGGCCACCATACTGAAGTTCTACATCACATGAATCGTATTTTTCACTGATGGTATCACATATTTCCTGTGCAGCTTCTTCTGTAATTTCTTCACCATAGTAAACACTGATTAATTCAGAATCTTCATCAATCATTTCATCTACCATGGAATAAATAACATCATTCATCTGTGGGCCGACTGCAAGAATACCGGCATCGCCGATTCCCATATAATCGCCCTGCTTGATTTCTTTGTCATCAATTTGTGTGTCGCGTACTGCGTAAGTAACTTCACCTGTTTTAACACGGGTAATCTCTTCGCACATAACCGCTTCATTCTCAGATACTTCCATATCCGGAACATAGTTGATAACAGCTGTAATACCCTGCGCAATGGTCTTGGTAGGAATAACAACAACATTCTTGTCTTCTACCAGATACTGTGCCTGGTTGGCTGCCAAAATAATATTCTTATTATTCGGAAGTACGAAAACGGTATCGGCATTAACAAGCGAAATGGCAGATACAATATCTTCCGTACTAGGGTTCATAGTCTGACCGCCGGAAATAACGTGGTCTACACCAAGACTCTTAAAGATTTCGGAAATACCATCGCCTGCAGCAACCGTTACAAACCCTACTGCTTTTCTAGGTTCGTCAGGAATGGATGGGGCAACCGGCTCAGAAGCATTCTTCTCATTCATCTTGATAACCTTCTCCTGGTGTTCCAGACGCATGTTATCAATCTTCATGTTAGAAAGCTGACCATATTTTAATGCCTTTTGGATTGCCATACCCGGGTCATTCGTATGCACATGAACCTTTACAATATCATCATCGGCTACAACAACAATGGAATCACCGATGGATTCTAAGTATGCTTTGAAATCCATTTCGTGTTTGATGTTGAATGTACGGTTTAACATAATGATAAATTCGGTACAATATCCGAACTTGATATCTTCATCACTGAATCCGTCATCCAAAGCGGCAGTATTAACAGAAACAGTAGGCGTTTCTACGGTAAAATCAATTTCTTTACCAAGGTAAGCATCGTATGCACCCTTTAATACTTCCATAAGACCTTGTCCGCCGGAGTCTACTACACCGGCCTGTTTTAATACCGGTAACATCTCCGGTGTCTGGCTGAGGACATAATCCGCATGCTTAATGATTTCATCGAAATATTCATTTAAGTCTTCGCATCCGGCTTCCATCAATTCTTTTGCCTTATCACTTGCACCTTTGGCAACGGTTAGAATGGTACCTTCCTTTGGTTTCATAACGGCTTTGTAAGCTGTTTCTACTGCTTTTTCAAAGGCTGCGGTAAATACAGGGAGTGTTATCTCATCGTAATCTTTAATTACTTTGGTTAATCCACGTAAAAGCTGGGATAAAATAACTCCGGAGTTACCTCTTGCACCACGTAAAGAACCGGATGAAATGGCTTTACAAAGAGTTGCCATATCTGCATCATCCATGGTAGCCACTTCTTTGGCAGCCGCCATAATGGTCATAGTCATATTGGTTCCGGTATCACCGTCCGGTACAGGAAAAACATTTAACTCGTTAATCCATTCTTTTTTTACTTCAAGATTTTTAGCACCAGCCAAGAACATTTTAGAAAGCATCTTGGCATCTATGGAATTAAGCGCCACAATCACATCCTCCTTAATCAATCACTCGGACACCTTCAACGAAGATGTTGATTTTTTCGATTTCAATACCGGTGAATTCTTCCACCTTGTATTTAACGTTACTGATTAAATTCTCAGAAACTGCTAATATACTTACCCCGAAAGCTACAATAACATGGAAATCCAGTGTCAACTTATTGTTTTCCATGGACACCACAATACCTCTTGTCATACTATCCATCTTTAAAAGCTTAACAAGTCCGTCTTTCATATTAACGCCTGCCATTCCGACAATACCGAAGCATTCCATTGCCACACTGCCGGCATATTGGCTGATTACTTCTTTATCAATTGTAATACTGCCCATATGAGTATTCATAGAAGAATTCTTCATGTAAGACCTCCTTTTGAGTAAACAAAATTTATTCTATTATAACCGCTTTTAT
>JAZMZZ010000159.1:0-8115 GCA_045586245.1 Lachnospiraceae bacterium | reverse complement strand
CACCGGAAATATCACTGGTCATACGTGTGATAATATCCCCCTGATTGTTGGATGTGAAGAATTTCTGCGACATCTGCTGTAGGTGTCTGTACATACTGTTACGCATATCAAATGTAATGTGCTGCGCAATCCAGTTATTTAAATAACTCTCTCCAACCCGAATCAGATTCGCTCCCAGGGTTACTCCAAGAGAAACTACGATTAGGATAATCAGCATTTTCATATCCCGGTTAATCAAACCTTCGTCAATAATACGTCCCGTTAATACGGACGGTAATAACCCCATAATGGAAGAAAGCACGATAAATGCAAGCACTAAAATCATCTGCTTCCAATACGGTAACAGATAGGCAAAAATTCTTTTTAATAATGCAAACGTCACTTTCGGGCGATTTGCTTTTTCTTCTTCTGTTAAGTATCCTCTACTCATTCCTCTTGGTCCCATTGCCATAATCGTTGTCTCCTTATCATTTGTAAAAATTACATGCACTTCTGCAGCATCTCTTTTGCTCAGAAATAATATCCCTTATCTTCAAATCCTCTATAAAAATTTCAATCACCATCGTTAAATACAATATAACATCATACCAACGCATCCGCATTAATTCATCATTCGAAAAAGAAGTCTGCTATCTGCTTATCTTCTATCCTGTATTCGTCATCAATAAGTAT
Organism: Lachnospiraceae bacterium; assembly: GCA_045586245.1. GTDB lineage: Bacteria > Bacillota > Clostridia > Lachnospirales > Lachnospiraceae > RGIG8767. The sequence goes on along the minus strand of JAZMZZ010000159.1, from coordinate 7,443 downwards.
ATAATTTACATTATTCTCTTGCGCTTGTTTTAGCACTTTTGCATTATCTTCTAATACGCTCTCCATCGTACACCACTCATCATCTATACGTTTTTCAATAATATTCGCATATTCTTTTATGGTGGCGAAATGACTTCTTATATATTTCTCACTCATTACAAGACAATAGTATCGGATACTGCCAAGGTATTCTTTTTGAAAATCTTTTTCCCAGTCAAACGGTATATAACAGCCCTCCACAATCAAATTCTGTTTGTTTTCTATAGCCGTTTTTATCATCTCACGGACAATCGGCCAAAGATATGCTGTCAACTCCTCATCATCACTCATGGGCGTAAGTTTCGTATTGTCACTGCGGATTAGCCCCATTTTCAAGTGGTCAATGGACAAGTACGGGTATTTATATTTTTCAAGTAATTTCTGCGCAAGTGCAGTCTTGCCGGTATGTGATGCGCCTGTAATCAATATAATCATTTTATTTCCCAACTTTTCCAACTTATTTCTCAAGAATATTTTTCACTCTTACAAAGTTATTCTCTATCGTATCAGCCCCATCTAAGAACAATATGTCACACGAAAGCAATTTTAGCCAATCATCATGTTTTGCTTTACTTCTCATATCCATTCCACCATTATCATAAGCCTTTGCCCATTCAACAAAATCCACGTGCTGTTGATACATATCTCCTCCCGGCTCAATCCGGGAACCATATCGTTCCTTTTCCCTTCTTACCAATCGTTCCATGCGCAAATCCTGTTCCATTTCAATTCTTATCGCCATGGTAAAATAGGGAATTAACACATCTCCCCAGTCCGTAAGCGAACCGGATATTACAACATTCCCCGATTCATCAATATCTTTTATCATTAATTCCAGTCTCTCTTCAACAGGACGTTTCAACGTAAACTTTGGCTCTGTAGGCATCCAGAAATAATCGTCCGTATCCATCATTTTATAGCCCAATTCTTTACTGATCTTTTTAGCCAAAGTCGTTGTCCCTGACCCGGAGGCTCCAAAAATATGTATTACGTTTTTCACACAATTACCTCTCATCACTTTGTTTTTATGTTATCTACTCTCAATCAGCAAAAATAAATCCTCTAATGTATCTTATTCATACTCATAATTTGGTTTAAGATAGACAGCGTCATTATCCATAATTTCTCTCTTGTAAACCTTTTCACCCCAGTCACTTCTGCTTACTTCTTCAAAAGCAACCGACACATCACCGATATCTACTTTTAAATCTTCTGCAACAACATCTGCAATCTTTTTTGCAAGATTAGTTTTAATTTCATCATTTCTACCCGGCCATAATTTTACAACAATATGAGGCATAATTATTTCCTCCACAAACCTTTAGTCTAACTGCTAAACTGTTATCCAGTACCGTTTTATCTTGCTTCCATCCACATCCATCGTATTCTCATATACTCCGCCATTGGCGAGGATTGTCTTCTCACTGGCTACATTTTTCACATTACAAGTAACAAGAAGTTTCTCTATTTCCCTTGCTTTTGCATTCTGAATATTCAAACGAAGCATCTCACTTGCATAACCTTTTCTGCGCTCAGAGGGACGCACGGAATATCCGCAATGTCCTCCCCATGTGCCAAGAATCGGATGATTGATATGATGCCGCAAATCGATAATGCCAACGACTTTGTCATCACTTTTACGTACCGCTAAATATGTATGGGAAGGCACCTCTGTCCCCGTATCACGACAGGTTTTTTCACTTTTCCTAAGTTCACAGATAGCAATCCATTCTTCTGCCGAATTACTCTCATCCAATGATAAACAACCTGCAAATTGTTCTTCATCCATTGCATCGCACTCTATAATCTCCTGACGGATTTTCCATATATCATCTGCATATTTCTTTTGTACTTCCAGTAATTCTATCTGTTCCACTCTGACAATTCCGCCTTCACTATCGTTTCTATCTGTCCAATAATTTCCAAACAATTTTGCTTCTTCATTCCGGCCTGCATACCTACATTTAGAAGCTCCTTTTCCCCCGGATTTACTCCGTTACCATCCACAGAAGTAGTGTGCTCTCCAAAATAAGTACTACTGTAAGTCAAATCGTATGCCGGACTTAAATGCCACTTATCCGCACTCTCATCATAGAGAAAAGCAAAATTCTTTGCATGGTCATCTCTGTTATGTGCAAACACATTAAAGCACATGCGTCGGAACATACTTTCCACTTCCTGCTTATTATCCAATGTGAGGACTCTGGTCAACTTCATAAGTGTATGATAATCCATACAGGGAGCCCGGAAATCTGCCTCCAGTAACGCGGCGGCAGTTGCCATGTGCACTTTAACTTTTTTACCGTTATCGGAAACCCGGTCAAAGCGTACCGTTCCAAAATATCCATCACAGACATCCGATGAATAAAGTTTCGTTTCCTCCATCGGAATCCCGCATTTTATCGCACATTTTGAATACTCGTATTCCATCTTCCCTACATTCTTTGAGTCAAAATGTGCCGGAAATTTAATGATCCAATTCTTATCATCAAATGTAGCCAAAACTTTAGGTCTTGCGCCACCACTACTGCCTCCCATCCGATATATCATGTCCAAATCATCGGCATACTCTGTCATCAAAATCTTTTGACATTGTTCAGAGAGATAGTCTAAATCATAGTTTTCCTTCTTCTCCCCCAATTCATAGTTCGGCTCATATTCCAGGGCCCCCATACCATTCTTGCCTACCAAAGCCAATCTGTCCAAAACAGTCACATCACTACCCAATCCATGCTCTTGCAACATTCTGTCTAACAAAAGCCTTCCCCATGCATCTGGCAGACTATCTGCAAAGATTCCAAACAGACCATCAAAAAAGTAATTCGCTGGAATAAATACTTTTTTCTCTAATGGCAATGAAAAGGGACTAATAGAAAAACCATTCTCCAACCACTCATCAGCATAAGAGAATGCTACTTTTTTATCATTGGTAAGTGCTAATAATCCTACACGTTGTCCTTTGTAATTAACCTTCAATGAAGTCAAGCCCAAACGCAGATTATTTTTGCTCATTGATTACCTCCTGTATCGATTTATACGGCACTTCTGCAAATATATTTTTAATATCCCCTGCCGCATCCAAAGCCATGGCTATTTTCGTTAATGACAGCAAACTTATATTCCCGGTTTCTTCAAATCTTTTGACAGAACCATAACTGACGCCTGATATCTCACTCAATTTTTGTCTTGAAATTTTTAATCTTTTTCTTAACATTTTAGTATGATTGGATACCATCATTGTGATTTCTTCCGGTGTTTCCCATACATATTTTTGCATATCATATTTCTCCTAAAAACAAATCACTTCTCTCGTATAATTATAGTTAATATATTGGCTATTTTCAATAAAATTAATATATTTTTGTCAATATATTAACTATTTTTAATGCACGCAACAAAATCCTCAATCAACCGATTCACTTCCTCCGGCTTATCCGTATTTGAATTATGACCGGCATCTTCTATCCAATGAATCGGTATACCGGTCTTAGCGTGCCACGCCTTATTATAGCGGATGCACGAACCGGCTCTGTCCTTCCTTCCGCATATCAGCATGGCCGGACACTTAATCTCATATGGTAAATCCTTCTCCATCGCTTCTGCCAGCATTCTGAATCCATGTCCCGATAACTGTGCATATCGCTTTTTATCACCATCGTACACCATCATAATATCGTGCATCAGTTTTCGTCCGTATTCCGAAACTGCCACTCCGTTTGTTCCTGATTTGAGCAGGGATTTCCATGGATAATAAAAATAAACAGGCTCCATTCTTTTCAATAACCAAAGTTCCACTGCCGTAACATACTTTCTTTGTAAAGGAGCCGAATCAACAGAAACAAATCCCTTCAAATTGTTAGGATACAATTCCGCAAAAGCCTGTCCGACATATCCACCCATGGATTGTCCGACTATAACCGGAAACACTATTTTTTCATTTTCCAAAATCTCATATAGCCATCTTGCTTTGTCCATCAAATCAAAATCAAATGTAAATGGCCACGACGCTGCATGACCGGGCGCATCCCACACAAACACATTGTATTTGCCTTTGAAATACTCTATTTGCTTCTCAAATAATCTGTGGTCTGCGGTTAGTCCCGGCAGGAATACCAAAGTAATCTTGTCTTCTTCTATCCCATTCATCCAATAATGAATCGTTCCACAGGTCGTCTCATATGTTCTTTCCGTCATATTATCATCCCCCAATTACCGTTTTCACAAGCTGCCATGCAATACTTCCTTCTCTTAACAGTTCCAACGCATCCTCAAATTTAACCCATTCTACCGAATCCACTTCCTTAGACAATTTAAAATCCTGCTTTTTCACAGTTGCCTTATATCCTAACATCAGCATCTCTTTCTTTTCATACGGATAACTGCTGATAAACTGAAGTGCTTCAACATCCTGTCCGATTTCTTCCTTTACTTCACGAATCACGGTTTCCTCTGCCGATTCACCCACCTTCATAATTCCGGCAACACATACATATTTTGTTGTCGAAACATAATTCTGGCGAAGTAACGCCACCTCATCATATTCATTTACAACAGCCGCAATGATGCTTGTGGTAAACATATCCCATAAAGGAATACTGCACTTCTCACAATAAGGAATCATTCCTTCATCACCGATTTCTTTGCTGATAAGCTTTGAACCGCAAAACGGACAAAATATAAAACGCATATTTACTACCTCACCAATTAATCATTATCCTTTTTACTCTTCCCTCACTGCATTCTGCAAAATAAAATCCACCCACTGGGCATAATAAATACCTTTTATATGTGCATGATCTGCCGTAAATTCTTTGGATAAACAGCCCTCTGCATCATCATATAACGGATTTACATCCAGATAAAAAATCTGTTTATTATCTGCTAACTTACCTATTGCTTCATTATATCTGTCGATATTGCCGTTTGTAAAGTATTCGGACTCTTCCGATTTTTCTTTTGTGATATGTAAATTAGCCTGGATAAAAATGTAGGCATCCGGCTGATATTCCCGTATCGTGTCAATCGCCTCACAAAATCGTCCGACGGTTTGCTCAAAATCATATCCCAATTCGTTAATACCGAGCATAATATATATCTTCCCAAAGTCCTTTGAAGATAATACGTTCTCCAAAGTAAGGCTTTCTCCGCTTTTGAGAACAAGTTCTTTCTCAAACACTTTATAAATACTCATTCCCGTATCCGCAAAAACCTCTGCATTTCCAAGTCCGCCATATTCATACAATCCTACTGTCCGGGAATCCCCAATAAACAATGCATCATCTAAATAACTGATATCTGCTTTGTATATTACCTGAATTTTTTCCTCCGTTTCCTCTGCAGGGGAAATGTTTTCTTCCGGCACGGTTTCTACTATTACACTTTCTGCTTCTGTTACCGTATCCTCTTGTGCAATTCCTAAGTTTTCGGGAATAAAGAATTCCTCTTTCCCTGTCTCTTCCTCATTCAATGCCGTATCTGTAACCTGTCCTAAAAAAAACATATCTGCCAGTCCTTGTATCTCATCCCGCAATCCCTGACTGATAACCTCTGTTTTTTCCGTAAATGCTTTACGTATCGACTGCCCTTCCTTCATTTGGAATGCACCGAACACCCATGCAATCCCTGCCAGCAGAAGACTGATACTTAACAATATTGAAAAAGAATAGTTAAAAACACTGTTCTTTTGCATTCTCATCCATCCTCTAAAACTGATAATATAAAAATGGATCATCCAATCCTATGTACATACTATATATGCAAAGCCAGAATAAAAGAACCAGGACCAGTGCTGAAATAAAAGAGTTTTTCTTTTTTTCGTATACTTTTCTTGGCATACCGCTGCAGCACACAACGGCTCCTATCAATGGCCACATATATAATTTTAAATACTTCATGAAATCACCATGGAAAACCATATACTTCGTCTCACTCCAAAACGGAAACAGACGTGTTATGTACAAACCTATCTCCTGTAAGTCCGTAATGGCAAATACAAGCCACGTAAGCGGAATCATAAGAAACATATACATATGTCCTGCTATCGGAAAACGGTTCCATAATTTCCCCAATCCGGCTTTTTCAAGACAAATTAATACCAAACAAATCCCGCCCCACAAGAAGAAATTCCATGATGCACCATGCCACAAACCTGTCAAGAGCCACACGATACACAAATTACGGAAATGGTGCTTACGGTTACCACCTAACGGTATATACACATATTCCCGAAACCAGCTTCCCAATGTGATATGCCAACGTCTGAAAAATTCTGTCATGGATTTGGATAAATACGGATTCTTAAAGTTATCCGGGAAATGAAATCCCATTATTTCCCCAAGCCCCTTTGCCATTAATGAATATCCGTAAAAATCAAAATAAATCTGAAACGAAAACGCAATAATACCGAGCCATGCCAATGGCGTCGAAATACTTTCGTATCCAATGGCATTTACCTGATTCCATAAACCGCCCAAACGGTTTGCAATTAATACTTTTAATGACAAGCCGATGGCAAACTCTCTAATTCCGTTTTCCCAATTAAGAAAACTATGCTTTCTTTCGGATAATTCCTCTTTTATCTGCGAATAGGTAATGATTGGTCCGGCAATTAATTGCGGAAACATACACAAATAAGCTCCCAATTTCAAAAGTGAGCGCTCTACCGGAATTTTCATACGATATACATCAAATAAATACGAACTGATTTGAAATGTGTAAAAGCTGATTCCAATGGGAAGAACTAAATCCGCATACGGAAGTTCCAAATCAAATCCTGTCCAATGCAAAAAACCATTTATATTTTCTATGGCAAAATCCAAATATTTAAAAATAAATAAAACACCAAAATTATAAACAGAGCCTATATAAAGCCAGTTTTTTCTTACTTTTTGCGGATTTCTCTTATCCAATTTCTGCGAAATCAAAAAATTGACAATAACCGATAAAAGAATCAGCAAAACGTATGCCGGATTCTCAGTAACTCCATAAAAATAAAATAGAAAACTGCCAATAAAAATCACCAAATTCTTCCATGAATTTGGTGTTAGAAAATATACTAAAAAGAAAGCAGGAAAAAAATATACTAAAAATGTTAAACTGCTAAAAACCATGCTTCTTCCTCTATTCTGTCAAATCATTACATTATAAATGTAATACATATTACAAAAGAATCAAATAGAAAATGCTTAATTTTAAGAAAAAAATAATTATCTTGGCATTTCCCCATACAATAAAAAAAGAGAAATGCTATATAAACATTTCTCTTTACTGCAGGTGGCCGGACTTGAACCGGCACGGTGTTGCCACCGAGGGATTTTAAGTCCCTTGCGTCTGCCTATTCCGCCACACCTGCGCTTCCCAAGATAACTTGGTATGGGACCTACAGGGCTCGAACCTGTGACCCTC
>JAZMZZ010000158.1:0-3083 GCA_045586245.1 Lachnospiraceae bacterium | reverse complement strand
CCAATGCGTTCCACGACTTCCATATGGAAGAGAATATTAAGAACAACATTTGCCTTATTAGCAGGGATTTTCACATGTTTTGCAAATTCACTGCATGTAAATTCCTCCGGTAAAGTATCCGGCAGAAATTGCATATAATCTTTTGGACAAGACAAGCTAATCTCATCAATAAGAGCTGTAGGAATCCTATCATAGCGACAACTTCCTCTTTTCTTATCATGGCTCCAGCCATTGAGTAAACGGTATTCTTCCATGTCCAGAAATAAGAATTTAATGGTAAGCCCGTCTTTTCTGAGATAGGGTTTTATTTTGTATAGTTCACGGAATGCCTCGTAGGCATTACCTTTTTTGGGTGATTTGCGCTTGTCGGTCAGTTCTCCGGTCTCTTCATCAATCCAGATGAGCCACTTGGTAAATGGGATCGGAAGAACAACAGTTACCGGGTAATGTTCCAAAAAGCGGTCGAGTTTCTTGCGGACCTGGTCAAAGCTGCGGGTCTGAATCTCAATTATTTCACTTCCGGTAAAAATATCTGCATACAGGCCTTCAATCGGAATCTCCTGTTTATCTTCATCCGGTTCATAATAATTCTTAACCACGGCATGAACGGTTTTCTCCGACAGAGTACCGATTTGCAGACGTTGCCTGTCTTTGCCGATTATTTTTTCTTTTGCCTGTTCAAAACAGGAATGGTCCATATTTTACCCCCGAAAAAGCGGTTGCCGGAGATATCCCCGGCCCACCTGATTAATAAAACATAATATTGATATCCGTGCCACCTTCAATTCCGTCCACTTCACCGCTTGATGTGTATTGCCACATCTTCATTTTATATGGGAAGCGGAGAGGATATTTGTAGTAAGCGAACCACTTATTGTAATCTTCTAATTGTTCGTTGTCCATCATAACCATGAAACTCTTGGTATTGCCGTAAATCATGACCTCATGGCCGGCTTCTTTGATGCGTTCACAAAAAGCAATAACGGCTTTTGTGCGTTCTTCTTTTGTCAGGTCCTTTGTACGGGAATCGGAGGAAGCAGATTCTTCCACGTCAATTACAATCGGAAGGTCTACTTTGTAGTCTTCGAGATTTTCAAGGACGAATTCCGCCTCTTCAATACCTTCTTTTTCATTAATGGCTTCCGTGAAAAAGTACACTCCAATATCCAGGCCTGCGGCTTTTGCTTTTTCGATATTGTATTCAAAAGTATCATCAAGCACGATTTTGCCGCTACCGTATCCGCGGTATCCAAGACGCATATAGGCAAAATCAATATCGTCATTTGCGACCTTTTTCCAGTTGATTTTACCCTGGAATTTGGAGACGTCGATACCTTTACGGGTCTCCATGCCGGAACTTTCTGCTAACGTTACATCGCCTTCGTAGTCACCGGTTTCTTCATTTAATACCGGGTAAGATAAATCCTCATAATTAAAGTCGTTTTTGGCAAGTTTAGGATTTACCTCAAAGAAATGATAACGGCCTTTATCAGCAGTGATAATCAAATCCGGAAATAGTTTCTCAAGTAAGGTCAGTGTCGTCTGGCCGCTTTCCATAGTGCTGCGGACTTCGTTAAGCAATTCGCCCTGTGCATTTAAAACGGCTTCTTCAACCATCTTATCGGCTTCAACCGTAGTAATATAATCTCCTGAATTGAGCCGGTCTTCCAGAGTTCCTATTTCTACCATTGCTTCGGCGGCACGGCTTTTTTCCTGATTGTATTGAACCAATAGAAAAGCACAGCATCCGCCAAGAGACAGAATAATAATCGTCATAACAGTCATAATGATTCTGCGGACCAGGCGTTTACGTTTGTTTCTTTTCTTGCGTTCTCTTTTTAAATGTTCTTCTCTTAAATCGTCTCTATAAAAATCCATTTGTACATCCTATCTGTAAAACTTGTCCTTGGGTAACATAAGTACAATACTACTATAAAGAATAATCGCGTTCGTATCAACTTCTTTTTACTGGAAATAGTTTAGGATTGTCTTAAGATTTTATAGAAAGGTAATAAAATATTAATACTTAGGAAGTTGTATGTTTAGACATCTTTTGCTAATATAATCCTTATGAAAATAGCAAATGAGACAATAGAGATAATTGAAAAACAGTTTGCACTGGATTGTAATCTGGAAGAAGCAAAGGAAATTCAGCCCGGTAAAATGTATTTGGCCAAGTCAAAACCGTTGCCGGGAGCGCGTATGGTACATAAGACGGATATTTTTTTTAGAGCCATATTGTTTATGGGAAAAGCCTATCTGATGGCAGATGAAAGTATCTATGACGGTTGTGAGGAAATATTTAAGGATGTTTCTCCGGATTGGTTCTGTAAGTTTCCGAACTTGAGAATATTGGATACGGTATTACGGGAATTCGGATATGAGATTGCGGATACGCATATCTACTATTTGCCGGATATGGATGCACCGAAGATAGAAGAGATTCATCCGGTTGTCTGGTACGATGAAAAAGAGATTGCGGCGATGAAGGAAGAGAATCCTTTTCACAACGCATTTTGTTATTCGCCGACACAACCCGATATTATCGGAGTAGGAGCAATTTCGGATGACGGAAGTATCAAGGGAATGGCGGGGGCCAGTTTGGATGGAAAATATGTACGCCAGATTGGGATTGATGTAAAGGAAGAATATCGTGGCGAAGGATTGGCAACCTATCTGACTACGCTTATGAAGCAGAAACTGCTTGAAAAGGGGACGCTTCCTTTTTACGGGACCAGCGAATCACATTCATTATCCAGAAGTGTGGCAATTAAGGCCGGATTTTTACCGGCTTGGTGTGAAATATATGTAAAGAAAAGGGGAGAGTAGAAATGGCATTATTTAACAAAAAGAAAAATGATGATGGCATCGAACGCATCAGACCAAACAGCGTTGGCAATGTATTTAAGACAACAGGAATTGTGGCGTTGGTATTGGTACTTGTTCTTATGGCATCGCAGAGTACCTATCAGATTAGGGAGCAGGAGCAGGCGGTTCTTACAACGTTTGGTAAGGCACAGGCGGTAACAACGCCGGGTCTTCATTTTAAGGTTCCGTTTATCCAGAATGTAACTAAGGTTAAC
>JAZMZZ010000157.1:0-4026 GCA_045586245.1 Lachnospiraceae bacterium | reverse complement strand
TCTTAGAGGTTCCATACTCGAAGACTTTGTAAACCGCACAAATGAAAAATATTTAGATAACGGACTGGCACTGATTCAGAAAATTCCTACACCGATTACACCGATTAAAATCGATCAGGAACACCGCCATATCACACTGGCATATTTTGAGCAGAAGAGTACCGTTGACTATATCGGAGCCGTACAGGGGATTCCGGTTTGTTTTGATGCCAAGGAATCCGCGCAGGATACGTTTTCTTTGCAGAATATCCATGAACATCAGGTGGAATTCATGAAGAATTTCGAAAAGCAGAAGGGAATTGCTTTCTTCTTACTGTATTATTCGCACAAAGAAGTGTTCTATTATCTGAGACTTAGTGAACTTCTCACCTTTTGGGAAAGAGCCCAAAACGGCGGCCGCAAGAGTTTCCGTTTTGACGAATTAAATGAAGAATATTTTTTCAAAATAAAGGCCGGTGCCTTTGTGCCGTACTTAGACATGTTACAGAAAGATTTATTGGAAAGAAAAGGTTGACATAGTAACCACATAAGGATATACTACATATAATTTAGTTTAGTAGCATGGTAGCACGTTACCACACTAAAGCGTGCATAACAAACAGAAATGGAGTTATCATGGGCAAACAATTATTACATACACCCGAAGGTGTACGCGATATTTACGGAACAGAATACGAGAAGAAATTAAAAGTACAGACACTTTTACATAAAACGATTGCATCCTACGGATACGAAGATATCCAAACACCGAGTTTTGAATTTTTTGATGTATTTGGAAACGAAATCGGAACCACACCATCCAGGGAATTGTACAAATTCTTTGATAAAGAGGGTAATACCCTGGCACTTCGTCCGGACTTTACACCGTCGATTGCCAGATGTGCCGCCAAATATTTTATGGATAAGAACGAACCGCTTCGTTTTTCCTACCTTGGCAATGCCTTTACCAATGTTTCCAATTTACAGGGTAAATTAAAAGAAACCACACAGATGGGTGTGGAACTGATTGGAGATAAGAGCGTATATGCGGATGCAGAAGTGTTAAGCGTGACAATTCAGGCACTTTTAAATGCCGGTCTTACCGATTTTATGGTTAGCGTCGGTAATGTGGAATATTTCAAAGGTTTATGCGAGGAATTTGCATTCTCAGCTGAGATGGAAGCAACTGTCCATGAGTATATTTCCAACAAGAATTTCTTTGGTGCACAGGAATACTTATTAAACGAAGAAGTTGACAAATCCATCCGCGAAAAATTATTAAAAACCGGCGAACTGGTAGGTTCCGTGGAAGTTCTTGAAACAGCATCCAGACTTGCCGATAACAAACGCTCCAAGGATGCGATTGCACGTCTTGCAGAGCTGTATCAGGTATTACAGCAGTACGGAATTAAACAGTATGTATCCTTTGACCTTGGAATGCTGACACAATACCATTACTATACCGGCATGATTTTCAAGGCTTATACATACGGTGTCGGAGATGCCATCGTAAAAGGCGGCCGTTACGACAGCCTTTTATCACAGTTTGGTAAAAAAGCCCCGGCCATCGGTTTCGTGATTTTAATTGATGATTTGATGCAGGCCATTACAAGACAGTCCGTAGAAGTGACACTGGATGAGCCGAAAAAAGTCCTCACCTTTACGGAAGATACTTTTGTGGAGGTCTTAAAAGAAGCAACAACGCTTAGAGCCAATGGTTTTGCGGTAGAAATGAGAAAAGAAGGTTAGAAGATGAGTGACAATACATATTTAACATTTGCATTAACAAAGGGTCGTCTTGCCAAGCAGACGCTGGAATTACTCGAATCCATCGGTATTACCTGCGAAGAGATGAAGGATAAGGATACGCGTAAACTTATTTTTGTTAACGAAGAGTTGAAACTGAAATTTTTCCTCTCCAAAGGGCCAGATGTACCGACCTATGTAGAGTACGGTGCCGCCGATATCGGTGTTGTCGGAAAAGATACCCTGATGGAAGAAGGCCGCCAGGTTTATGAAGTGCTGGATCTTGGCTTTGGCAAATGCCGCATGTGTGTCTGTGGCCCTGCAAGTGCAAAAGAATTACTGCAACATCACGAAATGATCCGTGTATGCAGCAAATATCCGTTAATTGCAAAAGATTATTTTTACAATAAAAAGCATCAGACCGTGGATATTATCAAATTAAACGGCTCTGTTGAACTTGGTCCGATTGTCGGACTCGGCGATGTTATTGTTGACATCGTGGAAACCGGTTCTACGCTTAGGGAGAACGGTTTGGAGGTTTTGGAGGAAATCTGCCCATTATCCGCCCGTATGATTGTCAATCAGGTGAGTATGCAGATGCAATCCAAACGCATCCATGAGCTGATTAATAAATTACGTGTGGCTTTAGAAGAAAAATAAAGGATGTGAAGATATGAGAATTGTAAGTTTAACGGAAGATACCAAGAAAAACATTTTGGAGGACTTATTAAAAAGAAGTCCCAACAACTATACACAGTACGAAAAAACCGTAGCTGACATTGTAAATAATGTTATGCAAAACGGCGATGAGGCTGTTTTTTCCTACACAAAACAGTTTGACAAATGGGATTGTAACAAAGACAATGTCCGCGTTTCTGCCGATGAAATCAAGAATGCCTATACACAGGTAGACGAAGAACTGGTTTCCATCTTAAAAGAAGCGGCAGAAAATATCCGTTTATTCCACGAAAAACAGCTTCGTGAAAGCTGGATTATCCCAAAGGAAGACGGAACCATTTTAGGACAGAAGATTACACCGATTGAAAAAGCAGGCTGTTATGCACCGGGCGGAAAAGCGTTCTATCCAAGTAGTGTTCTTATGAACATTATCCCAGCCAAAGTAGCGGGTGTTGAGAAAATCGTTCTCTGTACTCCGGGACGAAAAGAAGACGGAAGTGTACACCCTGTAACACTTGTAGCAGCGGATATAGCAGGCGTTGATGAGATTTACAAAATCGGCGGTGCGCAGGCAATTGCAGCCATGGCTTACGGAACCGACTCTGTACCGAAAGTAGATAAGATTACAGGCCCGGGTAATATCTTTGTTGCCCTTGCCAAAAAAGCAGTATTCGGTTATGTCGGCATTGATTCCGTAGCAGGACCATCCGAAATCCTTGTTATTGCCGATGAAACAGCCAATCCAAGATATGTAGCGGCTGATCTTTTATCCCAGGCAGAACATGATGAACTGGCAAGTGCCATCTTAATTACCACAAGTGCTGAACTGGCAAAGAAAGTTTCCGCAGAAGTGGATAAATTCACACAGGAATTAAGCCGCACCGAAATAATTGAGAAATCCCTTGAAAACTACGGTTATATCCTTGTAACGGATTCTTTGGATGATGCCATTGCCGCAGCCAATGACATTGCAAGCGAACACTTGGAAATCATGACAAAAGACCCTTACAATGTTATGACTAAGATTAAGAATGCCGGTGCCATTTTTATCGGCGAATATTCTTCCGAACCGCTTGGTGATTATTTTGCGGGCCCGAACCACATTTTACCGACAAACGGTACGGCAAGGTTCTTCTCCCCACTGAACGTGGATGATTTTACTAAGAAAACAAGCATAATTTCCTACTCAAAAGAAGCACTTGAAAAGGTACATGGCAAAATCGAATATTTTGCAGAGCAGGAACAGTTAACGGCACATGCCAATTCTATCCGTGTACGTTTTGAATAAAATATGGTATAGTAATTTTGGCAGAAATAAATATGTTTTATGGAGAAAAATATGGAAAGAAAAGCTTCTGTAACTAGAACAACCAAAGAAACGGACATTAATTTGTCCCTTACAATTGACGGAACAGGTGTTACCAATGTAAATACGGGAATCGGATTCTTTGACCATATGTTAAACGGCTTTGGAAAGCATGGTTTCTTTGACATGGATTTAACCGTAAAAGGCGATTTAGAGGTGGATGGACACCATACGGTAGAAGATACCGGTATCGTACTTGGAAACGCCATTAAAGAGGCTTTAGGCGATAAGGTCGGCATTAAGAGATTCGGTTATTT
>JAZMZZ010000156.1:0-4606 GCA_045586245.1 Lachnospiraceae bacterium | reverse complement strand
ACCGGTACGTGCAAAGAAATCCATCCAGATACGGGGCACGAATAACATAAGCATTGGGAAAAGTTCCAAACGTCCGGCCAGCATATCAAACATCAGAACCCATTTGGTTAAAGGGTTAAAATGTGCAAAATTGGCAGTCGGGCCTACCATTTCAAGTCCCGGTCCGATATTATTGATGGTTGCTGTTACCGCAGTAAAATTCGTAACCAGATCTTTTTCTTCCAATGATACAACCAGTAAGGAGAATACAAAGATAACAAGGAAGGTGACAAAATATACATTGGTTGCACGCATGACTTCATGCTCTACCGGTTTGTCGTCCAGATTAATCTTTTTGACACTGCGCGGATGAAGGTAACTGCCGATTTCCTTGAATACGGTTTTGATAACCAGAATAAAGCGCGATACCTTAATACCGCCACCGGTACTTCCGGCGCAGGCACCGATAAACATTAACAGAACCAGTATCGTACGGCTTAGTGCCGTCCATTGGTTAAAGTCCGCAGTGGCAAAGCCGGTGGTAGTCATAACGGATGCCACCTGGAAGGTGGAGTGTCTGAGAGCCTCCCATATTGCCATGGAACTATTTACCAGTTCCATAGTAATTACTGTAACAGCAGCAATAATGATTAAAAGGTATACCCTGATTTCATCCATCGTAAATGCCTTTTTAAACTGGCGGTAGAGAATCAGATAATAGGCATTAAAGTTAATTCCGAACAGTATCATAAAGCCGGCAACTACCCACTGGATATAAGGGGAATAGTCTGCAATACTACTGTTTTTAATACCAAAACCGCCGGTACCTGCCGTTCCGAATGCCGTGGCAACGGAATCAAATAAAGGCATATTACCGAGTAATAATAAAATAATCTGAATAAGAGTTAATGCAAAATAAATCAAATACAGGATTCTGGCAGTGTGACGCATCTTGGGAACCAGTTTACCAACAGACGGTCCCGGGCTTTCTGCTTTCATCAGGTTGATATTGGAGCCGCCGCTCATAGGGATAATGGCCATCATAAATACCAAAACACCCATACCGCCAATCCAGTGCGTGAAGCTTCGCCACAACAGGGATGTGTGGGAAAGCGCTTCCACATCATTTAATATGCTGGCACCGGTAGTAGTAAAACCGGAAATCGTTTCAAACAGAGCATCCGTAAAAGAAGGAATCTCACCAGTCAGAATAAAAGGCACGCAGCCTACGATACTGAGCAAAATCCAACTCAAGGCGGTAATAATGCACCCTTCTTTTAAATAAAAAACATGGTTGTGTGGCTTTTTGAAAGTCATGGCCACGCCAATAAGCCCTGCGATAAGAGCCACCAGAAGGTATTGGATACCTTGCTGTTCTTTGTAAATTACGGCAACGATACAGGGAAGAAGCATAAGCATGGCTTCAATCTTAAGTACGCTGCCTAAAACATAACGAATAATTGCGCGATTCATAATCCTCTTCCTTATCTGTCTTCCAGAATATCCTGAATATCATAAAAACCGGTTTGGGTAGTTACAATCATAACCGTGTCACCGAGGCGGATACAGTCATTACCGCTTGGGATAATGATATCCCCGTTACGGTTAATAAAGGATACCAATAAATTTTTCTTCAAATGAAGATCTTTAAAAGGAATGTCCGTCACAGCGGATTCGTCGTCAACGCGGAATTCAATTGCTTCCACACGATGATTAAACATATGGTACAGGGTCTCAATATTACTGTCCTTAGAAGCATTCTTGGCACGGACATATGCAATAATGGCCTCTGCGGTAATATATTTCGGATATACAACACTTCCAAGATCCAGAGTGTCAATTACTTCTGTAAAATTGATACGGTTAATCTTTGTAATGACTTTGGCGTTTGATACCTGTCTTGCATAAAGAGTCAGTAAAATATTTTCTTCGTCGATACCGGTAAGAGGTACGAAGGACTCGACATATTCAATGCCCTCTTCTTTTAATAAATCTTCATCCGTTCCGTCACCGTTGATGATAATAGCCTTAGGAAGCAGTTTGCTGAGTTCCTCACAACGGGAACGGTCACTTTCAATGATTTTAACGGAGATACCGTTTCTAAGAAGACGTTTGGCAAGGTAATAAGTAGATTTACCACCGCCGATAATCATTGTATCTTTTACTTTGTTGGTCTTAAATCCGATAGCCACCAAAAATTCTTTTACCTTTTTACGGGAGGAAACAAAGGAAGCAATGTCTCCGGCAACAAGTGTAAAATTACCATCCGGAATATAGACTTCACCATTACGCTCCACGGCACAAATAAGAATCTTGGTATCGATATGATTACCAATGTCTTTTATAGTCATTCCATCCAGAGTATTTCCTTCCGGAATCTTAAACTTAATCAGTTCTGCCTGTCCGTGTGCAAAGGTATTTACCTCAAGAGCGGATGGCAGGTACAGGATACGCGCCGCTTCGACAGCTGCTTCGTATTCCGGGTTAATAATCATGGCAAGACCTAATTTGTCACGAAGATAACCGATTTCTTTGTTGTATTCCGGGTTGCGGACTCTGGCAATGGCGGCGCAGTTACCGACACGCTTGGCAACCGTACAGCATAAAAGATTCAATTCGTCGGATGCGGTAACCGCAATAATGAGATCGGTTCCTTCAATTCCGGCTTCCTTTAATACGCTGTAGCTGGCACCGTTTCCGCAGATACCCATAACATCGTACATATTGGCAATGGTCTGTACATTCTGATAATCCTTATCAACAATGGTAATGGCATGGCCTTCCTGGCTCAACTCCTCTACAAGTGTGGTGCCGACTTTGCCACAACCGACAATAATAATATTTAAGCCCTGCCCTGCAGGATTTTTCTTTTTTAACATGGTTAAATACCTCCATCTGTTACAATATACCACTAATGGGGAAAAAATGCATCCTATTCCATCGCGAAATAAGAAAGAATTAAAAAATTTATAAACAGAAGACAAATGACGGATAATGGTGTATGATTCAAGTGTTAGTTATTTTACGAAATGGAATGAGGGGAACAAAAGATGCGAACAATCAAAAGATACCTGTTTTTGTATTTATTGCTTTTGTCAGTTATGGCATACGGATGCGGAAAGACAGAAGAAGCACCGAAGGAAGCTGCGGCAGTAGAAACGGCAGAAGAGACCGATGCCGAAGAAGTGGCAAGTGAGACTTTGGCTGAGGCAGAGACAATTGCAACAGAACCGGAAACGGAAGAAGAGGCTGTAACAGAGCCGGAGACAGAAACCGAAACAGAGATTGCAACGGAGGTTGAGACCGTTACGGAAGAGGCGGAAGCGATAGAATATACTGTGACACCGATGGAAGAAGTGAGCATGTATGCTTCAAAATCAGTCAATGTCAGAAAAGGACCTTCTACGGATTTTGACAGAGTAGGTGCACTGGCACACGGACAAGAAGTAAAGGTTACCGGACAGGCATCTACCGGCTGGTTTGAGATTACATATAAAGATGAAAAAGCCTATGTGAGCGACAAGTATTTACAGAATGAGCCGGTACCTGTAGAGCAGATTCAGCAGGCAGCTGCAAATAGCGCACCTTCTACTCCGACAACAAATATCATTTTAATCGGTGATTCCAGAACGGCTGAGATGAAAAGTTGTGTCGGTGAAAACCCATGCATATGGATTGCAGAACATGCACAGGGGATTAAGTGGTTTGTGAGTGATGCAGTTCCGACTGCAGACCCATATATTACACAGGGGACAAAAGTAGTTATTAACCTTGGAGCCAACGACCCGGGGAAAGCAGACACCTATATCCAGAAGATTAGTGAAGTGGCTGCGGCGTGGAACGCAAGAGGCGCTACGGTTTATTATGCATCAGTAGGCCCATGCCATGAAAATCCTTACCATACAAATGATGAAGCGGTAGAATTTAATGCGAAATTGCAGAATGGACTTACCGGTGTTCATTGGATTGATTTGTACACACATTTGGTAAACAGCGGATTTGCAACAAGGGAAAATGACGGATTCCATTATGATCCGAATACATATGCGAGTATGTATAGTTATTATATGAAATGTATTAATTAATCAGGCTTTTAAAAGATATGGCAAGACTTGAATTGTATTTGAGGAGTGTTGATGAATAAGAAAAGAGTAGTAGGATTACAACTTTTGCGTGTAATAGCCTGCCTTGGTGTATTTCTGTGCCATTTGGGAGCCCAAATGGAGGTAGAGGGCGCAATAGAGAAGGTTATGGACTTTGGCGCAAGAGGAGTGTATTTATTTTTTATTCTGAGTGGTTTTTTGGCATTTGGATCAAAAGATTTAGAGGATGAGAACAGAAAAAGAGGCTGTGTGCGATATTGGGTTAAACGTGCTTTCAAAATTCTCCCACTATATTATGCAGTAATTCTCTATAATTTTGTTCTTTATGAATGGATTTTAAAAAGTACTCCCATAGATTCCAGCGGAATCGGATGGCCGAGATATTTTTTCCTGCTGTCAACCTATATTCCGTCAGATAAGACTTTCTGGGGTAATTTAAGTTATACATGGACAATCAGTATATTTGTTTTGTTCTATCTTCTGGTGCCGGTTATGAAACGCTTTGTAAGAAACCTGAAAGGAGC
>JAZMZZ010000155.1:0-7910 GCA_045586245.1 Lachnospiraceae bacterium | reverse complement strand
ATACGATGAGGATTTGTGCCGGATACTGGAGCCGAATGTCTGCACAACAAAAAGACGTTTTGAAGTCTTGGAGATTATGCGTGATGAAGGAATTCCGACGGTGGTGTGGCTGTCGCCGATTCTGCCTTTTATCAATGATACCATGGAGAATCTTAACGGTATTTTGGATTACTGCGTCCGTGCAAAGGTAAAAGGGATTATCTGCTTTGGTATGGGAGTGACTTTGCGCGAGGGCGACAGGGAGTATTATTATGCGGCACTGGATAAGCATTTTCCGGGACTGAAAGAGCGTTATCAGAGAAAGTATGGGCTTGCTTATGAAGTAACAAGCGATAATCACCAACAATTAATGAACAACTTGCGCAGGCGTTGTAAAGAGAGTAATATTATTTGTGACGTGGAAAAATGTTTTGCCTATCTGCATGAATTTCCCAAGAGATATGAGCAGATGAGCTTATTTTAGATTTCACGGACAAAGAAGAAAAAGAGGGTTTGGAAAAAATGAATTTACAGGGAATGACAGAATATTTGGATTCGCTTGAAAAAAGAGGCATCCCATCGGTGGATTGCATTGTGTATAAAGACCATGAGCAGATTTACCGCCACATGAACGGGACAACGGACGTGGCAAAGACAAAGCCGGTTGCAGGCGATGAATTGTATCTGATGTTTAGCATGACAAAGGTGCAGACCATGGTTTGTATCATGCAGCTTGTGGAACAGGGCAAACTCAGTCTGGAAGATGAGGTTGGCAAATATCTGCCTGCTTATCAGAATCTGATGGTGGAAAAAGACGGCGAGGCAGCCCCGGCTACGGCACCGCTAAAAATCAAATATCTTCTTTCCATGCAGTCAGGACTGGATTACAACTTAGAGCGTCCGGGTATTGTGCGTGTATTACAGGAAAAAGGAAATTCCGCTACGACAAGGGAAATCGTGGATTCTTTTGTGGAATCCCCGTTACTTTTTAATCCGGGCGAGCATTTTGAATACAGTTTGAGTCATGATGTGGCAGCAGCCATTATTGAAGTGGTATCGGGTATGTCTTTCGGTGAATATCTGAAGAAAAATATCTGGGAACCTTTACATATGGAGCGTACTTTCTTTGCTAAGCCGATGAATCATTTGGATAAATTGGCAGACCAGTTTATCTGCGAAGAAGATAAGATTGTTCCGATGGAGCCAAGTTGCTGTTATCAGTTGTCCGATAACTATGAGAGCGGTGGCGCAGGTCTTATCAGTTGTACGGAAGATTATGCCACATTTGCGGATGTAATTGCCTGTGGCGGTATCACAAAGGATGGCGTGCGCATTCTGAAACCTGAAACCATTGAGATAATGAAAGTAAATCTTCTTGAAGAAGCAGGCATGGAAGATATTGCAAATAAGATGGGGCGTAAAGGCTATGGTTATGGTTGCGGTGTGCAGGTGCTTGTAAATCCTGAACTTGTAGGTGCAAAGGCACCGGCAGGCGTGTTCGGATGGGACGGCGCGGCAGGAAGCTGTATTGTCATGGATACCAAGACCAAGACATCTTTTGTTTATACACAGCACGTTCGTAACTGCGGATTTGCGTATGATACGATTCATCCGGCACTCAGGGATTTTGTGTTTGGGGAGTAAAATTAAGAAAAACAGAGGCTTTGTCATTTATGGCAAGGCCTTTTTTATTGTAAAAATGTTCCCAATATTAGTCTTTTGAATGCATAAAATAAATTGCCAAAGAAAAAAATATAAAACATATGCAAAATATAGTTGACATATGCAAAATATTGT
The DNA here is from genome assembly GCA_045586245.1 of Lachnospiraceae bacterium. GTDB lineage: Bacteria > Bacillota > Clostridia > Lachnospirales > Lachnospiraceae > RGIG8767. The sequence goes on along the minus strand of JAZMZZ010000155.1, from coordinate 6,134 downwards.
GTATAATGCAATTATAAGGTCGATGTAATTACAGAACACCAATATAATTTTGTGGAAAGGAAGAATGTTACGTGAAGAATTTAAAATTAAAGCTTGCGCGGATGGAGAAGGATTTATCACAGATTGATCTGGCAAAGCGTGTCGGCGTTACCAGGCAGACGATTGGTATGATAGAAGCCGGCGACTATAATCCGACATTGAATTTGTGCATTGCAATATGTAAAGAATTAGGAAAGACTTTAGATGAGATTTTTTGGGAGGGGAATGACAATGTTTAAGAATAAGAAGAATTTATTGGATGAGATGCAGGAACAGAAGTTATTACGTATTGAGAAGAACGGATTTTGGTTTGCGTTCTGGGCACTTTTTGCTTCTATTATTGTTCAGATGGTTGTTTTTAAAGCAGATGCGATGTCCCATATTGCAGGTGAGTGGTTTGTATTTATGTGTACGTGTTTGTATCATGTAGTGGCTTGTATGCGGGCAGGAATTTGGGATAGAAGACTTAAGCCGGATGCAAAGACGAATGCCATTATTAGTGTGATCGCCGGTTTGGCTACGGCAGTGATTAACAGTATTACTTTCTGGGTAAATCTTGGAGATTCAGAAGACAAAGTAATCGTAATGATTATTGCGGCAGCTATTAGCTTTGTTATGGTTGCAGGCATTTGCTTTGTTGCATTATCGCTTGCGGCAAGATCATGCAAGAAGCGACTTGAAAAGTTAGAGGCGGAAGCGGAAGTAGAAGAATAAGGATTGTTAATTGGGGAATATAGCGATTGCGTATGAATGGGAGCCACATAGTGGCTCCTGTTTTTGTGTCCGGTGTTTTCTTTTTCATTGAACGTAAAAAATACTTATGCTATACTTGACAAAGTGGTATACTATACCATCTGAAGAAAATAATTACGAAACAAAATCTGAGTGATATGAACAAAGTCAACCATCAGAAAGAACTGGAAAAAATAATAGCATCCATGCACACACCGAAAAAGGTGTTTTTGCACTCCTGTTGTGCGCCGTGCAGCAGTTACTGCATGGAATATCTGCGGCAGCATTTTGAGGTGACGGTATTCTATTACAATCCGAATATTATGGATGAGGACGAATACCGCAAGCGTGTGGCAGAACAGCAGAGGCTGATTGATGCGTATAATCTTTTGGAAGAGGCGGTTGTAACAAAAGGAACAACCAAAGAGAGTATCCGCCTTCACAAGATTGCCTTTGCAGAAGGAAAATATGATGTGGACAACTATCTGCAGACCATTAAAGGTTTGGAGGATGCACCGGAGGGCGGCAGCCGCTGCAGCAGATGCTTTGAACTGCGTTTAAGAGAGAGTGCAAGAGTGGGAAAAGAGTTGGGGATGGATTATTTTACCACGACACTTACCATCAGCCCGCTTAAGAATGCGCAGTTGATTAATGAGATTGGGAACCGGATCGGGGAGGAAATGGGAATTGCATTCCTGCCTTCCGATTTTAAGAAAAATAACGGATATTTACGCTCCATAGAATTGTCAAAAGAGTATGATTTATACCGGCAGAATTACTGTGGTTGCGATTTTTCCAAATGAAAGGGAGATAGATTATGAAAAAAATACTGGATTTGATTTCACAGGAAATGCAGCAGGCCTTTGAGGCGGCAGGATACGATGCAAGCCTTGGCAAGGTGACGTTATCCAACCGTCCCGACCTTTGCGAATATCAGTGTAACGGAGCCATGGCAGGTGCCAAATTGTACAAGAAGGCTCCGATTATGATTGCAAATGATGTGGCAGACAAGCTTGCAGACAGTAAGATTGTAGAAAATGTCAGCGCAGTAGCACCGGGATTTCTTAATATGGATTTGAATAAGGAATTTCTGGCACAGTTTTTGCGTGAGATGGCAGAAGATGAGAAATTCGGTCTTGAGATGCCGCAGAATCCTAAGAAATTGATGATTGACTACGGCGGACCGAATGTAGCCAAGCCTTTGCATGTCGGACATCTGCGTTCTGCAATTATCGGCGAGAGTATTAAGAGAATCGTACGTTACGCGGGCCATGAGATAATCGGTGATATCCATTTGGGTGACTGGGGACTCCAGATGGGACTGATTATTACCGAATTGCAGGAACGCCAGCCGGATTTGGTTTATTTTGATGAAAATTATGAAGGTGAGTATCCGACAGAAGCACCATTTACATTAGCAGAACTGGAAGAGATTTATCCGACCGCTTCCGGCAAATCCAAAACGGATGAAGCCTACAAAGAAAAAGCATTGGAAGCAACCTTTAAATTACAGTCCGGAGTACGCGGATACCGTGCGCTTTGGAAACATATTATGGCAATTTCCGTAGCTGACCTTAAGAAGAATTACGCTAATCTGAACGTGGAATTTGACCTTTGGAAGGGTGAATCCGATGTGCATGACATCATTCCTGCCATGGCACAGAAGATGAAGGATGACGGATTTGCTTATATGAGTGAAGGCGCGCTTGTTGTGGATGTCAAAGAAGAAACAGACACCAAGGAGATTCCTCCTTGTATGATTTTAAAATCCGACGGTGCGGCATTGTATACGACAACCGACCTTGCAACCATTAAAGAACGTATGGAACAGTACAAGCCGGACAAATTGATTTATCTGACCGACAAGCGTCAGGCACTTCATTTTGAGCAGGTATTCCGTTGCGCAAGAAAGACGAATCTGGTAACACCACAGACAGAACTGATGCACATCGGTTTCGGTACGATGAACGGCAAAGACGGCAAGCCGTTTAAGACACGTGACGGCGGTGTTATGCGTCTGGAACATTTGCTTGCCGACATCAATGCAGAGATGTTACGTAAGATGACCGAAGGCGGCAAGATGGATGCCAAAGAAGCAGAAGAAACCGCTAAGATTGTAGCACTTTCTGCTGTAAAATACGGCGACCTTTCCAACCAGGCATCCAAGGATTATGTATTCGATATCGACCGCTTCACTTCCTTTGAAGGCGATACCGGTCCATACATTTTATATACCATCGTGCGTATCAAGTCCATTCTGGCTAAATATGTACAGGGCGGCGGTGTACTTGAGGGAATTACCGTGCAGGCACCGGTTACGAAGCATCAGAAGGATTTGATGATTGAAATTTCCAAGTTTAATGCGATGATGGAAGGGGCATACGAAGAATGTGCACCGCATAAGATTTGTGCGTATATTTATGATTTGTGTAACGCATTTAACAGCTTCTACCATGAGACCAAAATCCTCGCAGAAGAGGATGAGGCTAAAAAAGCAAGTTTCATTGCGCTCTTAGTACTTTGTAAAGAAATCTTAGAGGCATGTATCGACGTACTCGGTTTTGAAGCACCTGAAAGAATGTAATACGAATAGGGGAAAGAAATATGATTTTTAAGTGTAAGAATTGTGGGGGCAATTCGATATACAATCCTGCGACAGGCTCTATGTACTGTCCTCATTGTGAGAGTGAGGAATCGCAGGAAAAGATAGCCGGTGTCGGTCTTTTGCAGTGTGGAAACTGCGGAGCACCTCTTGAACCCGGCGAACATACATCAGCCATGAAATGTCCGAACTGCGGCAGTTATCATGTTTTTGAAGAAAGAATCAGTGGTGAATATACACCGCATCTGGTACTTCCTTTTAAAATCACAAAAGATCAGGCAGTTGCGGCGATTAAGGCAGAATTTAAGAAGCGGTTTTTTACACCAAAGGAATATATGTCATACGCCAGCATCAGTAAGATGGAAGGTATGTATGTCCCGTTTTTTATGTATGATTATCATGCGGATATTACGTATCGTGCCATCGGTACCAAGGTGCGTACATGGATAAGCGGTGATTATAAATATACGGAAACCTCTTATTTCCAGGTGGCACGTGATATGGATGCGGAATTTCATAAGATTCCGGTGGATGCTTCGGTTTCCATGGACAATTCCGTTATGGATTTAATGGAGCCTTATGATTATAAGGCACTAATCAATTTTGAAGACAAATATATGTCCGGATTTCTTGCGGAAAAATACAGCGATGATAAGGAAGTGCTTGGCAATCGCGCAAGAGTAAAAGCAAGAACGGATTCCAAATCCCTGCTTAGGGAGACATTAAACGGTTATGCTACGTTAACGCAGGCAAATGAAAATATTGATTTGCATCAGCGGGCAGAGAATTATGTACTGCTTCCGGTATGGGTATATGAATTTGAGTACCGTGGCAAAAAGTATATATATCATGTAAACGGACAGACGGGAAAAGTAATTGGTAAGACACCGGTTGCTTATCCGAAACTGTTTGCTTATACGGCGGCCGTATTTTTAGGCTGCCTGGCTATCAGTGCAGGAGCATTTTTTGCTTCCATGGGTAATTCGGTATCCGCATTGGCCTCTACCCGTGCCAATACGGAGTGTGATACAACGGAAAGAGTGTTTGACTATGCGGATGTTTTGTCAGATGCAGAAGAAGACTCTTTGCGTGAAGTGATTGCCAAAAAAGAAGTGGAAACACGCAGTGATATAGTCATTGTTACCTTGAATGAATCATTGGAAGAGTATGTGAAGCCATACGAAGAGATCATCGGGCCGGTATCTACGGATAAATGGGTTATGGTTTATGCCGATAATTTCTACGAGGAGCACAAATTCGGTTTTGATAAGCCGATAGGTGATGGTACGCTTCTTTTGGATAACTGGTACCGGGAATCGGACGGATGGGTATATTCTTGGATGTTGACCTCAGGAAGAGTTAGGGATACTTTTTCGGAAGGTATGATTGATTATGTTGTGGATTATAGCCTGTCAGTAGTAGACAACAATCCTTACGAAGCTTATTACCGTTTTGTTACGGAGTATGAGAATCAGTATGTACAGGATGATGGCGAAATGTATAATCCGATGATTCTGATACTTGGTTCATTTGTTATTGCGGCAATTTTCCTTGCGGTTAACTGCATCGGAAGAAGCGGAAAAAAGACGACCACAAGCTCTACTTATGTGGTAGGTGGCAGACCGGTAGTGCGTTTTAAGGAAGACCGTTTCCTGCGCAAATCACTTAACCGCGTCAAAATCCAGAGTGATTCGGGTTCCTCTGGCGGAGGTGGCGGAAGTCACCGTTCCGCAGGCGGCAGCAGTTTTGGCGGTGGCGGACACCGCAGATAATACAAAGAGGAAAAAAGGAGAATGGTAACTATGATAGGACTATTCTCCTTTTGTGATTTATTTATTCATCAGAACAATCAAAGGCTATATTAAGGGCTTCTGATAATGTGAACCCGAGTCGTTTGATAGTGGAATCAATGTCTTTGGTGGTGACATACATATTGTGCATATCATAAAGAGCCTCCTCTGTTTCTGCCGTAAAAAAATCAACGGATTCAGGATGTTTATTATTAAGACGTTCAATGGCATCACATACTATGGTGGCGGCATCAACAACCGTCGGGATTCCGATTGCGATAACCGGGATACCAAGATTTTCTTGGGTAAGGGAATGCCTGTGATTGCCTACACCGGAGCCCGGATGGATACCGGTATTGGTAATTTGTATGGTACGTGTCAGACGTTTGGTGCTTCTGGCTGCCAGTGCGTCAATAACAATAACTATATCGGGAGCGGTAGTATTGACAACACCACTGATAATTTCAGCTGTTTCCATGCCGGTTTTGCCCATTACACCGGGAACGAGACCGCTGATGCAGGGGACTTTCTTTCCGGGATAGGCAGCAGGACCAAATTGGGTAAGCATGTGCCTGGTTATGTTTAAGTGGTCCACAACTTCAGGACCGAGTGCATCTGCCGTAACATCACGGTTGCCGAGACCGACAACGAGAATGGATTTCTCACTATTAAGAAAACGGCTCTTACTACATTCCTCAAGCAGGCCCTGTAAATGCTTGGCAATACAAACAGATACTTCCCTGTGATAACCTTCGTCCGGCTCCGTCAGGGCATCAGCTTCCAGGGTGATATAAGTGCCGATAGGTTTTCCCATAGCTTTGGCCCCGTTTTTGCTGGTGATTTGAACATGGGTAACTTGTACGGAATCAGAGGCATCCATGTAAGTGTCAACAATGATGCCGCGCATTTCACCGTTAGCTTCTTCAATGAATTCACGCGCTTCCAGTGCGAGGTCGGTTCGGAATGGGAAA
>JAZMZZ010000154.1:0-4577 GCA_045586245.1 Lachnospiraceae bacterium | reverse complement strand
TAATTTTGTAAAAGGGAATTTGTACATAGGGGATTAAATATTGATGATTAGGGATAAAGTATCAAAGTATTCTTTGATTTCAACGGTTATGCATGGTATTACGCTTGTGTTTATTGCAGGTGTGCTGATTATGCTTATTGTATTGACTTTTCTTTTGAGCGGATGGATTGGTGAGAGTGCCGGTTTGATGGAAAATGTGAATCCGGATGATGTTACCGCCGGCTGGCAGGTTTTATTTGGTGCAGGTGGAAGTCTCTTTGGTGCATTTGCATGGATACTTATAGTTGCTATGATAATTCTGTTGATTGGACCTTTAATAGCAGAAACAGTAGCATTTATATACGGAATTCATACATACAGAAAGCGTGATACGGCTGATTTTACACGCATGGTAAGAAATGACAGTATTATCAAACTTATTTTTAGCACCGGTATGCTTATTATGTGTTTTTTGGCCTTTCCGTCATCCAAAAATGTAGAAGCATTTGTGGGTCAATTGGATGATTATGTAAAAATATTTATTTTTTCAATTCCTTCACTTGTGAGCATAATTGTCAGTATTTTGGCACTTCGTAATACTAAGTACATAGAAGGCGATTTGCCAATATACGATGGGAGATAGGAATGAGGGCAATAATCGGTGCTTTTTTGTAAAAAAATACAATTTCTTCTTGAAATTATACAGATGGAATTGTATATTTATATTGATGTGTTTTTGAATGGGTAAAATTTTAAGGAGGATAATTGAATGAAAAAGATTATTTCTATGGTGCTTATTTCAGTAATGGCACTTACATTAGTTGCATGCGGTGGCGCAGGTGCATCTAAGATGACAATGGGTACAGGCGGAACAGCAGGTACATATTATGGTTACGGCGGAGTTCTCGGCCAGTATATTAAGAATAATGCAGGTATTGATGTAACAGTTGTTTCTACAGACGGTTCTAAGGCTAACATCCAGGGTATCGCAGCAGGCGACTATCAGTTAGGTACTGTTCAGTCAGACGTTATGGCTTATGCTTGGGAAGGTACACGTTCTTTCGAATCTGAAGGTAAGGTTGATTCTTTCCGTACAGTAGCAGGTTTATATGCAGAAGCAGTTCAGTTAGTTACTATGGATCCTGAAATTAAGTCTGTAGCAGACTTAGCAGGTAAGTCCGTTTCTATCGGTGCTCCTGGTTCAGGTGTATACTTCAATGCAGTTGACGTATTAACAGCAGCCGGCTTAACAGAAGAAGATATTAATGCACAGTACCAGTCATTTGCTGACAGTGCAGATGCATTAAAGGATGGTAAGATTGATGCGGCATTTATCGTAGCAGGACCTCCAACACCGGCTATCACAGAGTTATGTACAACAAACGATGCATACTTAGTTCCAATCGATGGAGCAGTTGCAGACGCATTAATGGCTTCATGTCCATTCTATACAGTACATACAATTCCGGCAGGTACATATAACGGTCAGACAGAAGATGTACAGACTGTTACTGTAAAGGCTACATTAATTGTAAGTGCATCTGCTTCTGAAGATGATGTTTACAAATTAACAGCAGCTATCTTTGATAACATTGACGCAATCACAGCAGAAAACGCAAAGGGTGCTGAATTAAGCCTCGAAAATGCGACAAGTGGTATGACAGTTCCGTTCCACGCCGGTGCAGCAAAATATTTTGCTGAAAAAGGAGTAGAAGTTAACTAAGAGTAGTTATTACAAATATTAGGGCTACGACGAGTTTTCGCCGTAGCCTTTTTATTCATTTTTCAGTAGTAAAAAATCAAGGAGGTTTTCATGGGATTATTTGGTAAAAAAGAAGCTCCGGAAGTTAATGAACCAATGGATCTGGATGCGGTAATGAAAAAATTTGACAGGGAATCCAATACGCGTATTTGGGAAGGCAAACCAAAGATTTTGGTTAACAGTGTATTGGCTGTTTTTTCATTGTTCTGTATTTATGTAACATTGTTCACAAGCTGGTTGGAAGAAATCCGTTTGACTTCCTTTGTGGCATTCATCATTTTTATCGGATATTTGGTATACCCTGCTAAAAAAGGTCAGCAGAGAGTCAATTATATGCCTTGGTATGATATTGTGTTGATGCTTTGCGGTACGGGTGCATTCCTGTATTACACAGCGAATGCCATGACGATTATCCAGCAGGGTAGTAATTTTGAGTGGTATCAGATTCTGATTGGTGTTGTCGGAATTCTTTCTTTGGCAGAAGTTTGCCGCCGAAGTGTAGGTATTCCGATTTTGGTTGTGGCCGGATGTCTGATTCTTTATGCCATGATTTGGGGATTGTCCAATCCGACATTATCAGGCAAATTGAATTATGCAGTCCGTTACCTTTTCTACAGTAAAGAAGGTATCATGTCCACACCAATCAATGTTTGTTCGAAGTTTATTGTAGTATTTATTATTTTTGGTGCGTTCCTTGAGCGTACCGGTATTGCGGACTTTTTCATTAATATTTCGAATGCAATCGTAGGTGGTTTTTCCGGTGGACCTGCTAAGGTAGCCGTTGTAGCCAGTGCATTGGAAGGTACGGTTTCCGGTTCTTCCGTTGCCAATACAGTAGGTTCCGGTTCGGTTACGATTCCGCTTATGAAAAAAACAGGATACAAGCCGGAATTTGCAGCAGCAGCAGAAGCTTCTGCATCAACAGGAGGACAGATTATGCCTCCTATTATGGGTGCTGCAGCATTCCTTATGGCAGATTATGTCGGTGTTCCATACAGTAATATCGTAGTTCGTGCTATTTTACCGGCAGTATTGTATTTTGCAGGTGTATTTATCACCGTTCATTTGGAGGCTAAGAAGGAAGGTCTTCGTGGTCTGACAAAAGAGGAATTACCGAAGATGAAGCCTTTATTAAAGCAACTTTATCTGTTATTCCCGTTAGTATTATTGATTTATCTGGTAGGTACCAGCCAGCGTTCCATTCAGTATGCGGCTGCACTTGCCATTATCGCAACGATTGTAGTAAGTTTCTTAAATAAGCATAACCGTATTACACCGAAGCGTATCTGGGATGCGTTGGCGGCCGGCGGACAGGGTATGATTACTGTTGCTGCGGCTTGTGGTGTGGCAGGTATGATTGCAGGAACCATTACGATGACAGGTCTTGCCAATATGTTGATTAACGGTATTGTTGCTCTGGCAGGTAATCAGGTAATTATTGCACTTGTATTGACAATGCTTTGCTGTATCGTACTTGGAATGGGTGTTCCGACAACCGCTAACTATTGTATTATGGCAGCAACCTGTGCACCGATTTTAATCCGTATGGGTGTTCCTATGTTGGCAGCACATTTCTTTGTATTTTACTTTGGTATTGTGGCCGATTTAACACCTCCGGTAGCGTTGGCAGCCTATGCCGGTGCGGCAATCGCACAGGCGAACCCTATGAAGACGGCATTAACATCTACCAAGCTTGCGATTGGTGCATTTATTGTTCCTTATGTATTTGCACTGAATCCGGCAATGTTGTTTATTGATACAACAGTTGGTGAGATTATCTTAATCTGTATTACTTCATTAGTAGGTATCTTTGCCGTGTCAGCAGCCTTAGAGGGATATTTACTGCATCATATGACATGGTATGAAAGAGTACTTAGTGTAATCGGTGGATTATTGTTAATCTATCCGGGTATTGTAACAGATGTCATCGGTCTTTCATTAGCGGCTGTAGTTGTAATTATTCAGGTTGCAACAAAGAAAAAGGGTGCCGTAACGGCGTAATTTTCATAGATGGTATTGAGGATAATTCTTCTTGCTTTGGGCAATAATAAGCCCAAAGTAAGGAGAATTTTTTATGTTGTTGATTCAAAACGGTTATCTGTATACGATGGAAGATGAGAAGCCTTTTTACGGGGATATTCTGATAAAAGACGGTAAAATAGAACGGATTGCGGATAAGATTGCCGTAAGTCCGGATATGGAAGTAATTGATGCAAAGGGGCTGAATATATTTCCGGGATTTATTGATGCACACAGCCACATCGGTATTTCGGAGGAAAAAGTATCGGTGCTCGGGGACAGCTGCAATGAAGGCACCAATCCGGTAACACCGACCATGCGTGCCATTGATGCAATAAATCCGATGGACAGTGCGTTTCATAATGCTTTGGCAGTCGGTATAACCGGAGTTATGGTCGGTCCCGGAAGTGCCAATGCAATCGGTGGGCAGTTTGCATTTATTAAGACATATGGCAGATGTATCGATGATATGATTGTACTGGCACACGCTGCGATTAAGATTCCATTTGGGGAAAATCCGGTTACTAATTACGGTACGAACGGACAGATGCCGGCAACAAGAATGGCAATAGCATCGCTGATTCGCGAGGAACTGTATAAGGCAAAGCAGTATTTTGAAAAGCAGACTGTAAAGGAAAAAGGATTTGGCAAATCAGGAAAAGAAATGCCGGAACCCGAATATACGCTGGAATGTTACCGTGAACTCTTTGAGGGAAAAATACCGCTAAAGGCACATGCGCATCGGGCGGACGATATTTTTACCGCCATCCGGATTGCGAAGGAATTTGGGTTGAAACTGACGCTGGATCATTGTACG
>JAZMZZ010000153.1:0-4410 GCA_045586245.1 Lachnospiraceae bacterium | reverse complement strand
AGAATCGGAATAATTGCCATTTTCTTACCCTTTAATTCTTTAACCGTTGCTTCACAAATAGGTGTCTCAATTGTCACATCTGCAAGAGAAAGTTCTCTTGTTGCCTCATAACAAATTAACATCGCGATTTCAGAAATGGTCTGTCGGAAATCTTTCGTTCCGGTGCTTGTTCTTCTGATGTAACCGATTTTGTGCTGAATCAACGGATGATCCATAACTACTACTTTTGCCATAATACCCTTCTCCTTTCGTATATCCCCAAATTATACTTCAATTAAATCAATACGTCTCTGATGACGCTCATCTCCCGAAAATTCTGTATTTAAAAATGTATCTACGATTTCATTTGCCATCATTGGTCCGATAAGTGCTGCTCCCATGGCAAGTACATTGGCATTATTGTGAAGTCTTGTCATCTTAGCAGACAAAGGTTCTGAACATAATGCGCAACGGATTCCTTTGTGCTTGTTAGCCGCCATAGAAATACCGATACCTGTCGTACAAATCACAATACCTTTTTCACATTCCCCGCTTTCTACGGCACTTGCTACCGCATGTCCGAATACAGGGTAGTCACAGGATTCCTTTGCATAACATCCTACGTCCTTTACTTCTACACCACTTTCTTTTAAATGTTTGATCACGGATTCTTTGATGTCAAATCCGCCGTGATCGCTTCCGATTGCTATCATAAAATTCCCTCCTTTGGATTATTAATTATTATGTTTATATATATCTTACACTTGTAAAATCTTATGTCCTGCCGCCTTTAACAAACGGTTCATAATTGCCTGTCCGATGCCTCCCTGCGCAAAGGATTCGGAATAAATTACTGTAATACCTTCATCGTCAAACTCACGAAGAATACGGTATAAATTCTTTGCTATAGAGACCTCATCACTGCGCATGCCGACACTTTTAACGCTGTGTGCATGGTATTGGGCCATGGTCTCATCCGTTGCAATGATTCCAACTTTTTCGCCATTTTTTTCTGCTTCTGTAACAAGTTTATTAATCTTAGCAAGAACCGCTTCCGCATCTCCTGTTATAATTGTCAACTCGCCTTTTGGAGCATAGTGCTTATATTTCATGCCGGGTGCTTTGGGTTTATCAAGACAATCCCCCTCCAGTATTGTCTTGTCCACATCCACCTGTCCCAAAACCTCCTCAAGCATCTTAAGTGTAATAAATCCTGGGCGCAAAAGTATCGGAATATCTCCGGTCAAATCCACTATCGTAGATTCCAATCCAATCGCAACGTCTCCGTCATCCAGAATCATCTCAATACGTCCCTGCATGTCCTCAATTACATACTTAGCACTGGTAGGACTTGGTCTGCCCGAAATATTGGCACTCGGTGCTGCCACATATCCGCCTGCCGCTTCAATAAAAGCCAGTGCCGTCGGATCTACCGGCATTCGTACCGCTACGGTATTAAGCCCGCCCGTTGTCTGTTTTGGTACAATGTCTGCCTTTGGTAAAACCATCGTAAGCGGTCCCGGCCAGAATTCCTCTGCCAGACGCTTGGCCTTTTCCGGGAAATCTGAAACAATCTTTGTAATATCCTCTAATTTGCAGATATGTATAATCAGGGGATTATCACTTGGTCTTCCCTTTGCAGCATAAATCTTACCGGATGCTTCAGGATTCAAAGCATCTCCGCCAAGTCCGTACACAGTCTCTGTCGGAAATGCTACAAGTCCTCCTTCACGGATGATTGCCCCGGCTTTCCGAATGATTTCATTATCTTCAGTTGTATGCACAATCTTAGAAACCACTGTTTCCATGAAATATATCTGTCCTTTTATAAAAATACATTATATGCTAATGTCCGCAAAAACCCATTTTAACTAATTAATTTTATCACAAAAACGCCCTTTCGGGAATACCGAATAGGGCGTTTGCTTTACCAAATATTTCTTTCGCATACTATATGCTTCTATTTCTCTAATGTGATTCTTCCGTCGCGGACAGACATGCGTACTTTATTACCTTCCAGATTCATGGTTTCCAGAAATTCTCTTGGAATCTGCACACGTCCTGCCCTGTCAATTATGGCAAATTCATCCTGCGTATCTTCATCCCAGCCTGCAGCTGCACCTTCCAATACGTCTGCATACGTTTCTTTCAAAATACGCTCACTACTGATTTTTCCATCACGGATTGCCGCAACACGTTGTACTTTTTTTGACAGCAATACATCATGTGTCACCAGGATAATTGTCTGTCCCCACTCCTTATTCAGACGGCGGAATACGTCCAAAATATATTCCGAAGTCTTGCTGTCTACAGAGCCTGTCGGTTCATCTGCAAGCAAAAGCTTCGGGGCATTAGCTACTGCAATGGCAATCGCCACACGCTGTTGCTCGCCACCGGATAACTGCGACAGTTTATTGGCTTTCTTATGCTCCAACCCAACCATATCGAGCAGTTCCAGCGCTCTTTCCTTGCACTTTTTTGCAGACCCTATCTGCATCGGCACCATGACATTCTCAAGTGCCGTCAGATATGGAAAAAGATTACGGCCATTGTTCTGCCAAACAAAACCGACTGTCTTTCTCTTATAATCCACCAGTTGTTTTTCGGTCATGGTAAACAGGTTTTTTCCATCCACAAACAATTTACCGGCACTCGGTTTATCCAATCCACCAATCATATTGAGGAAAGTAGATTTACCACTTCCACTATTGCCGATAATCGCCATGAGTTCTCCCTGTTCAACCGTCAAATCAAGACCTTGCAGGGCAACCACTTCAATATCTTTTGTTTTGTAAATCTTCATCAGGTTATCTGCCTGAACCATTATTTCACTCATCCGACTACTTCTCCGTCTGCAAGTTCTATCAAATGACTTCCCACACCCATAAGCGAACTGTCATGCGTTGTCATCAATACCGTAATTCCTTCTTTTTCTACAAGTTGCCTGAAAAGACCTGCCACAACTTTGGAAGTATGGCTGTCTAATTCTGCCGTCGGCTCATCCGCAAACAAAATCTGTGGTTTATGTACGATTGCACGCGCAATTGCCACTCTCTGCTGTTCACCGCCGGATAATTCCTGCGGCATATGGTTCATTCTTTTTTCCAATCCAACCATACGCAGGCATTCCTTTACGCGTTCCTCGCGATTTTCCTTAATACCTGCCAAACGGAGGGCAAATTCTACATTTTCATAAGCGTTTAACATCGGAATCAGGGAAACCGACTGGAAAACAAATCCCATCTTAGTTCTGCGGATTTGTTCTCTTTCATGCTCAGAAAGTGCCGTAATCTCCTGTCCGTCAAAAAACACCTGTCCCTGCGTCGGTTTATCAAGAGCTCCCATAATATTAATGAGCGTAGTTTTACCGGAGCCGGAACGGCCTTTCAACACTGTAAAACCACTCCTCGGTATGTAAGCATCCACTCCTTTTAACGCAAGGAACGGCTCTGCCCCTTCTACCGGGAACGCTCTCACAATATTCTTCATTTCCATAATATGATTTTGTTCCATTAATCTTCTCCCAATTTTAATGCACCGGTAATATTACTCTTAGACACGATGCGGAGCAATACTGTTATACAGATAATCAGTACCGCGACAACGGTTCCGAATAATTTTACCAAATCACCTGTCTGGCAAACCAGTTCAAGCGGCAGCATCTGGTCCGTTGCTGCATACGCATTTTGGATAATCGGCACGTACAATAAGGCAGCCGCAGCTCCGATTCCCACACCTGTCAGAACTGACAAAACACCGCAGAAAATCTGCTCATTTAACAAAATATGAAATACCTCATTCTTACTCATACCCATCGCGCGCAGAATACCAAACAGCAATTCCCTCGAACGGATGGACAATATCCAATAAATCAGATATCCGACTGCACATAGCAATAATATAACCATGAAACTTAATGACAAAATACCGTTTGTTCCTTGGAACAGAGTATCTTTACGCAAGTCTTCTTTTGCAACAATTACGTCTGTATAGGACTTCACCTTGATATCATTATCCTTCACGTAGGTATAAAAACCATCCGTTTCGTCCTCAAAATTCATCCATATACCGTAAGGTGTCACATCTGCTTTCCTTTGGACATACGAAAGATTGGCAATTAAAAGATATTCATCTTCCACCATGATTTCGTTATCTTTATTGATGCTGTAAACCTTTGCCTGATAGGTCGGCCAATAATTCACAAATCCGACCACTTGTAAACTGAATTTGCGATTCTTTAGGTTAATCAATAACGTATTGCCAATCTCATAACCATATTCTTTTCGCATATTTTCGGAAAGCAACACACCGTTTGGTGTATTGGCAAGTGCATTCAGATAATCATAAAAGTCAAGCGGCAAAAGGTTCTCGGGCATGTCTGCAATCTCCCCGAACTCCTTTGTATTAATTCCCATGAAAGAACACTCGGAT
>JAZMZZ010000152.1:0-2205 GCA_045586245.1 Lachnospiraceae bacterium | reverse complement strand
ATCGCTAAGTCATTCAAACGTTAGCAAACGGAATCAAAGATTCCGTTCGAAATAATTCCTTCGGAATTATTTCCTTTTTCTAGGTTGTAATTTTTAAGTGTTGTCTTCACTCTGAATAATTCTCAAAGAATTTTCAGGGTTGCATTACTGTTTATTTGTCAAGGTTCTTTGTTGCAATTCGTTTGACACGCAACTCGTTAATACTATCACGCGCATTTACTATTGTCAACATCTTTTTTTGCTTTTTTATAAAAACAATATTCCTTGGTAAAGACTAAGGAAACGGAGAAAGAGGGATTTGAACCCTCGCGCCGCGCAAACGACCTACACCCTTAGCAGGGGCGCCTCTTCAGCCTCTTGAGTATTTCTCCTTGGTCTGAATATAACCTCTACCAATATTCAGTTTGCGCCGTTTTTTGAGTGACGCAAAAGTTATTATAACTAAGCACTTTTTGTTTGTCAATGCTTTTTATTCGGATTCCAGCATTTTATTTATTTCGTTCTGGACTCTCTCCTGAACCAATGCTGCAATCTCGCTTGTCTTCATATCTTTATAGTCTTCATAGTATAGCGGCTCCATGTATTTTACCTTTACGGTAACCGGCTTGATGGAGCTTTCATCGAATGGTTTAAACGAATCCACAAGTGCACACGGAACGATTGGACATTTTGCCATAGTCGCACTTTTAAAGCTTCCGCCCTTAAACGTACCCACTGTATTTCCGTTCTTACTGCGTGTTCCTTCCGGGAAAATGATAACATTGCGTCCTTCTTTTACATCCTGCGTCATTGCTTTAATAACCTGCATGGACTGACGAAGGTCTTCTCTGTCCATCGCATGTGCGCGCAGTGCTGCAATAACCTGT
This sequence comes from Lachnospiraceae bacterium, assembly GCA_045586245.1. Classification (GTDB taxonomy): domain Bacteria; phylum Bacillota; class Clostridia; order Lachnospirales; family Lachnospiraceae; genus RGIG8767. Next base: position 1,339 of record JAZMZZ010000152.1, on the reverse strand, counting down.
TTTAACAGAATAATATTGCTGGCTTCTTTTTTGATAACCATTGTGAACGGCTTATCGCATGTGGAAAGGAAAATCAAAGTATCAAACATCCCCTGATGATTCGGGAATAAAATAAATCCGTTTTCCTCGGGCAGGTTTTCAATGCCTTCTGCCACAAGAGTCACGCGGCCGGCCTTACAGGCATGCCTTGCCACCTTCTGTACAAAGCGGTACGCTTCCTCAAAATTATAGTTTTTACGCACACCGTGCCACCAGATTCCAAAAAAGTAATATGGAACAAACAATATTAACCGTATTACCATTAACGCAATTCTCATTCTCTATACCTCTCTGCAAAATTCTGTTATCGCAGTTTCATACAAATTATTACCGTCTTTGTCGATTACTACTATCACCGGAAAATCTTTGACTTCTAACTTGCGGATGGCTTCCGTTCCCAAATCATCATATGCCACAACTTCAGAGGCGATGATGGATTTGGATAAAAGTGCTCCCGCTCCGCCGACTGCCGCAAAATATACGGCGCCGTTACGTACAATCGCATCCATTACTGCCTGCGAGCGTTTTCCTTTGCCAATCATGCCTGCAAGCCCAAGGTCCATAAGACGGGGGGCGTATTTATCCATGCGGCTTGCCGTTGTCGGACCTGCCGAACCAATCGGGCGGCCTTCCCGTGCCGGCGACGGTCCCATATAGTATATCAGATTATTCTCGAGCGCAATCGGAAGGGGTTCTCCCTTATCCAATGTTTCCTGCATTCTCTTATGCGCCGCATCGCGCGCCGTATAAATGGTTCCCGTAATATACACGTAATCACCGGCCTTTAAAGTGACCAGTGCTTCCTTATTAATCGGTGCCAAAATATGTCTGTCCATTTTCCCTCCGGTTTGCTTCTATTATATATAGAAGAAACTCTTTCATTTTTTCTACAAGATAAGCGATTTTTTGCTCAAACAAACACAATATCTATGCTTATAAAACTCTGACTGCATGGCGGTTTACATGACAGCAGATATTCACTGCCACCGGAAGCCCTGCGATATGCGTCGGATATGTATTGATATTAACCGCAAACGCAGTCGTTCTTCCGCCAAGTCCTCCCGGTCCGATTCCGCTGTTATTAATTCTTTCTAAGAGTTCCTCTTCCATCTCTTTTACATAAGGAATCGGCGAGTGTTCATTCACCGGTCTTGTTAATGCTTTCTTGGCAAGAAGCGCACATTTTTCAAAGGTTCCGCCGATTCCCACGCCGACTACCATCGGTGGGCAGGCATTCGGGCCGGCATCTTTTACCGCTGTTAAAATGGCTTCCTTAACTCCTTCGATTCCGTCCGCCGGT
>JAZMZZ010000151.1:0-1883 GCA_045586245.1 Lachnospiraceae bacterium | reverse complement strand
GGAAGAAGTACAGGAAACAACTACCGTCAGCAGCCTGACAGGCCTTCCTGTAACAGAGCAGATCCGCAACCAGAGACCGCTTGCAGTAATGCTTAACAACATTGTAGAAGGAACTCCGCAGACCGGAACCGAGGAAGCGGCGATTATTTATGAAGTTCCGGTTGAAGGAAGAATTACCCGTCTGATGGGTATTTTTGAAGATTATGAGAGCCTTGAGAAGATAGGATATGTACGTAGCAGCCGTGATTATTTCGTGTATTATGCTATGGAATACGATGCTTTGTATGCACATTTCGGACAGGCTACCCCATATGTCGGGGATCTGTTAAATTCTGACCGTGTGGACAATATTAGTGGCGCAGTAGCGGGGATTGACCATCCGGCACCGAATACATTCCACCGTTCAACTGACCGTAAGGCACCGCATAATGTATATGTGGACACCGAAGATTTGTTAAAAGACATTGAAAAGCTGGGCTACCGCACAGAACACAATGATACTTATATTGAGAAGTTTACATTTGCAGAAAATGGAACGGATGAGTTATATGCGGCAGAACCGTCGGCAACCGTTTTGTATCCGGGTGGAAAGAGCACGGATGCGGCCAATGGTTTTTCCCGTGTAGAAGCGAGATTTGAGTATAATGCCGAAGATGGCTTGTATTACCGTTACCAGTATGGGGACAAGCACATTGATGAAGCAACCGGCAACCAGCTTGCGGTAACCAATGTTATTTTCCAGTATTGTCACGGCGAAGTGCGTGATGAGAATGATTATCTGGCATTTGGCTGTCATGGTGATAACGGATACAAGGTGCAGGTATTTACCGGCGGTAAGATGAAGGAAGGTACCTGGAAGCGTATTGATGATACACCGGCACAGTATCTGGATGAAAATGGGGAGCCGATTCAGCTTAACCCGGGCAAAACATGGATTTGTATTGTGTGGGATGAATACAGTCAGGATGTTGTAATCGAGTAATAGTTTTACGTTGCGATAAATGGAGAGGAACAATGAAAAGTATTTGGAATAGTTTTTTGATGGCATTTTCCACTTATTCAATCAGTCCTAATACTAAGTTAGAACGTAATCGTGAGAATACGATGTATATTTTGGTGTTTGTGCCGCTCATCGGATTTATTATCGGCTTTGTCATAAGATGTTGGGCGACGGCATATCCTTATTTATGTGATTATGCGGTGCTTCCGGCAGTGGTTGGTGCAGTGCTTCCGAGCATTTTATCGGCAGGTGCGCATTTGGATGGTTTTTTCCGTACGGTGGATGCATTGTGTTCGCATCAGACCAGGGAGAGAAAACTGGAGATTTTGAATGATTCCCATGGGGGATATTTTGCAATTATTGTCTGCGTATGTTATTTTATGCTGGCAATCGGTATTTGGAGTGAGATGCCGGTGGACGGTCTTTTTGTTCTTGCATACGGATTTGTTATTTCAAGAGCATTATACGGATTTTCCATTCTGGCTTGTAAACATGCAAAAGAGAGTAAGTGCTCCGTATATCTGCCGGAAGGAATTCTTAGGTATGTGCAGATTTTCATTATGCTGATTTATGTAGGGGTTGCGGCAATGTCCATGCTCCGTATCAATAGGGAAATCGGTATCGCATGCATTATCGGGGCAGTGGTTTCCTTTGTTTATTACATAGTGGTTTCCTATAAGGAGTTTGGCGGAGTAACAGAAGACAGTGCGGGATTTTTTGTACAGATTTGTGAAGTGGCGATTCCGCTTGCTGCATTAATTGCGTATAAACGTTGGTGGTAACAAAAGAAAAAGGATGTCTATTCTGATAGACATCCTTCATTTTTCTATATGGGAGAGAATAGTATGGTAGAGATTTTAAAATCGGCTTTATTTGGTATTGT
>JAZMZZ010000150.1:0-2713 GCA_045586245.1 Lachnospiraceae bacterium | reverse complement strand
TGCCACGAACACACTGCCTTCGAGTGCATATTCCACCTTACCATCCATGCCCCACGCAATGGTAGTAATTAATCCATGCTTAGATCGTATTGGCTTGTCCCCTGTATTCATTAATAAGAAACAGCCCGTACCGTATGTATTTTTCGCCATACCTTCCTTAAAACACATCTGCCCGAAAAGCGCAGCCTGCTGGTCTCCCGCAATTCCCGCAATCGGTACTTCACTATTGTTAAAATGATGCTTCACCGTATGCGCATACACACAGGAAGACGGCTTTACTTCCGGAAGCATGCACTTTGGAATATCCAGCATAGCAAGCAGTTCATCATCCCACTTCAAATCATAAATATTGTATAAAAGAGTACGGCTCGCATTCGTATAATCCGTTACATGCGCCGCTCCGCCCGACAATTTATACACAAGCCACGAATCAATCGTTCCAAAGAGCAATTCGCCTCTTTCGGCACGCTCCCTTGCACCTTCTACATGGTCTAAAATCCATTTTACCTTTGTTCCGGAAAAATACGGGTCAATCAAAAGTCCCGTTTTTTCGCGTATCATATCTTCATAACCATCTGCGCGCAATTTATCACAGATATCCACCGTCTGGCGCGACTGCCAGCATATCGCATGGTAAATCGGGCGTCCGGTTTCTTTTTCCCAAACTACCGCCGTTTCTCTCTGGTTGGTAATACCGATTGCCGCAATCTGGTCCGCCTTAACGGAAGCCTTTGCCAGTGCTTCCAAATACACGGCTACTACCGAAATCCAGATTTCATTGGCATCATGCTCTACCCAGCCCGCCTTTGGGAAATACTGCGTAAATTCTTTCTGCGCACTGCCAACGATTTCGCCGTCCTTATTAAAAATAATCGCCCTGCTGCTGGTTGTTCCCTGATCTATTGCAAGAACAAATTCTTTTTGTTCTCGAACAAATTGTTTATCTGCACATTGTTCCCGATTATTCTTTTCCATGCAACTTCTCCTCTTATCTTTCATACCTTCTCTATAGTCATGCCACATCACCCCAAAGCATAACCTTATTCCTTCACTTTCATTGCCCGCATTGCATTTAAAATTGCAAGAAATGCCACACCGACATCCGCAAATACCGCCGCCCACATGGACGCTAAGCCAAATGCCGCAAGCACAAGCACCAAAAATTTAATGCCCAGTGCCAAAGCAATATTCTGACGCACAATCGAAAGTGTCTTTTTTGAAATTGACATTGCCTTTACAATCTTGCCCAGTTCATCCGTCATAATAACAATATCGGCCGCTTCAATCGCCGCATCCGAACCAAGACCGCCCATTGCAATACCGATATCCGCTCTTGCCAGCACCGGTGCATCGTTGATTCCGTCCCCAACAAAAATCAGTTTTCCGGTATCGCTTTTTGCAGCAAACAGTTTCTCTACCTCTTCCACTTTATCGCCCGGCAACAATTCCGCATAATATTCGTCCAAAGCAAGTTTTGCCGCCACATCTGCCGCTGCTTCTTTACGGTCTCCGGTCAGCATTACAATTTTCTTTACGCCGTTTTTCTTAAGACCGCGGATACAATCCAATGCATCTTCTTTTATCTCATCCGCAATTAACAGATAACCAAGATATTTATCATCTTTTGCAACATATACAACCGTTCCCACAGGCGTAACCTCAGGCACGGCAATACCCTGCCGGCACATCAGTTTGTCATTACCGACAAAATACATATCCCCATCTATAACTGCCTTTACGCCAAAGCCGGAAATCTCTTCGACACTGCCAAGACGCGGCGCGTCAATCTCCCTGCCATAATAATTCTTAACCGAAAGGCTGATTGGATGCTTGGAATGGCATTCTGCAATGGCCGCAAGTTCCACCAGTTCTTCCTCTGTCATGTCATCTGCAACCACAACCTTCTGTACAATAAAATTGCCCTTCGTCAGTGTACCGGTCTTATCCATTACTACCACTTCTGCCTGAGCCAGTTGTTCTAAATAGGTACTTCCTTTTATCAAAATACCTGCTTTACTCGCTCCGCCAAGTCCTCCGAAGAAACTGAGCGGAATACTGATAACCAGTGCACATGGGCAACTGATTACCAGAAATGACAATGCCCGGTACAGCCATACCGCAAAACTTTCCTGTAAAATAACCGGCGGAAGCACTGCCACCAAAACAGCCGCAATCACGACTCCCGGCGTATAATATTTTGCAAAACGGCTAATAAAATTCTCCGTCTGTGCTTTTTTAGATGTTGCATTTTCCACCAAATCCAGAATCTTGGAAACCGTAGATTCCGCAAACACTTTCGTAACCTTTACTTCCAGCACACCGGTAAGATTGATACAGCCACTGATAACCGTATCTCCTACAGCCGCTTCTCTTGGCATGCTCTCTCCGGTCAGTGCCATCGTATCCAATGTCGTATCTCCTTTTACCACGATACCGTCAAGCGGTACTCTCTCACCCGGCTTTACCACAATCCTCTCATCGATTGCAACTTCATCCGGTGATACCACTGCTTCTTCCCCGTCACGGAGTACATTCGCATAATCCGGACGGATGTTCATCAGCTCCTTAATGGATTTTCTGGAATTGTTTACTGCATACGCCTGAAACCATTCTCCAACCTGATAAAACAGCATAACGGCTGCCGCCTCGTGATATTCCCCCACAAAAAACGCTCCGACCGTAGCCAGTAACATCAGAAAATTCTCATCAAAAA
>JAZMZZ010000149.1:0-13437 GCA_045586245.1 Lachnospiraceae bacterium | reverse complement strand
CTGTACTTCAGGTGAACCTGTATCGCCTTCCTTTAACGCATACTCTTTGATAATTGCTGCTTTCTTTTCTTTTGCGATCATTGTCACAATCTCCTTTATTCAAATTATTACGCTTTGCACCAAGGCCCGGTCGGAGTGTCCAAAACCTGAGCGCAAGCAGACTCATACTGTTGCATTATATCACAGCATGAGTCTGTTGTAAACAAATATTTTTAATCTCCGATAATGTTCCGGATACTGTGGATAGTACGGTATCCGACATTGGAAATCTTAATGCCTGTTCTTGGACTGGAAGCATGCACTACCTGTCCGTTTCCAAGATAAATTGCCACATGATTAACGGTATTACCTTTTGCATAAAATACCAAATCACCGGCTTTGGCTTCACTCAAGGATACTTTTGTACCCATCTGTGACTGCGAAACCGAATAATGAGGAAGTTTGATTCCGTATTTCTTAAATACACTCAATGTAAATCCGGAACAATCCGCTCCCTTTGTAAGGCTGGTACCGCCCCACACATACGGATTACCGATAAACTGCTTTGCATACTGGCAAAGTTCCACACGTACATCCGATACCCCTTCGCCATATAAAAGTTCTGTCATCGTAATTGCCGTATCCAGATTTTCTTTTATCTGAGCGTATTCTGCAGAAATATATCCCTCTTCATCATCCAGAAGAACCTTGATCCAACCGTCTGTCACTTCTACAACTTCCAGATATTCTCCTTCAGCCATGGTTGTAATAATCTCTGATTCCGTATTCGGTTCGGTTCTGACACGTAAACCACCGGAAGTAGCCTCTGCCACACTGGTAACTATTTCTTCCGCACGCAATCTGGCAAAAACACCGGTCAAAAGATAATCCTTATGACAATAACCTTCTACTTTACCGGATTTAATGTGAATCCAGTCGCCTTCCTCTCCCAATACTTCACAGGCAGCATTATTAGACATCTTTCCGACTAATTTACCCGATTCATCCGGAGTTTCGCGGACATTCAAATGATTATCCACATTAGCTATACCAATATTATTATATCCATACAATTCCACGGGACCTGCCGCTTCCTTGAACTCTTCTTCTGTTTTATCAAGTTCCAAAACTTCTGCAACGCCCACACTTGCAATCGCATCGGCTATCGTTCCCTCTGCGTGTACAGGCATCATATATAATGTAGAAACTGCAAAAGCCGTTACTCCAATAAGCCAAATTTTTTTCATATGTATATCGCCCTTATATAGTACCTTGTGTCTACTCTTTGTTACAAAAATGTTACATTTGTTACATATGTAGTATAGACAAATAATTGCATTATGTCAATCTGTTTACAAAGGAAATATTTGGTATAAATTATGGAAAACCCCTTAAAATAACGCCTTTGCGTATTCACAATCCAATTTGATTGCGGTTGACATATCTTCTACATTAGCAAATTTTTTCTCCGGTCTGATAAAAGAAATTAGTTCGGTTACAACATTTTTGCCGTACACATCCTTATCAAAATCAAATAAATGCGTCTCCACGCCAATTCTTTTTTCATCCGAAACAGTTGGTTTCATTCCAATATTCGTTACTCCCGGATATTCCTTACCATCAATTACTGTCACTGTTGCATACACACCGCTTGGCGGCAATAATTTCTGTTTTGCCGGAATTATATTAATGGTAGGCATCTGAATTGTTCTCCCCAAAGCCTTTCCGTGAACAACTTCACCGCCGATACGATATCTTCTGCCTAACATCCGATTAACTGTTTCCATTTTACCATTCAGTATATTCTCTCTGACACTTGTAGATGAAACCTCGCATCCATCAACACAAACCTTATCAATCATTTCATAAATAAAGCCGTTTTCATCTGCAAACTTCTGTAACATTTCCGCATTACCGGCACCTTTATTTCCAAAAGACAAATCTTTTCCGGATACTACATATCCGGCATTTAGTCCTTTATGTAAAATGTCTTCCATAAATGAGTAAGGAGAAATAGATGCCGATTCCTTTGTAAGCGGATATTCAATAAGAACATCAATACCCATTTTTTCAAAATTATTCCGCTTTTCTTCTTCCGTATCGATAACAGGAAGTACTTGTCCTCTGAAAAATTCTTCGGGAGAAGGTGAAAAAGTAAAAACAACCGCCTGCATCCCCTGTTCTTTCTTATTAATTATGCACTGCAACAGAGCCTGATGTCCGATATGAATTCCATCAAACTTACCGATTGCCACTGCACTCTTTCCGGATCCTTCGCACGGCTTTGCATTATTCAGTTCAAAATATGAATTAAGATTTCTGACTATCTGCAATTTTATTCTCCTATCCTAAAAACATCTTCTCCGGAATAATCCCTTTTTTCTCTGAATCATAACGATAAATCGCCATAAAATTACTACTGTTATCTAATTCTTTATAAATCCGGAATAACTGCCCGTCACAACATAGGGAATTCTCACCTTCCTGTTGCAAACCAGATGTTGTGGTTGTCTCCTTCTTGATATACGCCTTACACTTGTTCCATGAAATGTAGTTTCCATTTAATATTCTACTAATCAAATCGCCATTCAAAACAATTGCAGGCAGTTCATTAAATACAGCATCAACCGGGACAAGGGCTGAATCTAAATTGCCACCGTCACGAAGAGCCTCGATTTCAGCAAGGGTATGGGCAGAATCCAGTGTAAATTGACCGGAAGCCGTACGTTTCAAAGAAGTCATAACCGCACCGCAATGAAGCCGCATTCCGATATCATGACAAAGAGTACGGATATAAGTCCCCTTGGAACAAAGTACACGGACAGAAACATGCGGAAGGTCCATCTTCAGAACTTCAATCTCATACAGGGTAACCGGACGTGTCTTACGTTCCACTTCTTTTCCCTGTCTGGCAAGTTCATATAAACGCTTACCATCTACTTTTATTGCAGAATACATGGGAGGAAGCTGCTCATATGTACCGACAAACGAATCGATCACTGCCATTACATCTTTCTCAGTACATAATACTTCTTTTTCCTCTAACACAGTCCCTGATATATCCTGTGTGTCGGTTACTTTCCCTAAAACAAATTCAGCGATATACTCCTTCTTTTTATCGGTAAGCATATCGCATAATTTGGTGGCACTTCCCAAACACACAGGAAGGACTCCGACCGCATCCGGATCAAGAGTTCCTGTATGTCCAATCTTTTTTTGTTTTAATATACCACGGAGTTTTGCTACCACATCAAAAGAAGTAAACCCCGCTTCTTTATATACGTTAATAATTCCGTTCATAAAAATTAAATCCTTATTTAACCCAAATTTCATTTGAAATAGGATTACTTTCCTGCATATTGCAATTCAATCTGTGCAGAAATATTATTAATTACATCATGCGCGGTGCCTTTTACCGTACAACCGGCTGCACGCACATGCCCGCCACCGCCAAAGAACTGGGCAATGGCCGAAACATTAATCTGACCTCCGGAACGCATACTGACCTTATATTCAAGATTATCCAATTCATATAAGAATATAGCACATTCCACGCCTTTGGTATTACGCATCTGATTAATAATACCATCCAAATCCTTGCCGGTAACACCATAAAAGTCCATCATTTTCTTACTGATAACAGAAACAATGCATTTCCCGTCCATAAAAAGAATACTTTCAAGAAGGGCTCTTCCCAGAATCTGATTCTGCACAAAAGTCTTCTCATAAAAAGTTTCTTCTATAATTTTGGGGAAATCAAATCCAAATTTAATAAGTTCTGACGCTGTAATCAATGTGGACGGAGCCGTATTCGAATACTGGAACACACCGGTATCATGGATAATACCAATGTACAATGCTTTGGCAATTTCTACATCCAATTTTCCTTCATCGAGCAGTTCATAAACCAATTCACTGGCTGAACTGGCGTCTGCGCGCAGGTAATTTACATCTCCGCATCCGCTATTGCTGATATGATGGTCAATATTGATTGTCTTTTTTGCATGATCGAAGATTACTTCTGCATCTCCCAATCTGTCCTTACTGCAATCGAGCGCAACAAACACATCATACACTGCATCCCGATAAGACGTAGCATCTTTAATTGCGTCTATTCCCTGAATACAATTAAAAACATCGCTTGCTTTCTCAAGAAATACATCCACCTGTACATCCGGTAATTCCTTGGTTAAATACAGATATAACCCCATACAGGAGCCCACGCAATCGCCATCCGGACGGATATGTCCGCTGATGGCAATGCTTTTTGCTCCGCTCACTTCTTCTAAAATTTTCTTCATAGGACACCTCTTTTCTGAGAACAGATTATTCTTCCTCATCCCTGATGTCTTTGTTAACTTCTGCTATTTTACGTGACATTTCCACACCATAGGCAATGGACTGGTCCATTACAAAGGTAATGTCGGGTGTATTTCGCAGATTAATCGTCTTAGCCAACCGGTTTTTAATAAACCCTTTGGCACTGTTAAGTCCGGCAAGTGTATCAGCGGCGGAAGCATCATCTCCCAACACACTGATATAAGCCTTACAATTTTTTAAATCCGGTGCCACTTCCACAGCTACTACTGAGGTTAAAGGATTGATTCTCGGGTCCTTGATTTCTCCTCTGATAATATCTGCAAGCACTCGTTGTACTTCACCATTAATTCTGGTGTTTTTAATACTGTTTTTACGCATAATAACTCCTATCGAGGAACTTCAACCATAATATATGCTTCTACGATATCAAGTTCCTGCATCTTGTCAAAGCCGTCAAATACAAGACCGCATTCAAATCCGGCTTTTACTTCCTTAACATCGTCTTTGAATCTCTTAAGGGATGCTAACTCACCTTCGTAAATCTGCTCACCTTCTCTTGAAATTCGAACCTTACATCCACGTTTGAATTCACCGTCGAGGATATAAGAACCGGCAATATTACCGATTGCAGATGCCTTAAAGATCTGACGAACTTCTGCATGACCGATAACTTTTTCTTCAAAGATAGGATCCAACATACCCTTCATGGCTGCTTCCACATCTTCGATTGCCTGGTAAATTACTCTGTACAGACGCACATCTACGCCTTCACGCTCTGCTGTATCTTTTGCTGTAGCATCCACACGTACATTGAAACCGATAATAATGGCACTTGATGCAGCAGCCAATGTAACGTCGGATTCATTGATTGCGCCAACGCCGCCATGGATACATTTAACCACAACTTCTTCGTTGCTAAGCTTAGTAAGACTCTGCTTAACCGCTTCCACACTACCCTGTACGTCGGCTTTAACAATCAAGTTAAGTTCTTTCAAATTGCCTTCCTGAATCTGGTTGAACAAATCATCCAGAGACATTTTAGACTTTGTTTCTTCGAGTTTCTTATTCTTATTTTCTGCAATAAAGGTATCCGCAAATGATTTTGCAGTCTTATCACTTTCATGAGCAAGGAACACTTCACCTGCATTAGGAACGTCATTAAGACCAAGAATCTCAACCGGAATGGATGGACCTGCTTCTTTTACACGTCTTCCCTTATCATCAATCATGGCACGTACTTTACCATGGGATGCACCTGCTGAAATAAAGTCACCAACCTTAAGAGTACCCTTCTGTACAAGCACGGTTGCAACCGGTCCGCGTCCCTTATCAAGTTCTGCTTCGATTACAAGACCTCTTGCTTTTCTCTTCGGATTAGCCTTTAATTCAAGCACATCCGCTGTTAAAAGAACCATATCAAGCAAGTCTGAAATGCCTTCGCCTGTCTTAGCCGATACCGGAACAAAGATGGTGCTTCCGCCCCAGTCTTCGGAAACCAGTTCGTACTCGGTTAATTCCTGTTTTACTCTTTCAACATTAGCACTTGGCTTATCAATTTTATTTACCGCAACGATGATTTCGATACCTGCTGCTTTTGCATGGTTAATTGCTTCTACTGTCTGAGGCATTACACCATCATCTGCCGCAACAACCAAAATTGCGATATCCGTTGCATTGGCACCACGCATACGCATAGCGGTGAATGCTTCGTGTCCCGGTGTATCAAGGAATGTAATCTGACGATCCTGTGCCGTAACTGTATAAGCACCGATATGCTGTGTAATACCACCTGCTTCGCGGTCTGTTACATTCGTCTTACGGATAGCATCAAGGAGGGAAGTCTTACCATGGTCAACATGACCCATAACGCAGATAACCGGTGCTCTTTCCACCATTTCTTCTACGTTTTCTTCATCCTCTTTAAGAAGTTCTTCGATAACGTCTACTTTTACTTCCTTTTCACACATGATTTCATATTCAATAGCAATGTTTTCTGCTTCTTCGTATGAAATCTCCTGGTTAACGGTTACAATCTGTCCCTGCATAAATAATTTCTTGATAATGGCTGCAGGCTGCATCTTCATTTTATCTGCCAATTCCTTAATGGTAAGAACCTCCGGAATGGTAATTACTTTAATTTCTTCTACGACTTCTTCTTTCTTTTCCGGTTTGATGAAACGACCTGCTTTGTTCTTGCCCTTCATTACTCCGTCATCTTCGTAGATTGCATCTTTCTTGGAACGCTTATCCTTGTTCTGGTTAAGACGGCGCTGTTCTTCACGTTTGCTTTCAGATTTCTGAGCGATTGGTTCATCTGCAAAACCTTTGCCTGATCCACCTTTCTGGAATCGATTGTCCGGTCTTTCATTTCTGCCCTGAGAGCGTTCAGAACCGTTACCGCCGCGGTTATTACCTGCATTATTGCCATTGCCTGCAAAGTTGCCTTTACCGCCCTGATAGCCTTCACGATTTCCGGCGTTATTGTTATTCCTAAAATCGTTACGTCCGTTGCCCTGTCTTCTTTCGCCGTTTTGTGAACCTTCATTCTGTCTCTGTCCATATGGTTTATTATCTCCCGGCTGCTTTTTCTGGAAATTATTTCTGTCACCGCCACGTTCTTCGCGGTTTCCTCTTTCCTGGCGTTCTCCCTGTGCCTGACGTGGTGCATTGCTGATACCGCCACGGTTATTTAAATAACGTGGTGCTTCCTGTGCCTTTGCAGCCGCTTCCTGCACATTTACACTTTCTGCCACAGTTTCCTTTACTTCCTGTCTTGGCGGAAGTTTTTCCATGATTTTACCGGTTGCCTTATTAATCATCTGGTTCGGTCCAAGCTGAATCTGCTTAGCAGGAGCCGCCTGCTGTCCGTTTCCGCCCTGTGCCGGTCTTCTGTTGTTATTCATTGGCGGTCTCTGGCCCGGCATCTTGGAATTCTGCGGATTGCTTACGAAAATAATGGTTTTCTTTTTCTTCGGCATTGCAGGCCTCTCTCCTTCCGGTGCTTTCTGCGCCGGAGCCGCCTTAGCTTCTGCCTTTACCGCTTCCTTAACTTCTTCCTTTACAGGTGCCTTTTCTTCTTTTACAGGTGCCTTCTCTTCTTTTACAGGTGCCTTCTCTTCCACAGCCGCAACCTTTGCAAAATGTCCTTTTACAAGGGCAATCTGTTCGTCTTCCACTGAGCTCTGTGCAGCCTTTACTTCAAAGCCTTTTTCCTGTAAAAAAGCCAATACGTCTTTGCTCTGTATCTCTAATTCTTTTGCAAGTTCATGCACTTTCATTTTAGCCATCTATTCTACTACCTCCGTCGTTCAACAATTTAATAAGGGATTTGGAAAACCCTTCATCCGTTACTGCTAAAGATGCCCGCATCTCTTTTCCCATCGCATGCCCAAGTTCTGCTTTCGTTCCATACTGACAAACCGGAACATGATAATACTTACACATATTCATAAATTCTTTCTTGGTATTATCGGATGCATCGCATGCCACAATAACCAGATGTGCTTTTCCGCTCTTTACTGCGTTCTCTGTCATAAACTCGCCGCTTGCCACATTCCGCGAACGGGTTGCCAGCCCCAGTAAAGAAAGTACTTTATTCTGTATCAACCTCTCCAAACTCCTTTTTTAAATTGTCGTATACTTCATTTGGAATACTCATTTTAAACGAACGCTCCAAGCCTTTGTTTTTACAGGCATTCTGCAGGCATTCCATACTCATGCACAAATACGCACCGCGTCCGTTTTTCTTTCCCGTTGCATCAAGGATAATTCCTTCTTCGGCAGTTTTTAATACACGCATCATTTCTTTTTTGGGTTTCATACTGCCGCATCCGACACATTGTCTTAAGGGAATTTTTTTATTCATGCTTTATTCCTCGTATTCTTCGTATCCTTCTTCGTACTCACCGTCGTATTCACCATCGTATTCGTCATCAAACTCATCCATGTAGTCTTCGTAACGGAATCCCGGTGCATCCTTCGCCTGAGTTTCACTCTTAATATCAATCTTATATCCGGTAAGTCTTGCCGCAAGTCTTGCATTCTGGCCTTCTTTACCAATGGCAAGAGATAACTGGTAATCCGGAACAACTACCTTGGCAGTCTTTTCATCCGGGTCTGCAAATACCGCTACAATCTTAGCCGGTGACAATGCATTCTGGATTAAGTTACCAGGATTTTCATCCCATTCCACAATATCAATCTTCTCGCCACGGAGTGCATCCACGATGGAGTTAACTCTTTCACCATTCATACCGACACAGGCGCCAACCGGGTCAACATTCGGATTATTGCTCCAAACGGCAATCTTAGTTCTGCTGCCGGCTTCTCTGGCAATACTTCTGATTTCAACTGTACCGTCTTTAATCTCGGTTACTTCGGATTCAAATAATCTCTTAACAAGTTCCGGATGTGTACGGCTTACTAAAATCTTCGGTCCCTTAGGTGTATTCTTAACTTCTAAAATATATACCTTAATTCTCTCGGTCGGCTTAAATGTTTCGCCCTTAACCTGCTCGCTTTCATTCAAAAGGGCATCTGCCTTACCAAGATTAATGCTGATATTTCTACCTACATAACGCTGAACGATACCGGTAACAACATCCTTTTCTTTTTCGTAATACTGTCCGTAAATAACGCTTCTTTCTTCTTCACGGATTTTCTGTAAAATAACGTTCTTTGCATTCTGTGTTGCAATACGTCCGAATTCCTTAGACTTGATTTCAACATTTAAGATATCACCCACTTTTGCCTTCTTGGATACCTTAACCGCATCATCAATACAAATCTGTAACAAATCATCTTCAACTTCTTCTGCTGTTGCTACAACTTCTTTTTCCGCATAGCAAAGGAAATCACCGGTCTCACGGTTGATTTCAACCTTTACGTTGTCAGCCTTACCAAAGTGATTCTTACATGCTGTAATTAACGAGTTCTCAATTGCCTCGAATAATGTTTCTTTGCTGATTTCTTTTTCTTTTTCCAGGGCATTTAATGCTTCTACTAATTCCTTATTCATTGTTTTCAATCCTTTCCGTAAAAGTATCTTAATGTTTTATACTGCCTTGTTATTAAAAATCAAAAGTCAAACGCACACTTGCAATGTCTGCCTTTTCAAAACGCATATCTTCTTTTCCGGTATCGATGATAACCGCACCGTCTTCATACGCCTTTAAAATACCGACAAACATCTTTTCTTTGTTGATTGCCTTATACGTTTTAACTTCTACTTCCTCTCCCATACTCTGCTCAAAATGGCGCGCTTTTTTAAGTGTACGTCCAAGTCCCGGACTGCTGACCTCCAAAATATACGCATCATCAATAAAATCCAATTCGTCCATCTTCGCAGAAAGTGCACGGTTTACCACTTCACAGTCGTTGATATTCACGCCTTCCGGTTTATCAATGTAAACACGAAGATACCAGTCCGCACCTTCCTTTACATACTCAACGTCATATACACTGACACCGGCTTCTGCCACAATCGGAACTAAGATTTCTTCCGTTCTGGTCTCATATGTCTTTGCTCTCGACATCTTTTCCTTTCCTTTCTTTATTCAGTTGTAATTGTAAATGAGAATTGCCATAAAAAAGAGTGGACGTTTTGGTCCACTCCTTAAGTATTCATCATTCAGTTCGTATGTAGTATAGCATCTATTTTATAAAGATGCAAGCGTTTTTTCTTGATTTTATGCGGTTTTATGGCCGTTTGAAGCTACTCATCCGGTGCCTGCGTAACATCCCCGAACTCATATGGGATTACCTTCTTTAAATCCGCAGGTGCCACCTCTACCTGATATCCGATTTTCCCCGCGCTGAAAATAATGGTTGCAAACCCTGCCGCCGATTCATGAATCACGGTCTTAAACAGTTTCTTCATTCCAATCGGCGAACAACCGCCGTGAATATAACCTGTAAGGGGCAAAAGTTCCTTAGACTTAATCATCTCAATACTTTTCTCGCCAACTGCCTTCGCCGCTTTCTTTAAGTGCAGTTCTTCCTCCACCGGAATCACGAATACATAATTGCGCTTGGAGGCACCGATTGTAACCAGAGTCTTAAATACCTGCGCCGGATTCTGACCGAGTACTTTGGCAACTTCCACTCCGCTTATCGCATCCGTGTCCGCATAACAATAGGCCTGATAGGGAATTTTCTTTTGCTCCAAGATACGCATTACATTTGTTTTTTCCATGATTCACTCCTCAATTCAAATATCGCAAGTTCCGTATAGGGATTGGTCTTTGCCAGTCCGATTTTTACAACCCTTCCTTCAAACGGTACAAACTGCTCCTGCAAAATTGCAAATGCTTCCCGCATCTGTTCTTTTGAAAGTTGCTTCCCGATTGTGGTATGCGGAATCCAATTATACGGCTGATAAAACGGATTCATAATCGTCTTATCCATACCTTCCATCTGTCCGTATATGGTTTGTATCATATTCTGTAAATACTCATTTAAAACCGGCGTGGCAAAAATTACATTCGGTAAAAATGTGCCTACAGACACCCATCGAAGGTTGCCCTGTGACAAGGCTTCTACGGATGCCTGTAAACGTTGCAACACCTCATTTTCATTCTTTGTCTCAAATGCAGCTACCGTAATATGGGGCGGCACTTTTCCGGTAATCATAAAATCATTACCTGTCTTTTTTGCCACCTTATTAATCAGGTTTTGTATCGTCTTATTTGTTTTCTCATCAAAATATATGGATACGAGGTACATCTTTTCCACCCTTAATACGGACTTTCAAATGTCTCTGCTTTCTTAACCGCTTCTTCCAGCGTCATTCCCGCAAAATCCTGTGCGCCGAAAATTCGTCCGGATTTCTTATCATCTGCAAATGCGCCCACAACGATACCCGGAATCGTACTCTCCGGTGCGTTTGGTGCATTCGGTCCGCCAAGGTCGGTTCTACACCAGCCCGGGTCTGCCAGATTAATCATGACATCCGTACCCTGCAACTTGGAGCCAAGGTCAATCGTAATCTTATCCAAAGCCGCTTTACTTGCCGAATAACCGGCCTGCTCCGGCTCTAAACGGATACCACTGGTCGTATTGACAACCCTTCCGAATCCTTTTTCAATCATCTTTGGCAGGTAATGATAACAAATCATCGCCGGTGCCACGGTATTAATCTTATAACTCTCGATATAATCCGATACCGGAGTTGTAAAATATTCTGTTCTGTATGCAATCTGAAGACCTGCATTATTAAGTACGATATCAATATCCACGCCCAAAGCATCCACTTCTTCAAGCATCTTTTCTACCGCTTCCAAATCAGCCAGTTCTGCACTTACCGCATATGCTTCTACGCCTTTTGCTTTTACTTCCTCTAATACTTTTTCGGTATTCTCAGGCTTTCTGCTGTGGAGTACGAGATTGCATCCCATATCCGCCATAAAAAGTGCTGTCAAATAGCCGATTCCTCTGCTGGCACCGGTAATCAGCGCCCATTTTCCTTTTACATTTACCATGGTTTTTCTCCTTCTCTATAGTCTGTTTACATTTTGCAGATAATCCACATCAAACTCAGCGATGGCTCTCTGAATCTGTTTTACCGTCTCCTGAGCGGCATCTTCGAAACAATATGCGTCCAGCTCTTTTCCCAAAGCATCGAGTTCATCAATGTCCAAATCTTCTGCCGCTTTGTTTATTCTCTGTAGCAAGTGCACAATATCTTCTGCGCAGTCATCCGCCTTCTTTTTGGGTTCTGTATTATCCTTACCTACCAATACTTCGAGTTTTTCTTTGTAAGAATACCAGTTTTCCAAAAATACCGGTGTCACTGACCGCAGAACATCCACATTACTGTTTCTGGCGGCATCCTCCAACACTTTTGCCATACCTGCAAGCGGAACAATGCCAACCGTGGATGCTGAATTTTTCATGCTGTGGATTTTGGTACAAAATGCATTCCTTCCGCTCTCTGTCTCAATATCCGCAAACAACTTCTCCAGTTCTTTTGCTTCAAAGTCAAGTGCTCCCGCAAAAAAGCACACCGTATCCACCATGGCTTCGTCATCCTTAAAATGCGTTGCCGCATACTTCCAGTCAAGCCCCTCCACCATTGGTAATTCCGCATCTGCTCTTACCCTGCTTATCTTCGGTTCACTCACTTCCTGTATCAGGGAATCATCCAGTAAGTCCAGAATAAGATTTTCTAACCGGTCTGCATCAATCGGCTTTTCAAGAAAAGCACGAAAGCCTTCTTTCTGATACTTCTCTTTGGCTCCGACCAATGCATTCGCCGTTAACATTACCACCGGCGTATCTTTTGAAGGAAATTCTTCCATTTCCTTCATAATGCGGTAGGTTTCCACGCCATCCAATTCCGGCATCATATGGTCCATAAAAATAATATCGTATTTCTGCCGCTTTACCATTTCCAAACATTCACGGCCATTTGAAGCCTCCTCTATCTGCATTCCCGTTGCCTTAAGCAGACCTGTAAAAACCTTACGGTTTAATTCCGTATCGTCCACCAATAAAATTCTTGCATCCGGCGCTTCAAACGCATGCCTGTATTCTTCCTCTACCGCATCCACAGACTCCTCAATGTTGCCGATTGGCGAATTGTCTGCCACTTCCTGTACCAAATCGAAACTAAATTCCGAACCTGCACCGTACTCACTTTTTACCACAAGCTCACTGCCTAACAATCCCAGTAATTGTTTGGTAATACTCATTCCAAGTCCGGTTCCTTCTATATTGCGGTTACGCTTTTCTTCAATACGTTCAAACGGCTCACAAAGTTTGGCCAAATCCTCCTGCTTGATACCGATACCGGTGTCTTTTACGCTAAAATGCAACTTTGCAGATTTATCCGAATCGGAATCCTCTGCCGTAATTTCCAATGAAACACTGCCCTCATGCGTATATTTAACCGCATTATTTAATAAATTCACAAGTATCTGGCGCAAACGGATATCATCGCCCACCAGCCCGCGCGGAATCGTTTCGTCTATCGAAACCGCAAACTGAAGCCCTTTTACCTTTGCTTTAAAGGACATCATATTCACAACATCCCGTATCACCGTTCCCAAATCATACTCAGCAGAAATAACGGTGAGCTTGCCGGATTCAATCTTAGAAATGTCCAAAATATCATTGATAATACTCAATAGTGACTTTGCC
>JAZMZZ010000148.1:0-4524 GCA_045586245.1 Lachnospiraceae bacterium | reverse complement strand
TACATGCTGGAATTCGATAATCTGGAAAATATTTCCTTCTAATTCTATGGTAACACCATTTCTGAAATCACCTGCAGAAATCATACTAAATCCTCCTAAAATTGTTCACGTTATAATCCTTTAACAGTTTACATGATAATTTTCCATATTTCAACACTTTTTTAAGATTTTTACAGTTGCTTATCAAGGCAGCATTTATCCCTGCTGTAAAAGATAATCGATAGCCATTAAGTAACCCTTAAGCCCCTGTCCGTATATCTGTTTGTCACAGGCCGGTGCGGTTACGGATATCTTCCTAAACTCTTCCCTTGCGGTAATATCCGAAATATGTATCTCCACCTTCGGCATATCCACACTGGCAAGCGCATCGTGAATCGCATAACTGTAATGCGTATAAGCACCCGGATTAATTACAATCCCTTCTGTCCCGTCAAAATAAGCTTCCTGAATCCGGTCAATAATGGCCCCTTCATGATTACTCTGGAAACATGTAACTTCACATCCACATTCTTTACATTTTTCCTCAATCATATTCACAAGATAATTATAATCCTGTTTTCCGTAAATACCCGGTTCCCGGATTCCCAAAAAATTCAGATTCGGTCCGTTAATCACTAAGATTTTCACCTGTATATCTCCTTAATCTCTTCAATAATGTCATCAAATGACTTATGGTCCGCCTCAATTATGTACTTTGCCGCATCTTCATAGAAATGCTTTCTGGCACTCATCAAATCCATAATCCTTCCTCTTGGATTTGGTGTCTGTAAAAGCGGTCTGGTCTTATCGTTACGTACACGCATAAATACCGTTTCCGCAGATACTTTCAAATACACAACCGTTCCAATCTGCTCAAGCAGTCTGCGGTTCTCTTCCCGGATCGGAAGTCCTCCGCCCACCGACAACACAAACGCTTTACCGCTTCTTTTTTGCAAGTCCTTCAAACATTCCGTCTCCATTGCACGGAATACTGCCTCTCCCTGCGTGGCAAAAATATCACTTATGCTTGTCCCTGCCTTCTGCACAATTAATTCATCCGTATCCAAAAACTCCAGATCCAATGCCTGCGACAGCCGCTTTCCGACACTGCTTTTTCCGCACGCCATAAATCCGATTAATATAATATTCTTCATGGTATCCTCTAATTTACTTTTTCTAACAATGCCTCATAGGCAATCGTAACAATCTCCTGCGGCACTTCTGTCCGGTTCCACATCTCATAAGCCGCAACGCCCTGATACAAAAGCATCTTAAGACCGTTATATGCCTTGGCACCGCTTTGTCTGGCAAGGTGCATGCATTTGGTCTCCCATGGTGTGTAAATCAAATCATACAAAGCATCCAGTTTTTCAAAGAATGCCGGCTCACTTACCGGTGTTTCCTCCACATTCGGAAAAAGTCCGACCTTAGTTGCCTGGATACACAAATAACCATCTCCCGGCAGTTTATCATAATCGGTAAGTGCCATCGCCACTACCTTATCATAGCCTGTCTTTTCCTTTACTTCCAAAGCTACCAGTTCAGCCTTTTCTTTGGTACGGTTTAAAATATACACCTCTTTTGCCGCATGGAATGCACACAAAAACGCCGCTGAGCGCGCCGCACCGCCGGCTCCTAAAATCACTACTTTAGCATCCGCAAGTTCAATCCCGTCACTTTTCATTGCACGGTACAGTCCCGGCAAATCGGTATTGTATCCCTTATATCCATCCTCTTCCCTTACCAGTGTATTCACCGCTCCGATAATGGCCGCCTGCTCATCTATGCCTGTAAGAAATTTAATCACATCACTCTTATATGGAACCGTCACATTCATTCCCGCCACACCGAGTGCATAGGCACCTTTTACGGCACTGTCCAAATCTTCTTTTACCGGAAACGGAAGATATGCCATATTCTCATTCATCCGCTTCGCAATCGTATTATGTATCACCGGGGAAAGTGTATGCTCCACCGGATTACCGATAAGACCCATTAATTTTGTTTTTCCGTTAATCTCCATAAGAACTTCCTCATTACTCGCCTTTGGTCTTCATGCGGTGCTTTTTCAAATAGAAAAACAATATCACCGCTTCCAGTCTTCTTTTTATTACGATTTGAATCTCTTCCTTCGGATTCATCGGTTTGACCAAAAAAGAGCGTATCTTTGCATTCTTAGCACCCCAGACATCGGTAAACAGCTGATCGCCGACAAAAACCGTACTTGTCTCATCCGTGCCCATACGCTTCATCGCTTCCATATAGCCACGGGCCGACGGCTTGTTTGCCTTCCAAATCGTATGCACACCGACCGGTTCATTAAACATGGCAACCCGCGCTTCTTTATTATTCGATAATAAGGTCGCATCAAATCCGATTTCCTTAAGCCGTTTAAAAAAAGCAATGCTTCTCTCATCGGCGGGTGCCCCATGCGGTACAAGCGTATTATCAATATCAAAAATCACACCGCGATAGCCCTCACGGTAAAGCTTCTCAAAATCAATGCTGTATGCCGAATCGTAGTACTCGTCCGGATAAAACGTCTGGAACATAAATCCACCTTTCAAAATAGGGAAAGCCGTCTGATTAAATCAAACGGCCAAAAGTTAACCTTTTTTAACAATATTGTTGTATCTGGCTACAAAAAACAATTTTGCGAATGTGGATATTACCAACAGGATAATGTCCCATTCCGCAATACGGAATGCAATTACGCTGGCTCTTGAAAACCAATCCATTCCTTCAAACCATTTTCCGCCGAAAAATAAAAACAGTAACAAAAGAATACCTATAAAAAGGAAAATCAGGCGGAAACCATTGGCCAGTTCCACCAGCCCTTTGGCACTCTTTATCTGTTGTTCTCTTTCATTTGACACCATTTTTGTATCCTCACTTATCGCAGTATATTACCCGCAAAGAGCAATTACTTTGATATCACTTTCTTTAATTCATCCATAAAGGTATTGATATCCTTAAATTCACGGTATACGGATGCAAAACGCACGTAAGCAACCGCTTCCAAATCCTTTAATTTATTCATTACCAATTCACCGATGATTTCACTTGGAATCTCTTTTTCTTCCATGTTAAAAATCTCAGTTTCCACTTCATCAATCAGCTGATTAATCTGATTGGCAGAAATCGGACGCTTATGGCATGCCCGCAGTACGCCTGCTTCAATCTTAGAGCGGTCGTAAGTCTCACGGTTATTATCCTTTTTGATAATAATCAGAGGAATTGTCTCAATCTTCTCATATGTGGTAAAACGCTTACCACACTCGTCGCATACCCTGCGTCGTCTGATGGAGTTATTCTCCTCAGCAGGTCTGGAATCAATTACTCTTGTATTTTCGTGGCTGCAAAATGGACATTTCATCGCCAAGTCCCCCATTTCCTATTTGCAAATATTATATTTGATTTAGAAATTTATGTCAACTTTTTTACAAATCCACAATAATAATGTCGGGGCCGATTTGTTTGATGTCTTTATAGCAGATGTAACAATCATTGTCACAACATAGGCTGGGGAGCCACTTACAACGATCGGAAACTATAATCTTCTTGATGCAGCCGGTGCAATGGTCGAACTCAAGGTCGACCACATAGCCGATGCGGTTACAGGTTTTTAAGCTGATAACTTCTTTTTTCTTTAATTCACAATAAAGCATGATGTTCCCTTTTTTCTTTTAGTATATGTGGGAAGTACCCCATAAGACACTTTTCTCCTACGACTCCCGCAAATAGTTTCTCATAATCCGGAGGGCGTTCTTTTCTAAGCGGCTGACCTGCGCCTGGGAAATGTTAATCATGTCGGCGACCTCCATCTGGGTTTTCCCTTCAAAGAAACGCAGACCGATAATTTCTTTTTCCCGGGCGGTCAGTTTTTTCATGGCATCTTTTAAAGCAAGGGTTTCCACCCAGTTTTCTTCCTTATTTTTCTTATCGCTGACCTGGTCCATGACATAGAGGGTATCCCCACCGTCCGTATACACGGGCTCATAGAGGCTGACCGGACTCTGGATGGCATCAAGTGCATAAATAATATCCTCGCTCGGAATTCCGATTTCTGCAGCCACTTCATTCAGTGTCGGTTCTATCGCATTCTGTCTTGTCATACACTCTCTGGCATAAATTGCCTTATAGGCCGTATCTTTCAGTGAACGGCTGACGCGGATACTGCCTGAATCACGCAGATAGCGTCTGACCTCTCCCTGAATCATCGGTACCGCGTAAGTTGAGAATTTTACCATCATCGAGGTATTAAAATTATCAATCGCCTTAATTAAACCGATACAGCCAATCTGGAACAAATCATCCAGATTTTCACTGCTTCCCGCAAACCTTCGAATGACACTGAGTACCAGGCGCAGATTTCCTTCAATATACTGCTGTCTTGCCTGTTCGTCTCCCTGTTTGATACGTGCAAAAAAAGCTTCCTGCTCTGATGATTTCAGAAGCGGAAGCTTTGCTGTATTTACTCCACATATTTCAACTTTTCCCTGTGCCATTCCCATGTCCTCCTAATAGCTTTTTGCTATTAAAAGG
>JAZMZZ010000147.1:0-1602 GCA_045586245.1 Lachnospiraceae bacterium | reverse complement strand
TTATTGAATCATATTTTAAATGAGAAGTTTGAATATGCCCGCAGGAAAGGCATTCCGGTGAAAGCGGAGATTGAAAATCTTTCTTTTGATAAAATGAAGAGTATGGACTTTTCAGCCATGCTTTCCAATATGCTGGACAATGCGATAGAGGCATCTGAAAAAGAGAGTACGATAAAACCGGAGCTTGTAGTTAATATATTCAGAAAAAATAATTATCAGGTAATCTGTGTAAAAAACAGAATTTCAAAGTCTGTTCTTGAGAAGAATCCTAAGTTGTGTTCTACTAAAGAAGAAGGGCATATGCATGGAATGGGAATTCCCAAGACAAAAGAAATTGCAGAGAACTATCAGGGTATTTTTGATGTGTTCGAAGAAGACGGCTTTTTTGGCACAAGTGTGTTTATCCCACAATAGATACCGTTTATCCCAATCCCTTGCACTCACAATGTGCAGGGGATATTTTTGAGTGGAGGAAAACAAAATGATTAATATTCAAAATGTCAGCAAGTTCATACTAAATGATATCAGTATCTACATCCCAAAGGGAAAAACGGTGGGGCTTATAGGGGCGTCGGGGGCCGGAAAGACTACGTTTTTAAAATTGGTGTGCGGACTGCTTGAGCCCGAGTGCGGAAGTGTTTTTACAATGGGAGTAAAGCCATATTTACGGCAGAAATCATTTCGCAGGAGAATTGCCATGCTCTTTGCAGGGGTTCCCATGTTGGAAGAAGAGGAAACGGTCGAAAGTAACTTCGAGGCACTTAAGAATATCTATGGTATGGACAAAGAGATATTTGCGTGTGAGTACAGGGCATTAACAAAACGCCTGGGTTTTGCAGATGTTACAAGCAGGCAGGTTAGGGAACTGTCTTTGGGACAGAAGCGGAGAGTTGAGATTGCAGCGGTGCTTATACATCATCCTGAGTTATTGTTAATGGACGAACCGACAATCGGATTGGATGAAAATGCAAAACAGGCATTTTACGAATTGCTGGAGGAAAGAAAAAAGGAGGGTTTAACTACAGTTTTGACATCGCACAATATGGAAGAAATTTCGCAGGTGTGTGATAGGATTGTATTGCTTGAAAAAGGAAAACTTCTCTATTACGGCACGGAGTGGAGATTAAAAAAGGCATATGCGCCTGTAAACACCATTTCCCTTGAGATAGACGGAAGACTTCCCGATTTGGAGGATTTACCCTTAAAAAAATATGTTATAGAAGGGGATAAATTGCAATTGGTATATGATTCCAATCATGTAACGGCAGCAGAAATATTGAAACATGTTTTTTCTCAGTCCGGGGTAAAGGATGTAACAATTCATACTCCCGATCTTACGGATGTAATAATGCAGATTAGCAGGGGAGAAAAAGATGAAGAATTTTATTGAAGTGAAAGATGTGAGTAAGAGTTTTCGGATTAACAAGCGTTCTGCGGGAGTAATGGGAATGCTGAGTAATCTTGTTGCGCCGAAATATGAGAAAAAGCAGGCGGTGGATCATATCAGTTTTTCCATAGAAGAGGGAGAAATGGTGGGATTTATAGGGCCGAACGGTGCCGGTAAATCCACTACGATTAAAATGCTTTCCGGCATTCTGTTTC
>JAZMZZ010000146.1:0-2206 GCA_045586245.1 Lachnospiraceae bacterium | reverse complement strand
AAGATTAATCTCAGGAGAAATACTGAAGGACTTGGACATTTTAATCTTACCGGCATTGGTCTTCTGTGAAGATTTGGACTTGCTGATAGCCGGTTCGTCCGGAATCAGAATCAAATCCTTGATATTCACATTGGAGCGCATGATGCCGCATTGTACAAATAAATTACCTTTTGCATCCGGAAGGGAATTAACCGTTCCGCGAAGTCCCATGGAAACAATTTTGACACTGTCACCAAGCTGTAACTGCCCCGGTTTAAGTTCTTTGTGGGCAGGAGCGTTATTTTGTACGGAGAGTTTCTCCGAAGTGTTCTTGAGCTTATTACGTACCTTGTCACGGGATTTTTCCAATGCGCCTATAGAGGCATTCGGTCCGGCCTTTTGGAAGGTACGGATGGTCTCATCCGCCACGTCCTTGGCATCCTGAAGAATGCTTTTGGCTTTTTCATTGGCTTCACGTAAAATACGTTCTTTGGACTGCTCAATTTTGTCCTGTTTATTCTTAAGCTGATCCTGAAGAGTCTTAATGCGCTCTTTATAAGCGGCAATCTCTTCGCGCTCTTTTTCAATCGTAATACGGCTGTTTTCCAAATCGGATAAGAGGTCTTCAAAACTCTCTTTATCTTCCGTAATATGGCGCTTGGCCGATTCAATCAATTCATCGGAAAGACCTAAACGGCTGGAAATCGCAAAGGCATTGCTCTTACCCGGAACACCGATTAAGAGGCGGTAGGTCGGGGAAAGAGTCTCCACATCAAATTCACAGCAGGCATTTTCCACATTCGGTGTGCTAAGCGCATAAACCTTAAGCTCACTGTAGTGAGTGGTTGCCATTGTGCGGATACCGCGTTTGTGAAGATGGTCCAAAATGGCAATTGCCAGTGCGGCACCTTCGGTCGGGTCGGTTCCGGCACCAAGTTCATCGAATAAACAAAGAGAATCCTCATCCGCATTCGCCAGAATGTGCACATCATTGGTCATATGGGACGAGAATGTGGATAAGCTTTGTTCAATGCTCTGCTCATCACCGATATCCGCGTAGACTTCCGTAAAAATAGAAAGTTGCGAACGGTCACCTGCCGGAATATGAAGTCCGGCCTGTCCCATTAAAGTAAGAAGTCCGACGGTCTTAAGGGAAACCGTCTTACCACCGGTATTCGGACCGGTTACAATCAATAAATCAAAATCTTTGCCGAGTCGGATGTCAATCGGAACCACTTTCTTAGGGTCAATCAGCGGATGACGTCCTTTGCGGATATTGATAATTTTATCGGTATTAAATACCGGCATCGAAGCATTCATCTCATAGGCAAGGGAACCCTTGGCAAAAATGAAATCCAAAGTCGTCATAATACGCTGATTGTTCTCAATCTCAGCAGTATGCTCGCCAACCATGGCACTCAATGTGGCCAGAATGACTTCAATCTCTTTATCCTCTTCAATAAATAATTCACGTATCTTATTATTCAGTTCCACAACTGCCGAAGGCTCGATAAACAAAGTGGAGCCTGTGGATGACTGGTCATGAACAATACCGGGAACCTGGCTCTTATATTCGGCACGCACCGGAATACAGTAGCGGTTATCGCGCATAGTGATAATGGCATCCTGCAAATAGGTACGGTAGGAACCGTTTACCATGGAATTTAATTGGCTGCGAACTTTGTCGTTAGCCTGGGAAATACTTCTGCGGATATGGCGAAGGTTTGCACTGGCATCATCCGCAATTTCTTCTTCGGATAAAATACAACGTCTAAGCTCTTCGCTTACAAGAGTGAGAGGCTGCAACTCATCAAAATAATGCGTCAGCGAATCATCCGGTAAATCAGTACGTTCCTTACGGCCATAGGATTTAACACGGTTAGTGTTCTCCAGAAGGCCGGCAATCTTTAACAATTCGCCGGCAGTAAGGGATGCTCCGATTTCCAGAGTCTTTAATGCGGCGCCAAGCGGCTTGTTATTGCCAAAAGAGATACCGCTTTTTTTGACAAGGCGGGAAAACGCATCCGCAGTCTCTGTCTGTGCCTGCTTAATATCTTCAAGGTCTGTCTGCGGTAATAAATGCAGACAGAGTTCACGTCCGGGCGCAGAAGTAGCCTTATCTGCGAGACGTTCTATTATTTTTGTATATTCTAAAACCTGTAATACTTTCGAATTCATAAAAAACTCCTTTACCACATTTATGATAATACCATATTTCACAGAGTAC
>JAZMZZ010000145.1:0-11827 GCA_045586245.1 Lachnospiraceae bacterium | reverse complement strand
TTATGGGACTCATTAATTATATTATCCGGTGTGTTCATGATGCGAAGTATCGAAAAACATAATGCGGTCACAATTACCGTAATAATAACGGATACCACTATTCCAAGATAAATACCGTTTGCAATAGCATTTTTTAATCCGTTTTCATCTTTTGCACCAAATCGTTGTGCAACGGGAATTGCGAAACCGGAGGCAATTCCGTTACATAAACCGATAATCATAAATGTCAGGGAACCGGTAGCTCCCACTGCGGCAAGCGCGTCCACACCCAACACTTTACCGACAATCATAGTATCGACAATACTATAAAATTGTTGAAAAACCATTCCAAAAAAAATCGGAATCGTAAAACCCAAAATCAATTTCATCGGATTACCGACTGTCATATCTTTGATTTTAGCATCTGCCATATTTTACTCCACAAAAGAGGATTCCCGTACGAGAATCCTCTTCTTAATACTTTGTATTTATTATGCTTCTTCGTTACTTTCAGCAACTTTCTGTGCACGTGCTGCAACTTCTTTTGACTGAAGGTCTGATGGTAACTGCTCATATCTTGCAAATTCATAAGCGTAGTCACCCTGACCACCTGTCATGGAACGAAGGTCTGTACAGTAGCTGAATAATTCAGACATAGGAACGTCTGCTTCAACAACCTGCTTACCGTTACCAATTGGGTTCATACCAAGTACACGGCCACGACGCTTGTTCAAATCACCCATAACATCACCGGTGTTTTCATCCGGAACGGTTACCTTTAAGGAAACGATTGGCTCAAGTAAGATTGGGCCTGCTTCCATGAAGCCCTTCTTAAATGCCTGGATAGTAGCCATCTTGAACGCCATTTCGGAAGAATCTACCGGATGGTAAGAACCATCGTATAATACAGCCTTAACACCAACAACCGGATAAGCTGCCAAAGGTCCTTTTTCCATAGAATCCTGTAAACCTTTTTCTACTGCCGGGAAGAAGTTCTTCGGAACCGCACCACCTACTACGATCTGTTCGAATGTATATGGAGTCTCGATATCGCCGGATGGTTCGAATGTCATCTTAACGTGACCATACTGACCATGTCCGCCGGACTGTTTCTTATATTTGTATTCTACGTCTGATTTCTTCTTAATGGTTTCTCTGTAAGCAACCTTAGGAGTATCAAGTTCAATAGCACACTTGTATTCGTTAAGAAGTCTGCTTACTACGATATCCAGATGCTGGTCACCCATACCATAGATTAACATCTGACGGTTCTCTGCATCGTTAACAGCCTTTAATGTAAGGTCTTCATGCATCATCTTCTGTAATGCCTGTGAAACCTTATCCACATCGCCCTTATTCACTACTTTGTATCTCTTGTATGTATAAGGAACCGGTAATGCAGGTCTGCCGTACTGGATAGTATTAGCCTTAGTTGATAATGAATCACCTGTTCTTGCTGCTGTAAGCTTAGCAATCGCACCGATATCACCGGCATGTAATTCGCTTACTTCGATTGGCTTATTGCCCTGAAGAACGTAAATCTTACCTAACTTCTCCTCTACATCCTTGTCATGGTTGTAAATCATGTCATCGCCCTTTAATACACCGGAGCAAACCTTAATTAAGGAATACTTACCAATGAACGGGTCAACAATAGTCTTCCAAACCTTAGCAGATTTAGCCTTGGAGAAGTCATAGTTAGCTTCAAATACTTCGTTAGTCTTAAGAGTAACGCCTGCGATAGCACGGTTCTCAGGACTTGGAAGATACTTAATAATATCATCCATCAATGTGAAAATACCCTGGCAAAGGACATTGGAACCCATGGAAATCGGAACGATACTGCAATCATTGATATTGGTACGTAATGCTGCACGGATCTCAGCTTCTGAGAATGTATCTCCACCAAAGAAACGATCCATAAATTCTTCAGAAGTTTCTGCAACTGCTTCTAAAAGTGTATCACGGCAAAGGCTTAAATTCTCAAGATTATAATCCGGAATATCACATTCTACTACTTCCTTACCCTGCCAACGGTATCCTGTCTCAGAAATAACGTTAACATAGCCAACGAATTTCTCGTTTTCACGGATTGGTAAATGGAAAGGAGCAATCTTCTTACCGTATAATTCAGTTAAATCTTCTACTACCTGACGGAAAGATGCATTGTCAACATCCATCTCAGTAACGAAAATCATACGTGGCAATTTATACTTCTCGCATAAATCCCATGCTTTCTTAGTACCTACTTCAATACCGGCCTTACCGGAAACAACGATAATAGCTGCATCTGCTGCACTTGCTGCTTCTTCTGCTTCGCCAACGAAATCGAAATAACCCGGTGTATCCAATATATTAATCTTACAACCTTCCCATTCCAATGGTACTACGGAAGTAGAAATAGAGAACTGTCTCTTCTGCTCTTCCTTACCGTAATCGCTGATTGTATTCTTATCAGACACCTTACCCATTCTTGATGTAAGTCCTGCAAGATATCCCATAGCCTCTACAAGGCTGGTCTTTCCTGCACCGCCGTGTCCCAAAAGAACTACGTTACGAATCTTGTCAGTTGTGTAAATGTTCATAGTTAATCCTCTCTTTTCTGCACAAAATACTGGATGTTTAACATAATATCCAAGCATTGTATAGATATAAAAACACCCGATAGGTATATATTACTAAATATATGAGATAATTACAATTATTTTTTTGATAATTTAAACAATTTATTTTACTGTCCTTTTATACTGTATTGGTCTTGTTGACTTTAGCACTTTAAAGTGATATATTGTATTGTGTAATATATATAAAATTGCTATTATAGATATGTGAATTTAGCAATAAGAATTTATTTTTTAAGGATTTTATTATGCAGAATACTACTTTTGGATTTATCGGTCTGGGATTAATCGGCGGTTCCATTGCCAAAGCACTCCGCCTTGCCTATCCCGGATGTACCATAATTGCATATGATATGTCTGTTTCCGTAATGCAGGCAGCCAGGGAAGATGTCGTGAATACAGTTTACAATAGTATAAGCGAAGCATTCGGCACCTGTGACCTTATTTTCCTCTGCACTCCGGTTGACTATAACGCAGGCTATCTGGAACAGATTAAGAAAATCAAAAAGAACAGCTGCATCATTACCGATGTCGGAAGTGTCAAAAAGCCAATTCATGATATGGTGGATAAACTGGAGTTAAATGACTGTTTTATCGGCGGACATCCAATGGCCGGAAGCGAACATTCCGGTTATGCGGCATCCCGCGCAGGATTACTTGAGAATGCCTACTATATTCTTACTCCGGGCACTTCGGTAAGCTATACCAATGTGGAGAAAATGCAGGCTTTGATTAAGGCAATCGGTGCTATTCCAATCGTCATGACACAGGAAAAACACGACAAAGTCACGGCAGCCATCAGTCACTTACCGCATATGGCAGCCTATGCGCTTGTCAATCTGATTTCACAAAGCGATGACGAAGAGGAAACCATGAAAATGATTGCCGCCGGCGGATTTAAGGACATTACGCGCATTGCCTCCTCTTCTGCCGTTATGTGGCAGCAAATTTGCGGTGAAAACAAAGAGCAGTTGCTTTCTTTTATGGATGCATACATTGCTTCTCTTTCTTCCCTGCGCAATGAAATTTCTGCGGATAATAAGAACTATCTTTTGGATTATTTTAAAGAAGCCAAGGACTACCGCGATTCCTTTGATGATGTTATCAGCGGACCGATTAAGCGCTCTTACCGCGTTGCGGTTTCCATTCCGGATGAAGCCGGTATTATTGCCAAGATTTCCGGTATGTTTGCAAAAGACGGCATTAATTTGAAAAATATGGGAATTGTACATAACCGCGAATTTGAAGAAGGTGTTTTGCGGATTGAATTCTATGACGAAGCTTCCTTAAAACGTGCCGTTTCCATTTTACGGGAAGAAAATTATACGATTTTCATACGATAATATCTTTCGCACAGATACGATATACTATCCCAGTCAGGAGTTATTAACAATGAGCAAACCATTAAAAGGTGAAATTACCGTACCGGGCGATAAATCCATCTCCCACCGCGGTGTAATGTTTGGTTCCATCTCACAGGGGACCACCGAAATTACAGGATTTTTAAACAGTGCAGACTGCAATTCGACCATTGCCTGTTTCCGGCAAATGGGCATAGATATTACAAAAAAAGACGAGCATACGGTATATGTTACCGGTAAAGGAATGCATGGTTTAACAGCCCCTGCTTCTTTTCTGGATGCAGGCAACAGCGGAACCACCGTGCGTCTGATGAGCGGTATTTTATCCGCGCAGGATTTTTCCGTCACCGTAACCGGGGATGCCTCCATCCAAAAACGCCCGATGCGGCGCATTATGGAGCCCCTCTCCCTTATGGGTGCCGATATTACCAGTATGCACGACAATGACTGTGCTCCGCTTATCATTAACGGAAAAGATTTGCACGGTATTACATATACAACCAAAACCGCTTCCGCACAGGTTAAATCCTCCATCCTTTTGGCAGGATTGTATGCGGATTCACCAACCGAAGTTACCGAACCGGCTGTAAGCCGTAATCATTCCGAACTTATGTTAAAGGCATTCGGCGCAGACATTTATTCGCAGGGCAAAACCGTATTCTTACAGCCTGCAAATGAACTCTATGCGCAGAAAGTCGAGGTTCCGGGTGACATCTCTTCTGCCGCTTATTTTATCGTGGCAGGACTGATTACACCGGGGTCTGAATTATTGATTCAGAATGTCGGCATTAATGAAACCCGCGACGGAATTCTCCGTGTGGTAAAAGCCATGGGCGGCAAACTTACTTTACTGAACGAACGTATTGCATGCGGAGAAAAAGTAGCGGATATTCTGGTAGAATATTCCGAATTATGCGGCACTACTATCGAAGGCGAAATTATTCCGACTTTGATTGATGAACTTCCGGTTATCGTGGTACTCGCCGCGTGTGCAAAAGGACAGACTGTTATCAAAGATGCTGCCGAACTGAAAGTTAAAGAATGTAACCGCATCGATGCCGTAACTAAGAACTTATCTGCTATGGGTGCAGACATTACAGCAACTGATGATGGATTTATCATCAATGGCGGAAACGAACTGCACAGCGCAGAAATTGAAACATTCCACGACCACAGAATTGCCATGAGTTTTGCCATTGCAGATTTAGTGGCAGAAGGCACAAATATTTACGACCACCCGGAATGTGTAAATATCAGTTATCCGAGTTTCTTTGAGGATTTAAGTAATTTGCAACAATAAACCATATTAAAAACTCTGTACAAATCCACTTAAAGATATGTACAGAGTTTTTTTATTACTATATTAGAATATTATTTCATCTGATAGCACCCGATCGCTATAAACAAAAAACCTACCGCCAATAATGCTGAAGACAAAATGCCCTCTCCCGTATTCATAATATGGTTAACGGTTCCTATCGCATAACAACACGCCGCTATAAAAAACACTAACGCTAAAATCTTTGTCTTTTTCATCTTCTGTTCCCCTTTACATACACATATTTCCTAGATACGGACAGTCATGAGTGAAGCCTGTCCGCTAAGATGCATCTTTGCGTTCCGTTTCGGAATAAAGATACAATCTCCCTTCACAAACTCAAGTACAGACTCTTCATAACTAATCGTGCCATTTCCATCCAGTACCATAAGTGCTACAAAAGATTCTTCGGTTACGTCAACATCTGCACTGCCGTCATATGCAAGCATCCTACACTCAAAATACTTACATTCGCTGACATCCGTTCCTTCATATTTATGAAGGTCCATCACATCCAGTGCCTTCTCAATATCGAGCCGTCTTAAGTTGCCGTATTTATCGCGGCGGTTATAATCATGCACACGATAGGTACTATTGGAATTCTGCTGTACTTCACAAATCAGATTACCTTTACCGATTGCATGAATGGTTCCTGCCGGAATAAAGTAGGACTTTCCTTTCTCTACTTTAATTTTATTCAGCAAATCAAGCAGCGTATTATCCGTAATATGTGCCTTTACTTCTTCCAAAGTCACATCCTGCCTAAATCCGCAGTAAATATAGGAATCATCCGTACAGTCAATCACATACCACATCTCACTCTTGCCGTATTCATCCTCATACTCAAGAGCGTATTCATCGTCCGGATGTACCTGAATGGATAAATCTTCTTTAGCATCAATTAATTTAATCAAAAGCGGGAATGACCGGAAACTCTGGAATTTCCAGCCAAGGCTCTCACTACCGATTTTCTTTAGGAACTCACCAAAAAGCATTCCCTCATATTTACCGGAAGCAACCACACTCTGTCCGTCCGGATGCGCGGATAATTCCCAGCTTTCCGCAATCACATCGTACTCACACTCTTTATTAAACTGCTCACGCAGACGGTTTCCGCCCCATAAATAATCCTTATACGCAGGCTCCAGTTTTACAAAAGGCTCCACAACAAGCCCAAGTGAAGCATCCGAAATCTCAACTCCGGCAAAAGAAACCGTATCTTTTTTCTCAAAAGAAAGACCCGTTGATGTCTCAATAAATACCAAATCTTCTTCACTGATACAGGATACCTGATGCTGTATACCGGCATCTATCTGAACGGTATCGCCGACACCAAGAAAAATTTCTTTCCCTTCAATAACTGCCTTTGCTTTACCGCCGATTACGCACCATGTCTCACACTTTTTCTCATGCAAATGGGACAAAATCGTCTTGCCTGCAAAAACAGATACTTTACTGACCTGATAACCTATTTTTCTATCCTGCTCAAGAACATCATAACGTCCCCAATTACGGATAAATACAGAACTTCTGTCAAAATAGCCCCACATGCTCTCACTGGCACGGATTATTTCTTTTAAATCATCGGAATCACCTTTGTTGCCAATATATATGGCATCATCCGTATTCACTACCAGAACATCTTTTAAATGGTTTACGAGCACCAGTTTCTTATCACTTTGGTTAATTACGGTGGTATTCTCACATTTATTGGAAATCACCTGAGGCTCTGCCTGTGTCTGAATGGAAATATCATCCAAATCATCCAGACTTCCTACATCCTGCCATGAAAACAGACTGTGAATTACTTTCCCCTTTTTTGTCTTTTCAAAAACGGCCTTTTCCACCGGGAGTGCCGGAAATTGTTCCATCACAGAGGCATCATAATATATATTACCACCTTCATAATGATGCTTATCAAAAGAAGTTTCAAAGTCACCATATACATCCGGATTGTTCACACGTAATTCCTTTAAGAAATCTCCGTTACGGAACAAGAACATGCCGCTGTTCAGCAAATATTCTCCTGATTCCATATATCTTCCGGCTGTCTCTTCATCCGGCTTTTCGGTAAAGTCCAACACATCCTCATCATTATAATGAATATACCCGTATCTGGTATCCGGCTTATCAATATCCATGCCGAATGTAACCAGATATCCCTGTTTGGCATATTCTTTGGCACGCAAAATATCATCCTTATAGGATTCACCCTCAATCAGATGATCCGCCGCCACAACAAATAAAAATTCAGACAAAGGCAATCCCATACACGCAGGCACAATGGCTGCAGTCGTTTTGCGGCCCACTTCCTCGTATATGCAACGATATGTGATACCGCGGAATGCTTTCATCTGATTCTCAATAATATCCTGATATTCTTTATTGGTAACAATTATGAACTCATCACAAAAAGCCATATTTCTGGCAATTGTTTCCTGAAATATGGAGTGGTTGTTCTTAATCTCTATAAATTGTTTGGGATAATTTTTTCTGGAAAGGGGCCACAATCTGTCGCCCCTTCCTCCTGCCAATAACAGACATTTCATAACAATACCTTATGATTAATTCATATTATTCACTGTCTGATATACTTCAATTCTTGCAGCTTCCATCTCAGGCATACCGATAAAAATTGCGCCGTATTCAAAAATATCGCCTTTTTTCTCGATACGAACGATTTCGATAAATGCATGAAGCACTTCCTTTGTCCAGATGGTAAGATATCCTTCATAAACAGCACCAATATCCAATGCTTCAATACTGGTAAAACCAATACCGGTCTTAGAAATATCTTCTACCTGAATAGCCACTTCATTCGCTTCCCCGCCGTTAATCTGCTTGATAATCAGACGTGAAGTCAATTCACTACGCTGTGTTTTTCTTCTCTCGTTCATATTGTACCCCCAAATACCATTTATTTAATAATATCCAATACCTTCCTACTCTTATCTAATAATACTCCAGATATGTCCATTTGTAAATAAAACAAACTGCAGTTTGCCCTGATTTACCCAGGCAAATTGTCTGTAACAAACATTGCATCCCCAAATGAAAAGAAACGATATCTCTCCTTTACCGCCTCTTCGTATGCACTCAGGACATTCTCTCTTCCTGCAAGCGCAGAAACCAACATCACCAAAGTCGATTCCGGCAAATGGAAATTCGTAATCAGGCAATCCAAAACCTTAAATTGATAGCCCGGATAAATGAAAATATCCGTATTGCCACAACATTCCTCTAAAATACCGTTCTCATCCGCCGCACTTTCAATCGTCCTGCAGCTTGTCGTACCGACACAAATCACACGATGTCCGCTTCGTTTGGTTTCATTAATTAAATCCGCCGCTTCCTGTGACACCTGATAATACTCGGTATGCATATGATGCTCCAGTACATTATCCACCTTTACCGGGCGGAATGTCCCAAGCCCTACATGCAAAGTAACATAAGCAAGCTTAATTCCTTTTTCTTTTAATTCTTCCAAAAGTTCATTCGTAAAATGCAGTCCTGCCGTCGGAGCCGCAGCACTGCCCTCATACTTGGCATACACGGTCTGATAACGGTTCTTATCCTGCAGTTTATGCGTTATGTAAGGCGGAAGCGGCATCTCACCGAGTGCATCAAGCACTTCCTCCCAGATTCCGTCATAGTAGAATTTTACCAGACGATTACCCTCTTCCACAACTTCAAGAACTTCTGCCTTTAACAGTCCGTCACCGAAAACCATTCTGGCTCCGGGGCGCAATTTCTTGCCAGGTTTTACAAGGGTCTCCCAGACATCATTTTCACGGCGTTTCAGCAAAAGAACCTCCACTGCCGCATTCGTATCTTCTTTAACTCCAAGAAGCCTTGCCGGAATAACCTTGGTATTATTTAAAACCAGACAGTCTCCCGGCCGGATATAGTCCAAAATATCCTTAAAACTTCTATGTGTTGTCTTACCTGTATTCTTATCCAGTACAAGGAGTCTTGAAGAACTTCTGTCTTCAAGCGGGTCCTGCGCAATCAATTCTTCGGGTAAATCAAAGAAATAATCCGATGTGCGCAGTCCGATCATGGACTCCTCTTTCTTTTCCATACAATCCATATTCCGTAAAATACCTTTCAGACTTTGCTGTTTCTAATATCGTATAATCATTGGGCTGTCATTATATACCGATATTCTCAAGGAATACCTTATAGCCGCGCTTTGCCTCAAACAAATCCGCCTTGCTGATGGCTTCCCATGGTGCGTGCATATTTAATACCGGCACGCCACAGTCAATAACATTCATACCGTACAAAGCAAGAATGTAAGCAATGGTTCCGCCGCCACCGACATCCACCTTACCAAGCTCCGCTGTCTGGAATGTAATACCGTTTTCATCTAAAATCTTGCGAAGCTGTGCGATATATTCCGCATTGGCATCATTGGAACCACTCTTGCCTCTGGCACCCGTAAATTTCTTAAGCAACATACCATTACCTAAAAATGCCACATTTTTCTTATCAAATGCAGATGCATAGGATGGGTCAAAGCCCGCACCCACATCGGAAGAAAGCATATACGAATTCGCCAGACATCTGCGGACATTCAGTTCACTGTAATCGCCTGTAAGATTCAGCACTTCTGCAACTGTATTGGCAAAAAATCTGGACTGCATACCGGTAGCACCCACACTGCCGATTTCCTCTTTGTCAACTAAAATACAACAGGTTGTTCTCTCAGGTGCGTCCACTTCAAGCATAGCTTCCAAAGATGCAAAAGAACATACTCTGTCATCATGTCCATATGCCAAAATCATACTTCTGTCAAAGCCGGCTTCCCTTGCCTTTCCGGCAGGAACCACTTCGATTTCCGCAGAAAGGAAGTCTTCCTCTTCCACATCATAATTATCCTTAAGAATCTGAAGCACATTCTTCTTAACGGCCTCTTTTTCCTCTTTTTCTTCATTTTTATCAACAAAAGGCATATTTCCCACAATAATATCCAGAGCTTCTCCTTCAATTACTTTGGCAGCTTTTTTCTCCAACTGCTCTGCTGCAAGATGAATCAAAAGGTCAGAAATAAAGAATACCGGATCATCTTCATCCTCACCAATATTAACTTCAACAGTAGTACCGTCCTTTTTTACAATTACACCATGCAAAGCAAGCGGTAATGTCACCCACTGGTATTTCTTTACACCGCCGTAATAATGCGTATCCAGATATGCAATTCCGCTATCTTCATACAGCGGATTCTGCTTTACATCCAGCCTCGGCGAATCCAAATGCGCGCCCAGGATATTCATGCCTTCTGCCATGGAACGCTTGCCAATCTGATACATAACGATGCTCTTATTCATACAAACGGAATATACCTTGTCGCCTGCCTGTAAAGTCTTATTTCCCTTTACAAGCTGTTCTAATTCGCAATATCCCGCTTCTTCAATGCGATTTACAATATAGTCGATGCACTCGCGCTCTGTCTTACCGTTATCAAGGAAATTACAATATGCCTTTCCGAATGCATCCACTTCTTTTTTCATTTTTTTATCATATACTGTCCAAACGTTTTTCTTTTCCATATGTCTATACCTTTCTGAATATTATATGTTTTAACTGTTTGACTCCCAAATGGCATTCTCAAATTTCAACCTTAGTAAGTATACCATAATTTTACACATAATTATAGTAAATCATACAAAGAAAAAGCACTGATACAAAATCAATGCTTTTTCTCTTCCTTATCTGTAAATCAGATATCTCTCATTTTATTATGCTCTCATCTGTGCATCAAATTTTTCAGCTAAAGCAGCAAGTACTTTTTCGAATACCGCATCGGTCATGGCATCGGTTACATCCTCTGTATCGGATACTAACTTAAGGCTGAATGCCATACTCTTCTTGTCAGCGCCAAGTTTTTCACTTTCGAAAATATCGAATAATGTTACCTTCTTGATAAGCTCATCGCATTCCTTGATTGCTTCCACAAGTGTTCCGCATTCTACAGACTTATTCACAAGTACAGAGAGATCACGGCTGTTTGCCGCAAAACCGGTTTCCGGAACATATTTGATTGCTTCTTTGAACAATCCTGCCAAAGCAGCATAATCGATTTCAGCAAGGAAAATCTTGGTATCTGCTTTCTTACCGCCGGCAATGTTCATGCTGTCAACCACTTCGTAGCGTAACTGTCCGAGATGACCAATCTTTACACCCTTGCAATATACATCAGCAGTTCTGCCCGGATGTAAGTATGGAACATTTCCTCTCTTATATGTGAACTCTAAATCGTTTGCTCCTGCAAATGCTTCCAAAGAAGCCTTCATGGCAAAGAAATCTTCCTTTGCTCCGCATGTTCCCATGCAAATCACTTTCTTCTCTACAGGCGGCTCGGTAAGAGGCAATGCCTTTGGAAGATATACGTTTGCAATTTCGAAGAAACGCATTGCTTCATTGCCGTTCTTAATATTATTCTCAATAACTCTTACCATAGCAGGTGCCATAAGAGTTCTCATAATACTTAAGTTTTCTGTAATAGGATTTAATAATTCTACTACATTTCTTTCCGGTGCATCCTG
>JAZMZZ010000144.1:0-10577 GCA_045586245.1 Lachnospiraceae bacterium | reverse complement strand
ATTAAAAGAGCATCTTCGTATTATTTATAACGCTTTGGATGATAAAAAAGCCGAAGATATCCAAATTATTGATATCAGTGAAGTTTCTCCTATGGCAGATTATTTTGTAATCGCCAACGGTACCAATGTCAATCAGGTTCACGCCCTTTGTGATAATGTATCCGAAGAATTGGCTAAGACAAAAGTTTTAACCAAACAGACAGAAGGGTATACCGCGGGCAATTGGATTCTTATGGATTACGGCGATATTATCATTCATATCTTTGATAAGGAAAGCCGTAGTTTCTATGATTTGGAACGAATCTGGAAAGATGCCCAAAATATAACAGAAGAGTTCGAAGCCAACTAATAAAATAACTATTAGATATATAGACGAAAAAACAGCCCGGAATTTGCTTCCGGGCTGAAATTATATTCAAATTATGTAGGAATTAGTGATACAAACGGAATACACCAAATACTTTACCAAGAATCTGGCAATCGTCCACAATAATCGGATCCATGGTATCATTCTCAGGCTGTAAACGGATATGATCTCGTTCTTTATAGAATGTCTTAACCGTAGCAGAGTCATCAATCAAAGCAACCACGGTATCGCCATTGTTGGCAGTGGAGCAGCTCTGTACAAAAATCTGGTCGCCATGGTAAATACCAACATTAATCATGGAATCACCCTTAACCTTAAGTACAAAGGAAGGCTGGCCGTTCGGAACCATCTCTGCAGGAACCGGGAAATAACTGTCTACATTCTCCTCTGCGAGAATAGGAGTGCCGGCTGCAACCGTACCGATAACCGGAAGGCTCACCATCTCAGTACGAACCATCTGGAAATTATCATCACAAATCTCTATCGCACGCGGCTTGGTAGGGTCACGGCGGATATAACCGTTCTTCTCCAAAGTCTCAAGGTGAGAGTGCACGGAAGAAGTGGACTTTAAATTCACCGCATCACAAATCTCACGTACAGCAGGCGGATAACCCTTACTTAAAATCTCTTCTTTAATATAATCTAAAATCTGCTGCTGTTTGGCTGTAATCTTACCGTATCCCATCGTATACCTCCTGTCAAAATATCCAAATATCAAATGTAATCCTACAATATGTATTCATGAATTTATAAATGCATTATACCACAGAAAAGCAAAAAAGCAAACATATATTCCAAATATTTGTTCGATATTTGAATTTTATTTTATAAAATCATCATTGACAAGTATCGGCAAAAAAGTCAGAATAGATAGAAGAAAATCATTTTAAGGAGAATTTACTATGGTTAATCATTCCGTTTCTTTTCCATATTTTTTAAAAGTATATGACAATGCACTGCAGGATTTGGGAAGTATTCTTTCCGTTGCAGGCTATAAAAAAGTAGTCATTTATTTTGGCAACGATTTAATTGATTTATTCGGCAATACCGTTATGACTTCGTTAAAAGAAGCCGGTGTGGAAGTTCTTTCTTATAAAGAGATGGACATTATCGACATGCAGGAATTAATGGAATTTGCCTTTACATTACCGGGTGACACACAGGCCATCATCGGCATCGGCGGCGGCAAAGTCATTGATGCTGCCAAATACATGTGTTTCTTAAAAGAATTACCTTTTATCAGTATTCCGACATCCACCTCCAGTGACGGTTTTGCAAGTTCCAGTGCATCTTTACTGCTTCATGGCAGACGCAACTCCGTACCTGCTGTTATGGCAAGCGGAATTGTAGTAGATACACAGGTTATACGCACAGCACCGGAGCGTTTTATTTACTCCGGAATCGGCGATATGATTTCAAAAATTACCTCTTTATATGACTGGCTTTATGAAGAACAGTGCGGTTATACCAAAATTGATGATTTCGCCATGATGACCGCCAAAAAAGCGGTAAACAGTTTTGTCAGAACCCCTTATGAATCCATTAAGGATACCGTATTTTTGAAAGAACTGGTAGATTCCCTTGCCATGAGCGGAATTGCCAATGAAATTGCCGGCAACAGTGCTCCTGTAAGCGGAAGTGAACATTTAATTTCCCATGCACTGGATAAAATGCTGGAAGCACCACAGCTGCATGGCGTTCAGGTCGGTATCGCAACATATATTATGAGTAAAGTACAGGACCACCGCTATGTACGTGTGGAAACGGTACTTCGCGAGACCGGATTTTTTGATTATGTGAAGACACTTCAGATGAAAAAAGAAGACTTTGCAAAAGCCATTGATATGGCTCCAAGTATCAAACCAAACCGTCACACATATCTTCACGAAGAAAAATACCGTGAAGCTGCCAAAACTCTTTTATATGAAGATGCTTTGTTAAATGATATTCTGGTATAACATTATTTACCATTATCTGACAGGAGACACATACTATATGAATCATTCATCCGAATATTTTACACTTACAAACGGCGTCACGATTCCCTGTATCGGTTTTGGCACCTATAAGGCGGCCGAAGGCAATAGCAGTGATATTATTTTAACCGCCATGGAAGCCGGATACCGCTTTTTTGATACCGCATCTTTTTACGGGACCGAGACATACCTTTCAGAAGCCCTAAAACGGAGCAATTTATCCAGGGAAGATATTTTTATCACCTCTAAGGTCTGGAAGGCGGAAATGGGCTATAACGCAACCCTGGAGGCATTTGAACGTACCTTAAAGAATCTGGATACCGATTATCTGGACTTATATCTGATTCATTGGCCAAGATATTCTTTGGAAGGTGAGTGGAAAGAGGTCTGCATTGATACCTGGAAAGCCATGGAAGAATTGTATAAAGAAGGACGTGTCCGTGCCATAGGACTCAGCAATTTTCTTCCGCATCATGTAGATGTAATTCTTGATAATTGTACTGTTAAGCCAATGGTTAATCAGTTGGAAGTCCATCCGGGATACACACAGGAAGCCGCCGTTCTTTATTCCCGGGAACATGATATGCTAGTTCAGGCATGGAGTCCTCTTGGAAGACAGCGTGTACTGCAGGATCCGCTTATCATGGAACTTGCTGCCAAATATAATGTTAGTGAGGCACAGATTTGTTTACGTTTCTTATTACAAAAAGGTATTAATGTACTTCCAAAATCTTCCTCCATCGAACGTATGCGGAATAATATGGACATTTTTTCTTTTGCAATTTCAACCGAAGATATGCATCGCTTAAATACCTTACCGCAGACCGGATGGTCGGGCGAACATCCCGATTATGAAAGAGTTCTTATATAATTAATTATTGGATGGATTTTATTTATGATTTACAGAAAAGACAAATACGGCAATGATATTTCCCTTCTTGGTTTTGGCTGTATGCGTTTTACACAAAACGCCGGTAAAATCGATATTTCCAAGGCCGAAGCGGAGATTATGGAAGCATACAATAACGGCGTCAATTATTATGACACCGCCTATATTTATCCGGGAAGCGAAGCGGCAATCGGTGAAATATTTGAACGCAATCAGATACGCGAAAAGATCAAAATCGCGACCAAATTACCGCATTACCTTGTAAAAAGCACGGAATCCATGGATAAACTTTTTACAGAACAGTTAAAAAGACTGCGCACGGATTATATTGATTATTACCTGATGCACATGCTTACGGATATCGATTCCTGGCAGCATCTGATTGATATAGGAATCCTCACCTGGCTTGAATCCAAGAAAGCAAACGGCGACATCCGCCAGATTGGTTTTTCCTACCACGGCAACAGTGATATGTTTTGTAAGCTGATTGATGCTTATGATTGGGATTTTTGCCAGATCCAGTATAATTATCTGGATGAGCACTCCCAGGCAGGCCGGCGCGGACTGATGCATGCTGCCGCAAAAGGCATCCCTGTAATCATTATGGAGCCTCTAAGAGGCGGAAGACTGGTTAACCAATTGCCGGAACAGGCTCTTGATATCATCAAAAGTCATACACCCGTCCATACACCTGCCGAATGGGCCTTTAAATGGCTTTACAACCAGCCGGAGGTAACCTGTGTCCTTTCCGGCATGAATTCGCTTACAATGGTCCGTGAGAACGTTAAAACGGCATCTGAAACATCCGTTGGTTCATTAGGTGAAAAAGAAGAGCAGATGTATCGTGATATTGTATCTGCAATTAACGCTAAAATGAAAGTCGGCTGTACCGGTTGCGGATATTGTATGCCTTGTCCGATGAATGTTGATATTCCGGGGACTTTTGCCGCTTATAACCGCAAATATACCGACAACACCTTCACCGGCCTGAAAGAATATTTTATGTGCACGGCACTGCGCAAAAATTCTTCCGCTGCATCCAACTGCATACAATGCGGCAAATGTGAATCCCATTGCCCGCAACACATAGCCATACGCAAGGAACTACAGAACGCAAGCCGTGAAATGGAAGGGCTGATATATAAAACAGGTGCCTTTTTGTTAAAAATATTTAAGTTGTTTTAGAAAATTTCATTATTTTATGTAAAAACTCCGGATTTTTCTCCGGAGTTTTTTGTATGTAATTATAGAAAAAAGCTGATGAAAGTCGAAAAAAGCCAAATATTTGTTCGATTTTTTGCCTTTTTTCTATTGACTTCCAAAAGTATGTTCGATATAATAGCATTAAAAGAACAACTGTTCGCTACATATGTTCGGTTTTGGGATTATTTCTTCACATACATGGGAGGATTCAGATATGAGTAGAAGAGAACTATACGCAAGAAGAAGACAACAGCAGCGCATCCGCAGTATTATTTCTATCGGAGTATTGATTTTAAGCATTTTAGTCGTTTTCAGTGTTTCCGGTCTGGTTACCAATGCACGTTCCACATCGGATATGC
The DNA here is from genome assembly GCA_045586245.1 of Lachnospiraceae bacterium. Classification (GTDB taxonomy): domain Bacteria; phylum Bacillota; class Clostridia; order Lachnospirales; family Lachnospiraceae; genus RGIG8767. Next base: position 5,783 of record JAZMZZ010000144.1, on the reverse strand, counting down.
CGGAATATAAGTATTTTAAGAATTATGAACTTCAGTACGGGGATTCTTTATGGTCCGTTGCATCCAAGAACTATGATGAACATTATGATTCCGTAGAAGACTATATGGAAGAGATTTGTATCATTAATTCCGTATCTTTTGATACCGAGCTTATTGCCGGCAGTAGTTTAATTATTCCATATTACAGTTATGAATTTAAGTATTAATGTCCGATAATCAGGACTTCTTATTTGTTATCTTTAATAACAAGCAGATAGGAGGGATTCATATGACATTTAAAAGACGTATTTTTATCGATATGGATGGGGTTTTAGCCACATGGAACTGTGATAAATCCTTAGAAGAAGTAGCTATGCCGGGATATTACCGTGATTTACTTCCAATGAAGAATGTAGTAGAAGCCATTAAGAATATTGTCCGTTCAGATGAATATGATGTGTATATTTTATCATCCGTTTTGCACGATATTGCGATACGTGACAAGAACTTCTGGTTGGATACCTATTTACCGGAGATACCTTCCGTAAACCGCATTTATGTACCATATGGCAAGCGTAAATGCGATTATATCGGCAGAATTGATTACGGCGATATTTTGCTTGATGATTTTTCTAAGAATTTACGCGAATGGCACGGTATCGGTATCAAATTATTAAATGGCATTAACGGAACCAAAGGCACATGGAACGGTTATGTTGTAAATGGTAACTCTAACGCATTGTGCATTAAGAATTCGATTATGGGAATTACATATATGCATCAATCGGAAGCATCCTGACATACAACATTCCACATATATTCCTAAAAAACGCACCTGAAAGAGTAGTATATTTCTACATCAAGCAGGTGCGTTTTCTACATTATTGTGTGTGTAATGTGATATTTACCGGGATGCAACTATTCGCAAAAGAACAGTTTAACGAATAGTTGAACGCGTATTAACAACATTTCAAGCCAATTTATAAAAATTAATCAACGCTTACTCACTTTTCGAGGCTTCATTTACGGATTCTGTCACATTTCCGATACCAAGTGCTGTTCTTGCTGATAAATACTTTTTATCCGATTTATCAAACATAACAAACTCTGTTTCGTTGGCTACTTCCTTTAAATTGATATACGGTTCCGTTACAGTCGGATAATTCTTATTCTTTAATTTTTTCCTTATAGAACGGCCGACAAACGCATAAATTATTGCACATAAAGGTACGCCAAAAATCATACCGGCAAAGCCGTATAATCCACCAAATATTGTAATCGAACATATAACCCAGAATCCGGATGGTAATCCTGTGGAATCTCCCAAAATCTTTGGCCCGAGGAAATTACCGTCAAATTGTTGTAATAAGAATACAAAAATAATAAAATACAGACATTGTATCGGGTCAACCATCAATATTAACAATGCACTCGGAATGGCTCCGATAAATGGTCCAAAAAACGGAATTATGTTTGTAAAACCTACAATAACGCTGATTAATACCGGATATGGTGTGCCGATAAACTGTAAACATACAAAGCAAATCACACCAATAATAAATGAATCAATAATCTTTCCACTTAAAAATCCACCAAATGTTTTATCAATAAAACGTATATCGGACAAAATATTATTTGCACGGTCTGTTTTAAAAATTGCATACAAAATTTTCTTTATCTGACCGCCAAAACGCTCCTTATTAGCCAATACATATATTCCGATAATCAAACCAATTAATAAATCCCACAATGTAGCCACAAAACCAATTACACCCATGGATAAATTGCGGATAAATTCATTCATGGTCGGTAAAATTTGCGTGATTCCTTCGTATATCTTATCTGAATAATCATTCATGATATTTAAGATATAATCCTCAATTTCAGGATATTTAGCAAGTAACCACTCAACATAATGCACCAGATTATCAATGTATACAGGAAATGATGCCGTAATATTCTGCAAACTTTCATAAACACGCGGTGCAACAATGATTACAAAAAGGTAAATAAATAATCCCGTCAAAATTAAAGTAATCGTAATGGACAAAATTCTAATTTTCATTACTGATTTAGGCTGGATTTTGACTTTTAAGGATTTAAAAAGCGGAACCAGCCACTTCTCTTCTACGAAATTCATTACAAAAGCTAATAAATATGCCAAAATCAACCCATAAAATACTGGCATGGACACGGTTATTACGTCTTTAAACCATTTGTTGAACAAGCTGCCATTAAAAAGTAAATATATAAAGCATACGCTTAAAATAATAACTCCAAGCGCCGTAAGACCGATTGTAAGTATCTTCTTATCGATTTGATGTTTCATGCAGCTATCCCCATACCTTTCATTTTACACCGTATCCATTTTGGTATATAATCATATATGTAGTGTTTGATCATATTTTATACCATAAATATGCATTTATATTATATCATTATAATTTACAATATCCTATAGATTCCGATAAAGTTTTCATTTTTTTATCAAAACTTTACTTCTTAATATCATTTTGCTTCAAATTAATACGGAGAATTATTCTATGAAATTACAACAATTATTAAGTTATGTCCGCAGGGCAATTGATGATTATCAGTTAATTGAAGCCGGCGACAAAATAGCTGTCGGCATTTCCGGCGGAAAAGACAGTCTGGCTCTGTTACATGCTTTAGCGGCTCTTAGACGTTTTTATCCGCAACCCTTTGAACTATATGCCATTACAGTTGATTTAGGCTTTCAAAACCTTAATTTAGAGAAAATTATTGAGATGTGCCGTGATTTGGATGTCCCATACGAAATCGTCAAAACAGACATTGCACAAATCATTTTTGATGAACGTAAGGAATCCAATCCCTGCAGTTTATGTGCAAAAATGCGCAAAGGGGCATTGAATGATGCCATCAAGAAAATGGGATGTAATAAGGTTGCCTATGCCCATCACAAGGATGACGTGGTAGAAACCATGCTACTGTCTCTTCTTTTTGAAGGACGTTTTCATACCTTCTCTCCCATTACCTATCTGGACCGTATGGATGTGACAGTCATCCGTCCATTAATTTATGTGGAAGAGGCGGACATTATCGGATTTGTGAATAAATATAATCTTCCGGTCGTAAAAAGTCCATGTCCGGCAGACGGTAATACCAAAAGAGAATATGTTCATCAATTATTACAACAGCTCAACCAGGAACATCACGGTGTAAAAAACCGTATGTTTACAGCCATTTGTACCGGTGAAATTAACGGTTTTAAAGAAATACCGGGTTCTGCACGAATCCGTACGAAAGGTCCTATCGATGGAAACAAACCAGAATTATCATGATGAATTAGCCAAAAAGAATATAGAAAAACTCAGGGAATTACAGGCTTCCCTTCCGGCTTTTTGCCGCATATATTTCAGAGGTATGAATGATACCATATCATCCCGTACCAAAATTGCTTATGCATATGATTTACGCTTGTTTTTTGAGTTTATACTAAAACATCTTCATTTACAGGATAAGTATTCCATTCAGGAACTCCCCATGACCGTATTAGACCAGGTCAAACGCGATGATATTGAAGACTATCTTGAATATCTTTCCTACTATCGCAATTCATCCGAGGACGAGGTAATGAATGATGAACGTGGGAAAAGCCGTAAATTAGCCTCTCTTCGTAGTTTTTATAACTTTTATTTTACTAATGAATTAATTGACACCAACCCTGCGGCACTTGTTAAAATGCCTAAATTACACGAAAAAGAAATCATCCGACTTGATCCTGACGAAGTTGCAACGCTTTTAGACCAGGTGGAAGACGGAACCAAATTGACAGATAAACAATTACAATATCACGATAAAACCAAAATTCGCGATGTCGCCCTTTTAACATTATTATTGGGAACCGGTATTCGAGTTTCCGAATGTGTCGGTCTGGACATCCACGATGTGGATTTTAAAAATTCAGCCATAAAAGTCAGACGCAAAGGCGGCTATGAAGATATTGTATATTTTGGCGATGAAGTATACGAAGCATTGGAAACATACCTTGAACAACGCAAACATATCATTCCTTTAACCGGTCATGAGAATGCATTATTTTTATCAATGCAAAATAGACGTTTAACAGTAAGAAGTGTTGAAAATCTTGTAAAAAAATACGCCAAACTGGTTAATAACCTCAAAAAAATCACGCCACACAAATTACGAAGCACCTATGGCACAACTTTATATCAGGAAACCGGTGATATATACCTTGTAGCTGATGTTTTAGGCCATAAGGACGTTAATACCACCAGAAAGCATTACGCAGCCATGAAGGATGCCCACAAACGTAAAGCTGCTAAAACCGTAAAATTACGTGAACCGTAATATGACTTCTTATAATTCGGTTTATTACCATAAAAAAAGGAACACTTCCCATTTTCAAGAAGGTGTTCCTTTTTTATTTACAAAATATAATATTATTATTTTGTGCGCTGCTCTTCAAAATCTTCCACTGCCTGAATAATCAGCTTAACGGTTCCTTCAATGCCAAGAAGGGAAGAATTAATACATAAATCATAACTATCCGCTCTGCCCCATTTCTTAGAGGAATAGTAATTGTAATAACTCTGACGCTGTTTATCCTTTTTAATAATCATATCTTTGGCTTTGGACTCAGTCAAATCGTATTTTTCCATGATACGTTTCACTTTTTTCTCTTCATTACCATAGATAAATAAGTTAATGCAATTATCGTAATCACTTAATGCATAATCCGCACAACGACCAACAATAACACATGGGCTCTCGGATGCCATCTTTTTAATGGTATCAAACTGTGCCAGAAAAATCTTATGGGAAATAGGCATATCAATAAACGAAGATGCATTATAGCCAAATGAATATGTATCCATTACCAAATTATATAAGAAAGAGTTGGTCGGACGTTCGTCATGTGTCTCAATCATCTCTTCACAATATCCGCTTTCCTTAGCCGCCCTTGACAGTAATTCTTTATCATAACACGGAATACCAAAATATTCGGCAACCTTCTCTCCAATCTCTCTTCCTGCTGATCCAAACTGTCTACCGATAGTAATAATAGTATTCATAGGCAATCTCCTTACATAAAATTGTTATTACAATTATACTAAATATCCAAAAAAAACACAATATTGTAATTTTGTTTATACATTTGTACCATATTTTGTAGTATATACACAAAAAAACGACCCGGTATAAACCGGGTCGTGTAATTTTAGAAATAAGAACTTAATCTATTCTATTAAGCTGCTTTCTTTCCCCAAAGTACTTTAGAACCTTCAACAATTAAGATAACTGCAAGGATAACGATAGGTACGATGATAACGTCCTGTAATACGTTTGTAAACATAGCAGCGCCATCTAATCCACCACCGATGATAGCCATTAAGTTGTTCTTAAATGTTAATACTAAAGATGTTAATGTAGCAATTGACATGAAGATGATTGGGAAGTATAACATCTTGTTGTTTCTTCCGATCTTCTGTAAGTATGTAGCGATAGCCAAGAATGCAGGAACAGCTACTAACTGGTTACAAGCACCGAATAATGGCCAAATCTTTGTATATCCAGCTACTGTAAGAGCTAAAGCTGCAAGTACAGTAACGATTGTTGCAACATACATATTGCTTAAAATGTTCTTTTCACCATTCTTGTTTGTAGCAAATAATTCCTGGAACATGAAACGTCCAAGTCTTGTTGCTGTATCAAGAGATGTTAAGCAGAAGCAAGAAACTGCAAGACAGATAATTGTATATGTAACATTAACTGCGCCTTCACCAAATCCCATAGTAGCA
>JAZMZZ010000143.1:0-3335 GCA_045586245.1 Lachnospiraceae bacterium | reverse complement strand
AAAGCTGTTTAAATGTCGCGTCCGAAATATATCCCTTATGGCTCACATAATAACCAATGAGCATCAACACAAACAATACAATCATTTGTTGTAACAATAACATAGTCTACCTCGAAATCATCTTCTGATAAATTATTCATTTCCCAGAAGTTGTAATTTATTCTTAATACTGTTAACGGTATCAAGAACCATTGATACAGAAGCCGTAATTTCCTGTGTGGAAGTTGCCAAAGTCTGAGTCCTTATGTCAACGCCCTGTACAACATCATTCAACCGGCCTGTACCTTCTATAATACCGCCAACGGAAGTCATAATCTTATCCTGTCCTTCGTTACTTCTGGTCGCCGTATCTCGGGACTGGCTCGCCAGCTTATTAATTTCATCTGCAACCACTGCAAAACCTCTTCCGGCCTCTCCTGCACGTGCCGCTTCAATACTTGCATTTAATGCCAGCAAATTGGTCTGGGACGCAATATTAACAACCTCTGCATTATTCTGTGTCATTTCATCCAAAATACTCTTAATTGTTGTCATGGATTCATTTAATTCTTCACAGAATGCAACCATTTCTTTTACATTATCGGAAATATTGACACTTTCATCTGCATTGCTCTGATTGCCTTCCAGCATTTCATCCACAGAACGGTACAATACTGCAAAATCATCATTGATATCCTGAATGGTACTCAGGATTCTCTCTTTCTGGGTCTCGATTAACTGCTTATCGTTATCGAGTTCTTCTGCCATAGCAACCGCTTTTTCTTTCTGTTCTTCTACTTCCTTCTTAATGTAATAGATACAGTTTTCTTTCTTGTTAAATCCGTTAAATATCGCATGGCACATCTGCTCACAAGAAGCATAACCACAGCAGGAACAATTAATACTCTGCTCCTGTGGTGTATATTTCTTCATCTGTTCAAAAATAGCCTGTTTCTCTTCCGGTGTCGGCATCTGATATGCACACTGCGCAGAACGGTCCGTATAGGTACGTAAATAATCCTCTAAGCGCAATTTTTTAAACTGTCTATTCAATTTAGCCAAACGCTGCTTCGGAGTCATATTCTTGCCCCAGGCAGTACTCTTTCCATTCTTCTTGGATTCCTCACGTATTTTGTATAATGTCTCAAGGACAGCATCATCGTCTGTCTTTTCCATCTCACATCCCGTTCCGTAAAGACAACCGGATGAACAATTCAATGCATCAATAAATAAATACGGAGTCATGTTCTTAGCAATACGTTCTTTATTCTTCTCCAGGTAGTGATACATATGCTTCTCACCCTCTACCTGACGGATAAACACACTTTCCCCAAGAAACCAATACACATTCTCTTTAAGCCCGCCCGGCATTGGATAAATAGAACCAAGACCGTACTCCACTTCATCTTTCTTGGCAGGGCCGGAAATTTTATTCTTGCGGACATAATCCATCAAATGATCAAATGTCACATTATATGAAATCGCACCGCCGTTTACCGGATCATCAATTTCCATCTTCTTAGCAATACATGGACTGATAAATGCCAATTTATCAGTAATACCCATCTCTTTTCTGGCATAAATAGCCGTACACATCATCGGGCTCTGTACTGGGAATAGCTTTGGAAGCAATTCCGGAATATATCTCTCTATATAGCCAACCACAGCCGGACACGGCTGTGAAATCCCACCATAAAATTTATGCTTAGTAACGTAATTTAAGTATGCCCAGGTTGTGATATCTGCACCAAAAGACACACTGATAATTCTTTTTACGCCCAGTGCCTTCAAGCCTCCGAGCACCTTTGCGTATTCCTTAGGATAATTTGCCTTAAAAGCAGGTGCTAACAATACCGAAATCTTCTCTCCGCGCTTTAAATCTTCAAAGAAGCGTTCCGTATCATCCCTAAACTCTCTTGCCCCATGCTCGCAAACATCAAAACAGGCTCCGCATGCCACGCAACGACTTCCGTCTACATCAATCCGATTCTTACCATCCACCTCATGCGAAATGCACGCCCCCTCGCAACTGCAGACACTAATACATTTGTTACAACCAATACATTTCTCGTTGGTAAACACTAATCCTTCATTTGCCACAGCAGACCCTCCTTTGTAGTTTATTATAAATAACATCCCTTATTTTTCAGTATAACATAAAACAGCTTTCTTTTCATCAAATCTCAGTTATTATGTACAAAATTTCACACAAAAAGGCGCCGTAAAAACGGCGCCAATCACTACAGTTTTTTATTAATATGCAGCATCATTATCAAAGAGTACATATTCTAAATTTGTCAAATCATCTGTATTAGGCTGGTATGCATTATCAACCTTTTCAATTCTTACAGTTGTTGTCTGTGGTTCATCATAAGTTGCATTTGCTACTGCATCAGCAAGTACATCTCCGAACATATTGATAACCTCTTCCATCAATTCATCTTCGGAAGCAACTTCTTCACCTGCCATATATGCTTCTGTCCATTCTGCAACAAGTGCTTCTGTCTCTGCCAAGTAGGTTTCAAGTGCAGGTCCGAAAACATTCATCTGTTCGTATGTAACCGTTACTACAAAACTTCCGTCATCCTGTGCCTGTGCTTCACCAACCGAATACTTAGCTCCTGCAAGCATATCTGCAATTACTTCACGTAATCCTTCTGCCTGTTCTTCTGAAATACCCGCTGTTGAAGTTAATGCTTCCATCTCTGTATCAAGACCCTGCTCATAGATTTCTGCCGCTTCTTCTGCAGTACCAAGACCAAGTTCAACAAGTGCTGTGGAATCATTCTTGTAAGAGTTGTCAAGAAGTGCTGCAAGGTATGCAGATGCATCAAATTTAGCACATCCGGCAAGCATTCCCATCATCATAACACAAGACATAATAAGTGCAAGTTTCTTCATCATTTTTTTCATAATTCTTCCCCCTCGTATGGTTTTCTTTTATCAAGTATTGAGTTTATCACGTCATCTCGTTAAAGTCAACAAATTTCGACAATTATTTTTATGCAATTCTTACATAGGAGGGACGTTACATATATGTATCACTCTTCTGCACTGGCGAGAGGGGGATTTGGTCTCCGCTCCCCTTCGGTCGGCGCCAAGCCGAGGTCCACAGGACCTCGTGCGCCCCTCAACACCGCTCCGCGGTGTCTCGTATTCGTATCGTTCCTCCGTACTACAAGAAAGGGAATCCGTTTGGATTCCCTTTCTTGTAGTAGCGAGAGGGGGATTTGAACCCTCGACACTGCGGGTATGAACCGCATGCTCTAGCCAACTGAGCTATCTCGCCATATGAAATTGTACTTACTGTTGTAAGTAATGGGACCTACAGGGCTCGAACCTGTGACCCTCTGCTT
>JAZMZZ010000142.1:0-2280 GCA_045586245.1 Lachnospiraceae bacterium | reverse complement strand
AGATGATAGCAATAATCGACTATGACGCAGGCAACATAAAGAGTGTGGAAAAAGCACTTGAAAAACTTGGTGAAGAGACCTGCATTACCAGAGATAAGGAAATTTTGTTACAGGCAGACAAGGTGATTCTTCCGGGCGTCGGAGCCTTTGGCTCCGCCATGGAGAAGATTCATGCGTACGGTTTATACGATGTAATCCATGAAATCGTGCGTAAAGGGACTCCGTTTTTAGGAATTTGTCTCGGACTGCAGCTTTTATTTGAAGAGAGTGAGGAATCTCCGGGAGTAAAGGGACTTGGTATTTTGCCGGGTAAGATTGTTAAGATTCCGGACCAGAACGGTACACTTAAGATTCCGCAGATTGGCTGGAATTCTTTGCAGTTTCCGAACAAAGGAAAGTTGTATGAGGGAATTGCAGAAGGCAGTTACGTGTATTTTGTACATTCCTATTATTTGCAGGCAAAGGAATCGGATATCGTTGTGGCAACCACGGAATATGGTGTGAATATCCATGCATCCGTGGAAAAAGATAATGTATTTGCATGCCAGTTCCATCCGGAGAAGAGTTCGACGGTAGGGCTTAAGATTCTTGATAATTTTATACATCTTGGCAAGGAGGAAGCATAAATGCATACAATGAGAATTATTCCATGCCTGGATGTAAATAACGGGCGTGTTGTAAAGGGCGTTAATTTTGTCAATCTGACAGATGCCGGTGATCCGGTAGAGATTGCGGCGGCTTATGATAAAGAAGGTGCCGATGAGGTCGTATTCCTTGATATTACGGCATCCAGTGACGGAAGAAAAACCGTGGTAGACATGGTAAGACGTGTTGCAAAGGAAGTATTTATTCCGTTTACGGTTGGCGGCGGTATCCGCACGGTAGAGGATTTTAAAGAAATCTTACGTGAAGGTGCGGATAAAGTAGCGGTGAATTCTGCGGCGATTAAGCGGCCGGAACTGATTAAAGAAGCGGCAGATATTTTTGGCAGCCAGTGTGTGGTGGTAGCGATTGACGCCAAGAGAAGAGAGCCGTTTGACGGCTGGAATATTTATTTAAACGGTGGACGTGTGGACACCGGGATTGATGCCGTAGAATGGGCCAAAAAGGCAGAAAGTCTTGGTGCAGGAGAGATTCTGCTTACCAGTATGGACTGTGACGGTACCAAGAACGGCTATGATATTGAACTGACCCGACAGATTTCCGAAGCGGTTTCCATTCCGGTCATTGCATCGGGCGGAGCCGGTAAATTAGAGCATTTTAAGGATGCGGTAGTAAAAGGAAAGGCAGATGCGGTATTGGCGGCATCGCTGTTCCATTTTAAGGAACTGGAAATCAAACAGGTAAAAGAGTATCTTAGAAGTGAAGGAATTTCGGTAAGACTATAGATTTGGAGTACAGAAGATGGGCATGATTCAAAACGACTGGCTGGAGGCCATCGGAGGGGAATTTCGCAAGCCGTATTACAGGGATTTATACGGTTTTGTCAAAAATGAATATAGTTCCCACGTTGTGTATCCTCCGGCAGACGATATTTTTAATGCGTTTCATTTTACGCCACTTAGTGAGGTAAAGGTATTGCTGCTTGGACAGGACCCGTATCATAATGAGCATCAGGCACACGGGCTGAGTTTTTCGGTATTACCGGACCAGCCGGATATACCGCCTTCTTTGCAGAATATTTACAAAGAACTGCATGAGGATTTGGGTTGTGATATTCCCAATAACGGTTATCTGAAAAAGTGGGCGGATCAGGGCGTATTGCTATTAAATACGGTACTGACCGTGCGGGCGCATCAGGCGAATTCCCATCAGAGAAAGGGCTGGGAACAGTTTACGGATGCGATTATTCAGGCAGTCAATGCACAGGACAGACCGATTGTGTATTTCCTTTGGGGACGTCCGGCACAGAACAAGATTCCGATGCTGACAAACCCGAAGCATTTAATCTTAAAGGCACCCCATCCAAGTCCGTTATCCGCGTACCGAGGATTTTTTGGATGTAAACACTTCAGCCAGGCCAACGAGTTCTTAAAGGCGAATGGAATAGAGCCTATTGATTGGCAAATAGAGAATATATAGTGGAATGCAGGATTTCTTTAGACAATCTTTAGAAATACCTGCATTTGTTGTTAAGGATTAAGATGTAGTATGACTATGACAAGAGGAAGGGTCATACGAGGGAACAGGAGATAAAGACGTGGAAAAGAACCATATTTTGATTGTAGAAGATGATAAGGAAATCCGGGACGGTATCGAGATTTACCTAAAGAGCCAGGG
>JAZMZZ010000141.1:0-1922 GCA_045586245.1 Lachnospiraceae bacterium | reverse complement strand
ATCGGTTTCCGGGAAGTAAATGCCAATCATAAAAAAGATTCATCACATTTTTCTTTTTTTTATAATGATGTAATCTTTTTGAATGATGCTAAAATTTATTTTAATGACATTAGGAGCTATGACCTAGTGCACTTTTATAGTAACTTATATCCTTTCTAGTTTCCCCCTCGCCTTCCTCGATAATGTTTCTTATTAGAATTTCCCCCATTTTTAAAGAAGACCGATCTGCTGCACCAGCAGAATCCGGAAAGAGAGATAAGCAAGATAAACAGAGATTAAAAAGTTCTTTCAAAAGCCACAAAGACATCACACTCGCAATAATTTGACCCAGCGGGATTACAACCATCATACTTTATGATTTCTCCATATTTCTGACATTTGCTATATTTGCAAAAACGCATTTATGTATGAGGGATCTTTGGAATGAATTAAGTTATTGGTTATCATCGTGCAAGACGAAGAATGCTTTAGAGAAAGAGTATGAGAATACCATCGCTCAATGTCTTGGATTTCTTGGATGGAAGAAATACATCGGTGAAATAACTACGCAGTATCCGATTCAGGTCGGACACGAAACAAAACTGGCTGATATTGTAGTCTCCTTAAATGGGGTAGAACAATTCGTAATAGAGGTCAAACGGCCAGGGCACACCATTCAACCTGAAGATGAAAGACAGTTGGTTTCATATATGAGGCTTGCAAAGCATCCCGTAAAATTTGGCCTTTATATAGGAGATGAAATCCGTTTGTACTATGATGATGGGAACACATTCCCCGAAGTTATCTTTTGTGTGGATGTCACAAGCAATAACAGTGATGGAGAAAGATTTGTTGAACTATTCCATAGAAACACATTCGATTGCATCAAGTTGAAAGACTATTGCGAGAAAATTCTCAACAAAAGAATAAGAGAAAAAGCATTAGACACGGTGCTATCAACCTTTTGCTCTGAATATGGTGAAACAGTACTGAAAGAACTTCTAACAGAGCACCTTATGCAAAAAGGATTTGCCAAGTGTCTGGTAGATGAGAAAATTGAAAATATCAAGATTTCTATCAGCCCGAAAAATATTAAGTACACAAATGAAGACAAGGCTCCTACCAGTGACAGAAGCAAATCAAGCGATTCAGAGATTTCGATTAATGGATCAAAAAAGCACAGGTCTTATTCATTGAACGGGATTATATGTCGAAAACCTGCTGAATTAGCATTCTTCATAGTAAAGAAATATATTGCAGATAATCCGACTCTAACATTTGAAGAAGTTCGCAGCAAACTTAACAAATATGTGAGAATCTTATCCGAAAAAGAATTTTCCATTAAAAAAGATCAGAGTGCAGATAGGGACTTTGAAAGAAGATGGCTCTACAAACCCGATGCAAAACTTCAAAGTTCTGACAAAGTAGTATTTATGGTCCAGACCGGATGGAATTATTGGGGATACAATGATTCCAGACCTGCAAATATATGCAATCTGATCGATTTTGCCCAAAAGCAAGGATATGACGTTCAAGAGTTATAGACCTAGTGCAGTTTTATAGTAAAAATGCTCGCGGTACCCCGAAAAAAGAGGGTACCGCGAGCGTTTTCTGTAGTTTTTGCACTAGGTCCCGGTAAGAATTGAGAGAAAAGCGTTATCTTAGCAGAAAGTCCGGTGCGCGATGCACCTGAAAGTTCAGAAAAAGTATCAGTTTATGTATAAATTCATTTCATGGAATGTCAACGGCCTGAGGGCTGTGGCGGGAAAGGGATTCGCTGACATCTTCACGGAGCTGGATGCGGATTTCTTCTGTCTGCAGGAGACCAAGCTGCAGGCGGGACAGATCGACCTGGAATTCCTGGGATACAAGTCGTACTGGAACTATGCCGAGAAGAAGGGATATTCCGGCACTGCGATATACACAAAGCACGAACCTCTGTC
>JAZMZZ010000140.1:0-4842 GCA_045586245.1 Lachnospiraceae bacterium | reverse complement strand
TCGCATGCATCAGCCGCCATATCTTTTAATCTCTGTTCAACATAGAGATGTCTTCCTTTTGCCATACCCGGCATCATAACAAATTTGGCAATATTACGTTCGTATGTAATGTCTACCGGTTCGCATCTTTCCTCCAATGTAACCGGTCCCTGGGAATGTGCCAAACGTGTTGTGGTACGTACGATAACAGGAGTATCGTATTTCTCGGAAAGATCAAACGCATACTTCATAAAATCTTTTGCTTCCTGCGAATCGGATGGCTCAAGTACAGGCACCATTGCTGCTCTTGCCACACATCTGGTATCCTGCTCATTCTGGGAAGAATAAAGCCCCGGATCATCGGCTGCCACAAGCACAAGACCACCATTCACACCACAATAAGATACTGTGTAAAGAGGGTCGCTTGCCACATTCACACCAACATGCTTCATACTTGCCATCGCACGTACTCCACTGATAGATGCACCGATTGCTACTTCCATAGCTACCTTTTCATTCGGAGACCATTCTGCATAAATCTCCGGATATTTCACGATATTTTCACTGATTTCGGTACTAGGGGTTCCCGGATATGCGGCTGATACCTTCACACCTGCCTCATAAGCACCTCTGGCAATGGCTTCATTGCCTAACATAATCTTTGTTTCACTCATTTATAAATCACCTTTCAAAACTTCTGTATATTTAACCCATGTTCTGGTCTGCAATCAGTTTATTGGCACCGTACATCTCACGCAACTTCGGTTTTTCAATCTTACCGGTAGGATTACGAGGAATATCGGCAAAGAAAATCTTACGGGGACGTTTATAACGAGGTAATTTAAGACAATACTCATCCATTTCCTCTTCTGTCATTAATTCGCCTTCTTTTAACTCAATAATTGCAGCCGCAATCTCACCAAGACGTTTGTCTGCAAGACCAATAACCGCAACATCATGCACCTTATCGTTCGTGCGGATAAAGTCTTCAATCTGAACCGGATACAGGTTCTCACCACCACTGATGATAACGTCTTTTTTACGGTCTACAAGGAAAATAAATCCGTCTTCATCTTCCTGTGCCATATCTCCGGTAAATAACCAGCCGTCACTGAGTACTTCATCGGTGGCCTTCTTATCACGGTAGTAACAAGTCATAACGCCCGGTCCCTTAACCGCAAGTTCGCCAACCTGTCCTTTTTCGACCGTATTACGGTTTTCATCCACGATCTTAACTTCCCAACCGTAGCCCGGCTTACCGATAGCTCCTACTTTATGGATATTCTCAACTCCTAAATGAACACAGCCAGGTCCGATGGACTCTGACAAACCATAGTTGGTATCGTATAAATGATTCGGGAAAATACTCTTCCATTTCTTAATCAGACTCTGCGGTACCGGCTGTGCACCGATATGCATCAGTCTCCACTGTTTTAATTCGTAGTCATCAAGATTTACTTTTCCGCTTTCAATGGCTTCAATAATCTCCTGTGCCCACGGGACAAGCAACCATACAATCGTACATTTTTCTTTGGAAACTGCATCCAGAATAAATTCCGGCTTGGTTCCTTTTAATAAAACTGCTTTGCTTCCGGATAATAAGCTACCAAACCAATGCATCTTTGCACCCGTATGATACAACGGAGGAATACATAAAAATACATCTTCCCTTGTCTGTCCGTGATGATTCTGTTCTACTCTACAGGAATGCATCAAGCTTCTGTGTTTATGTAAAATCGCTTTCGGGAAACCGGTTGTACCGGATGAAAAATAAATTGCCGCATCATCATCGTCGGATAAAATCATCATCGGTGCCTGGCTGGAGCAGTTGGCTGATAAAGAATTATAATCATCCGCAAATCCCGGACAACCTTCTCCAACATATATTAACAATCTTCCCTTGCTGATACGGTCTGCAATTTCTTCCACACGACCGATAAACGGATTACTAAACACTAATACATCTGCCTGTGCCAGATTGACACAATATTCAATTTCCTCCGCTGAATAACGGAAATTAAGAGGTACTGCGAGTGCCCCTGTTTTTAAAATACCAAAATAAATCGGCAGCCATTCCAGACCGTTCATCATCAAAATAGCAACCTTATCCCCTTTACGGATTCCTCTTTGAATCAAAAGGTTCGCAAAACGGTTGGCTTTCTCATTAAATACAGCCCATGTAATCTCTCTTCTGTAACTGGTCTTGGAACTTGGTTCAATTAATTCATACTCTTTCCAGGTAACTCTTCTGTCTTCCTTTATTTCAGGATTAATCTCAACCAAACAAATATCGTTCGGAAATTCCCTGGCATTTCTTTCTAACAATTCGGTAATAGGCATATCCAAAATCCCTTCTGTCTGTATTACTCATGTGCAATTTAGCAGTTTAACGCTTTGCACCACTAAACTGATTATACCATTTCTTTTTTCAATGTCAACGAAAATATCTTTTATATTCTTTTCTAATGAAAAAAGCGGCTCACATATTTGTGAACCGCTCTAAATCAAAATTATTCGATTACCAATTCATCCCAGTTATCATCCGGAACTAATGCAATATAAGTCTTACCTGTATTGATTGTAATCTCGTTACCTTCTGAGTCATAGTAACGTGTAGGTTCTGTTTCGCTTGGGTTAATCCATGTAATCGGAATCGCCTTACCACCTGTTAAGTAGTAACCTTCTGTAGGTGTTGCTGTAAGACAGTTGAAAATTAAGTATCCGTTTGAATCCAACTCACTAAATGTACATTTCTGGATAATAAGGTTGGTGAATGCCAACTGTTCCTGTGTCTTACCATCTAAATGAGGCTGTCCGTATTCGAAATATTTGTAAACGCTTTCTTCTTCATCATATTCTAAGTAAGAACCATTATGTTCAAATGGTAATTCAATCTTAGATGCTGCGATAGAGTCAGCTTTTTCACCTAAATCAAGTGGATCTACCTTTGGAGCAAATGTAAAGTGAGGACCTGCATAATATTCATTATATTCGGTATCATATTTTGAATTTGCAAGTTTCTTTTCTAAGTCACCTGTCACAATATACTCTGTAAATTCTCTTGCCTTACCGTTATCGATACGTGCAAAGCCGCCTGAGAAGTTGTTAGAGTATGGTTTTGCCAACCAGTCATCAATATAGAATGGGCCACCGTCATGACAAAGAATCGCATTCCATTCTGCTGCAAGAATTACGTTAGTAGGTCTTGTGGAACGGATACTACCTAACTGCTCGATGCTGCCCCAGTCCTTAACAATAGCCATGAAACGTGTGATACGGTCATTCTTAGTACTGTTCATCAATTCGTATACGATGTCAGCATCAACAAGACCAAAGTGTGGTAATGCAGTCTTTTCGTTATCTACCATAGCTGCAATCGGTCTCTGATTTTTTAAACTTTCATCAATTGGTAAATTGGTAAGTTCACTAAAATACATTCCTTCCGGAAGTTCATCTTCCATAGGAACTTCTTCTGTAGTAGTCTCTTCTTCTACAACTGTTTCCGGTTCTACTTCAATCGGAATCTCTTCAACAGTAGCAACTTCAACTACTTCTTTTTCTTCTTCTTTGTCTCCGCAGGCACATAATGCAACTGACATTACAAGAGCCATAAGAGTAAGTAATGTTCTTTTCTTCATAATAATTCCTTCCTTTTGTAATTCAAGAAATTTGCCTTCTGAATTTCGCAACAGTAATAGTATACATAAAACTTCATACAGATACAAGTAAAAAGTTTTAGAATTCCAATTCTTCTAATTTTCTTAAGAAATTTTTGTGTTCTTTCTTTTTGGCAAATTTCATAACGGATAACCCGGAAAAAACACCAACACTGATTCCGACAAGCACATCACTTAAGTAATGTACACCGACATAAACACGCGATAAAGCAATTACCAATCCTGCCATTAAGATGGTAAACTTGGATTTCTTGCCTTTAAACATCTGAAAAAATACAATTGCACTGGCAAGGCTGTTAGCGGCATGTCCTGACGGGAACGAGGAATCCGGTTGTCTTTCAATCAAAATCTTAAGTTCGTTTAACACCTCATAAGGTCTGTCACGGTCTACCAGATTTTTAATAATTATATTATTTAACAAAAAACAAAGGCATATGGAAATCAACGATAATTTGCCGGCTTTACGCGTATCCTTATTTAACATAAGAACAAGCGAAAATCCAATCCACAACAAACCGAAATCACCAAGATGCGTCAGTGTCTGAATAAGCGGAGTTACTTTATCCGACCGGATATGTTCCTGCACCCAAAGCAGGATGTTTTCATCAATCGCCTGAATTCCACTCATATGCCTCTCCTTTCTGTCATAATAATCATTTTTTTAATATTACAAAAATTGTTCTATTTTAAAACAACTTTTTTATATGTTTTCTTTCCTCTTCTTACCACGATGCCGTCACCGGATAACTGTTCTGCTGTAAACATAGCTTTGATATCCGTCACTTTTTCATCCGCTGCTGAAACACCACCCTGTTCTACGGCACGTCTTGCTTCGTTACGGGATGCGCAAAGCCCGCCTTTTACAAGAAGGGATAAAATATCCATTGCATTATCCTGCATATCATCAGCCGTAAGTTCAACGGTTGGCATATCCGCTGCGTTGCCGCCGCCGCCAAATAACTGCTTGCTGGCCGTTCTTGCTTTCTCTGCTTCTTCTTCACCGTGAACAAGCTTCGTAAGTTCATATGCAAGAATATCCTTTGCCTCGTTTAACTGGCTGCCTTCCCAGTCATTCATCTTATCAATTTCTTCCACTGGAAGGAATGTCAACATACGTATACATTTAAGAACGTCTGCGTCTGCCACATTTCTCCAGTACTGGTAAAATTCAAACGGTGAAGTCTTA
>JAZMZZ010000139.1:0-3570 GCA_045586245.1 Lachnospiraceae bacterium | reverse complement strand
ACGGTGGCATCACCGAAGAAATAGAAATGTATGTTTCCAAAGACTATAAAGTCTACCACTATTTTGACAGCGAGGGTATCATCACCGGCAAATACGTGATGAGTAAGGAAAAAGGCGGCGGGGAACCGTTCAATTAGGGAGGTTTGTGCGATTATAGTAAAGGAGAACGGGGAAATGGCATTATTTGATTCAATTATCAATCAAGTTACATCTCAACTAAAAAGAGAGGCCTCAAAAGCAGTAAACAATATGGCACAAAATGCTTCCCAGGCGATTGCAAAAGGCAGAAATCATACAGAAAGTTTTACTTTTGCAGCATTACCGGCAAATGTGGCGGAACTTAAGGCATTACCTGAGGCTTCTTTGGATTCGGCATTTAAGACAACGGCTCTTTGTATTGCAGTATTGTGTAATTTGGAAAAGGATGCAAATGCCACATGGGAAATGCTGGATTATTTAAAAGGACCGGAAAGTGTGAATGAAAAGGAAAAGGCTTTCATTAAGGAACGCCTTTTAGGAAAAGCGTATAAGGCATTATCTTTTTTTGAAGGAGCGACACCGGATAACGGATATACACCCACAACACCATATACGATTTGTGTGAGTGAAAATCCGTATTCTTTTGATGAAGAAAATTGGGCGACATTATTTGTGACAAGTGGTGGGGCGGATGCACCAAGACCCATAAAACTGCGCAGAAAACCTTCTACGAACCAATGGTTTGTGAATGAGATTCAATGTTTGGCAGATATTAGAATTCCTACCGAGCAGGATGCGTGGGCATAAGAAGGGAAAGAAAAGAAGAAAGGTATAAGCAAATGAAAAAGACATCACGGGTTGTGTTATTAATATGTATGCTTGTAGCATTTACAGCATGCGGAAAGAAAGATGTGCAGACTGCAAGTGTGCCTGAAAGTATGGAAGACAGTACGATTGAAAAAGAAGCAGAAGTAGTTACCGATAAAGTTGAGAGCCAAGAAGAAACTATAGTTGAAAGCCAGGAAGAGATACAAGAAGAGACTATAGCAGAAGAAACACCGGAGAAACCGCAGATATTATCATTAAAGCAGGCATACTCTTCCAGATATGAATGGCAGGATTCTGTACTGTTACTTCGCAGTGAACATTCCAATGTCACAATGTGGGAAGGTGCAGAGAAGTATCCCGAAATAGACCGTGTATTATCAGAAATTGCAGGTATGCAGGCACGTTCCACGAATGATGAAGCAGACAATATATTAAGTTTTATCAAAGAGATGGGCATATTGGACGCGGATATGGAGAATTTTGAAACACAGGTATCCACATCGGATGCTCAAGTCAGAAGAGCAGATAGCGTAGTTTTTAGTTTGTTAACAGATTCCTATTCAGACTACGGCTTTATTGATGATTTTAGAGGTATGTGGGGAAGCAACTATGATGTACAGACCGGTAAAGAGTTAGTACTGAGTGACGTGATTCTTGACATGGAAGCCATTCCTGAAATTGTTCTAAAAGAATTAAACAGCCATATATGGGCAGGCGATTTGTATTCGGAAACGATAGTAGAGGAATACTTTGAAAATACTCCGATGGACGGAATACGCTGGTCGTTGGATTATAATGGAGTGACTTTCTATTTCGGAGCGGATGAATTGTCAGATATGGCAATCGGAGGAATGTCTGCAACTGTTTCTTTTGCAGAGTATCCGGAATTATTTAATGAAAAGTACATGAATGTTCCGAAAGCATACATGGTTCAACTTCCGCTTGATTATTCCTTTTTTACGGATTTGGATGGGGACGGAACATTAGAAGAATTGAATTGTACAGGCTTTTATGATGATGCAGAAGGCGTCTATACGGATTTTGGTATTTACACAGATACAGATGGATACTATCATTATGAAGAATTGTTTGCAGATGATTTCCATCCGTATTATGTAAAAACAGAGGATGATAACCACTATATCTATTTGTTCTGTGAGCAAAATGAGGGGGAAAACCCTCATATGATGTTGGTGGCATATAATGTTTATGGTGGCATTATTACAAGAGTTGGGGAAATGCAGGTTGCACCGGCTTATGTGCCATCGAATATGTATGTTCTGCCCCTTGATCCCAATAATATGTGGTTAGATAACTATGACAGTCCTAATCAAGACCCCGGATACTATATGGTTGGAGCAGAGGGGCTGCCGGTAAAGAAGTAATTATTTGTGGTGAGGGATAAAAAGTGACGGATAGAAATCATAAATATAATATCGTCCGGATATTGTTACTGATGGTAGTATTATCAGTGGCATTAAGCGGCTGTGGTAAAAAAGAGACTCCGATAGAGGAAGTATCAAAGCCGGAGGAGATTATCCCGGTAATTGAGCTGACAGAAACAGAAGAAGCAAAAAAACTAGAGGAAAGTT
The DNA here is from genome assembly GCA_045586245.1 of Lachnospiraceae bacterium. GTDB lineage: Bacteria > Bacillota > Clostridia > Lachnospirales > Lachnospiraceae > RGIG8767. The sequence continues at coordinate 1,171 of JAZMZZ010000139.1, read as the reverse complement.
CAGGTGTGGAAGAAACTGTATCCGATGACAATTCTGAAGAAGTTGTGCATGTAGGCAATGTTTCTGATTTTTTGGAGGCAATAAAACCTGGAGTAACAATTGTCTGGGAACCGGGATATTACAATTTCAGCGAGTACACAGACAAAATATGGAGTGAACAAGGCGATTATTGGAATGAAGAACATACCTATGTAAAATTGGAAGAGTGTTTTGACGGAGGAGTAGAAGTAATTATTCAGAACGTAGACAACCTGGCGATTATGGGGGATTTGGAAAGTGCTATTCCCACGGAGTTTGTGGTAGAAACAAGATATGGAGAAGTACTTGGTTTTGAAAATTGCCATCAGATACTTTTGTCAGGGTTAACTATGGGTCATACGGATGAAGGAACCTGTATGGAAAGTGTTTTATCATTTTCGGGAAGTTCGGATATCCAATTATCGGCAATGGACCTTTACGGTTGTGGTATGTATGGATTCACTGCCGAAAACGGAAGTGGAGATATTTATTTGCAAAGCAGTACAATAAGGGAATGTTCAGGTGGACCATTTAATATTTATGGGACAAAAGGAAGCATCGAATTTCGTAATTGCTGGCTTGCGGATTCATTATCCGGTGGATATTTTGAGAGTAATGAAGACACAGAACTTAGCTTTTATGAATGCAATTTCGGACAAATTGAGTCAAATATGTGGTTATTCCGCGATGATGCAATATGTGTAGACTGTATTTTTGAAGAAGCAACAATATATCCGGATGTAGAGCAGGAAGAAGAATATGAGCCGGATATTGAAAGCTTTGAGCCGATTACAAATCTGCAGGATAAAGAAGAGCAATTTGCCAATATTTATTTGGCATATGTGAAGGTTGAGCAGCAATCAGGTGAGGCGGAATATTATCCGAATTTTCTTATGCAGTTATCGGAAGACGGAACCGGCTATTGTGAGACAGAGTATGAACATTACGACTTTGTTTGGTACGCTGATACGGATGGGACTTTGACATTGGAAGGCAATCAATTTTTTTATTTGACTCCATACATAGAAAAAACGGATGGACAAGAAAAAATATGGCTTATGATGCAGATGAATGAAGATATTCTTTGGCTGTATTAGTTAGATTTTGATGTATAGAAAGGTTTTGTATGAAAGAGGTCTTTTTTTCTAAAAAT
>JAZMZZ010000138.1:0-4110 GCA_045586245.1 Lachnospiraceae bacterium | reverse complement strand
AACCTTATTGTTGCCGGTAAAAATGTTGTTGTCGCAGGCTACGGCTGGTGTGGTAAGGGTGTTGCGATGAGAGCCAAAGGACTTGGCGCGAAGGTAATTGTAACCGAGATTAACCCGGTAAAAGCAATCGAAGCGATTATGGACGGCTTTGAAGTAATGCCGATGAATGAAGCTGCTAAGCTTGGTGATTTCTTTGTAACCGTAACAGGTTGTGATAAGGTTATCGACGCAGAAGATTTTGCAGTTATGAAAGACGGCGCAATCCTTTGTAACGCAGGTCATTTCGATTGTGAAATTGATATGGCGGGTCTTCGTAAGATTGCAGTTGAGACAAAAGAAATGCGTAACAACATCATCGGATACAAACTTCCGACAGGTCAGTGGTTATGCGTAATCGCAGAAGGAAGACTTGTTAACCTGGCAGCAGGCGACGGACATCCGGCAGAAATTATGGATATGAGCTTTGCTATTCAGGCACTTTCTGCGAAATATCTTGTGGAAAATCAGAACAACCTCACAGACAAGCTCATTGACGTTCCGGTGGAAGTTGATATGGACGTGGCAGCAAGAAAACTTGCTTTCATGGGCAAAGAAATTGATGTGCTTACATCAGAGCAGGAAGCATATTTGAATGCGTCATTATAATAATAAGTAATAAATTAAGCGGCATGTTACCATGCCGCTTGTTCTTTTATCCATATGTGAACATTTAAAACATAAAATGTCTTTTTTAGTGGGAAATGTTATTCTTCCACGTCTGCTTCTTCAGCCGCAATGGCGCCAATTACGGAAGAAACGGATGCAACAACTACTACTATAGCGATAATAACTAAAAGACCGCCTGCCAATAAGAAAAATGTCTCCATATAATTCATCCTTTCACAAATGCTTGAAAACTATTATGTATCTTAACACAAATTATTTTGTTGGACAAGAAGTTGCAAAGCATATATTATAAAAATATGTTTAGAAATGGGAAGGGGAACACCATGGAAATAAAAACCTATCAACACAAAGTACAATATTACGAGACCGACCAGATGCAGATTGTGCATCACTCCAATTATATCCGTTGGTTTGAAGAGGCAAGAATGGATTTTCTGGAGCAGGCGGGATTTGGATATGATAGATTTGAAAGAGAGGGGATTATCAGTCCGGTTTTGGAAGTACAGGCCAAGTATCACTCAATGACCCGGTTTGGGGAGACAGTAAATATTGAAGTAAAAATGGTGAATTTCACGGGGCTTAAGTTCTCCATTGAATATATTATCAGCGACAGTATAACCGGCGAAGTACGCGTAACGGGAAGGAGTGAGCATTGTCTGCTTGATAAGGAGAACAAACCAATCCGTTTAAAGAAAGTGAATCCGGCATTATATGAAGTGTTGGATTCGCTGGTAGAGAAAAAATAAGAAAAGCGCGTAGCAATACGCGCTTTTTATATTTTATGCCTTCGGACTGATTTCATTCCAAAGAGTAAATCCAAGAATCAATATGCCGCCGAGAACCTGCCACAGAGTCATACTTTCGCCAAGAATGGTTACGGAAATCAGTACGGCAACCAGAGGGTCGATGTAACTTAAAATGGCAGCCTTTTGGCCGGGAAGTTCTTTCAGGGAAGAAAAGTACATGCAGTATGTAATACCGGTATGAACCAGACCGACAATCAGAAGGTTTATCCAACCAATCGGATTCAGTGTTCCCAAGGAAACGCCGCTTGTCATTGCGACATACGGAATCAGAATAATGATAGCCGCAAGGAATTGTAAAAATGTCCGGTGGATACCCTCCACATTTTTGATAAATTTATTCAGAAGTACAACGGTTGCATAGAAAACAGCCGCACCCAGACCAAACAGAATACCGATAAAGTCATTTCCGCTTCCGACTTCACCGATGCCTGTAATCATTACGAGTCCAAGCGTGGACATGGCAAAGCATACAATCTGTTTTGCGGTCAATTTTTCACGGAACAAAATGGGACAGACGACCGTAACGATAACCGGTGCAAAATAGTAACTCAAAGTTGCAACCGAAACCGTAGTATATTTGTAGGCTTCAAATAGCAAAATCCAGTTGATTCCCATGGCAACGCCGGAGGCAAGAAGCAGCGGAACTTCCTTTTTCATATTGGAAAAAGGTATCTTTTGTCCGCTCAACAGAAGATATCCGGCAATCAGCAGTGCCGCCAAAACGGCGCGGTACAATGCCAGTTCTCCGGAGGAGACCGGGATACTGCGGACAAAAAGGCCCAGTGTACCGAAAATGGTCATGGATGTAATAAGCATAAAGCGTGGGTTTGTAAGTTTGTTCATAAAAGACTCCGTGTGGCGGTGCGTAAACGCACGTAATATAGTAAAATACAGATTTTTAGGAGTAATTCTGCAATAGTTACAACATAAGGATGCTGCCACTGTGCAGGTATTCCAACTTCTCTCCTAAAATTTCTTTCATCATTTCAAACGGTTCTTCGCCGGTACAATGCCCGGTATAGAATTTGGTCGGCAGTTCACTTAACTTCCAGGCAGTTTCTTTTATTGTGGCAATGTCGTCATTCGTATATCCGTCTTTTTTCTTCATGTGAAAACCGCTGATAACCGCATCGGGATAACTGCCGTATAAACTGTGATAATGTTCTAGTATATTCAGAATTCCGTTGTGCGCACAGCCGGAAATAAGAACTCTTTTAACAGCTGAATCACCGTTGTCTGTATCTTCCCAATTCTCCGTAATCACCAGATACTGTTCATGGTCAAATTCATCCTGCAAAAAATCATCCCCGACTTTTTTCTTCAGTTCAAGATTTCCTTTTGGCCAGAGTTTGCGCCCGGTTACATTTGTAAAAAGTGACAATTCTTTATCAATCACAATATCCCCATTCAATGTCCTAAGCTGTGGTAGTGCTCCAATAGCCGGGTCAATACCGATATACCGTTCCACAGATTCTGTCTTATGATAATATGGAAGTAGCGCTTTTTCCTGCATATAGATAGCCGCCTCCGGGTTGAGTGCCGTAAACGGCAGAATGCCGCCGGCATGGTCATAGTGCCCGTGGCTTAGAAAAACAGAATCGACTTTTTGCAAATCTACGCCAAGAGTCGCCGCATTTTCAATAAAAGCATCCGTGCATCCGCAGTCGGATAAAAGAGTATGCCTATTTGTCTCTATGTAAAGACTCAATCCATGCTCGGCACGGATAGTATCATCTTTTGCTGTATTTTCCATCAGTGTAATAATTTTCATGTGTATATCCCCTGTTTATATTTTTGATTTGTGCAAAAATGCACGCGAAAAACCATTTATTTTAGTATAATCAAAGAGGGAATAATTTACAATTGAAATCAAGAATGGTAAAGTAAAAGAAAGTACGACAAAACCATTTTAACGAGGTACTGATTTGAAAAAATTAGGAAAACTGATTCAGAAAATTTTAACTATAATTGTGGTGCTTCTGATTTTGGGAACCATCGGAATTTTTGTGTATCCTTCGATTGCGGATAAAACGGAGTTGGATGATAAAGCGGTTTCTTTTTTGGCAAAACAGGCGGACAAGCTTGTTGTAGAGACAACGGAAGCGAATGAAGGCGAAGAAGTTGGAACGGAAGGAAGCACAGAAGACGGGATAACCGACGGGGAGACCATCGATGAGGAAATCATAATATCCAGACCGGCTGACGAGACATCCATAGAAGAAGCGGTGCGTGACGATTCCCGTACACAGACATGGACGGCAGAAGAAAAGGAAGCCCTTAAAAAAGTATACGGAACCATATTAAACTGGATGGGACTGGGCACGCATAATCTTTTGTTCTATGAAATGAAAGAGTTTGGTGGCACTGAGTATTATACATTCCAGGTAGTGGATGATTTTGGGGACGCATATGAGAGACTGTTGTTTTTTGATGATGCCAAAAAGGAAGTTTACTGGCACGAAGAGGACGGCGATTTGATTGTAGCCAATTCCGAGGATTGTATTTATAGCGGGCGAGTACAGGGACAGGAAAACGTAAGCTATGATTCTTCCGATTGGAAGAAGGTTATGGATGAGTATCTGAAAGCCATGTATGTGGAGCAGGATGCGGACAAAGCAAGTACTTATGTGGACAGCAG
>JAZMZZ010000137.1:0-17110 GCA_045586245.1 Lachnospiraceae bacterium | reverse complement strand
GTCATATCTTGAACATTGTAAATATAGAAATGTAGACGGTGTATTAATTGCCTGTGTGGATTTTGCAGATGCAGAGATTCGCGAGTTGGTAGAAAGCGATATACCGGTTGTTACAATAGATTATGTTTTCAATAACAAGTTGGCGGTATCTTCTGACAACGTAAAAGGAATCAGAGATCTGTTAACATATGTATTTGAACAGGGACATCGTAAGATAGCATATGTATACGGACATACATCAGCCGTTACGGATGCGAGAATCAAGAGTTTTTACAAAACAGCAGCAGAACTTGGATTGGAAGTTAATGAGGATTACCTGATAAAGGGATCGTACAGAGATGCACAGAATGCCGAGAAGCTTACAGCCAAGTTGTTAGATATGAAAGAACGTCCGACCTGTATCATTTATCCCGATGACTTATGTGCAATGGGAGGAAGAAATGAGATAAGGTCAAGAGGACTTAGAATACCGGAAGACATATCCATAGCCGGATATGACGGAATCAGCATTACACAGCAGATTGAACCGCAGATTACCACAATCTATCAGGATACAAGAATGATAGGAAGGGTAGCGGCAGAGAATCTCATCAATCTGATTGAAAAGCCAAAGAGTTCGTTAATCGAACATGTGGTAGTTGAGGGCAACCTGATAAGAGGAAGGTCCGTAAGAAAAATGGAAGCCTAAGGGCTTCGGTCAAAGTTGTTATTTAATACTGCAAAGTATTTAAATAAAAAATATTAATGTGGAGGAATCTCATAATGAAGAAAAAGTTACTCAGCGTATTACTGAGCGTTGCTATGGTAGCTACATGTTTAGCTGGTTGTGGCGCGAAAGAAGAAGCTCCTGCAGAAGCACCTGCAGCAGTTGAAGAAGAAGCTCCTGCAGCTGAAGAAGCTCCAGCAGAAGAAGCTCCTGCAGAAGCAGCATCTACAGAACCTTTCTATGTTTACTCATGGAACACAGAATTACAGGAAAGATTAAGCTATGTATTTGCTAACTATCCTGAAATCGAAGAAAGAGTTGTTTACGTTAACGTAGGTGACTCAGCTATTTACCAGGAAAAAATCGATGCATTATTACAGACACCAGATGCAGAAGATTATCCAGACTTAATCGCAGCAGAAGCAGCTTACATCATGAAGTACACAAACTCTGACTACACATTAAACGTAGCAGACCTTGGTGTTACAGAAGCTGACTTAGCTGAAATGTATCCATACACAATTCAGATCGCTACAGACCAGAGAGACGGTTCTTTAAAGGGCGTTTCATGGCAGGCTTGCCCAGGTTCTTATATGTACAGAAGAAGCTTGGCAGAAAAATACTTAGGAACATCTGATCCTGCAGAAGTACAGGAATACGTAAAAGACTGGGATACATTCATTGAAACAGCTAAGATGCTCAATGAAAAATCTAACGGCGAAACAAAGATCCTTTCATCTAACGATGATATTCAGAACGTTTTCTATTCAAACAAGTCTGAACCATGGGTTAACGCTGACAAGCAGTTCGTTTATGACGCATCTTTCGACAAGATGTTAGACGTATACTATGAATTAGAGCAGAACGACTTAACAGGCAAGACATCTTGCTGGTCTGAAGAATGGAACGCTGGTCCTTCTACAGACGCTGTATTCTCTTACTTTGGATGTACATGGTTCTTACACTGGACAATCAAAGCTAACTGTGGCGGCGCTGCAGTAGGCGAAGGAACATACGGTGACTGGGCTATGTGCCGTGGTCCTCAGGATTATTACTGGGGTGGAACATGGTTATGTGCTATGAAAGATTGCTCTGACCCTGCATTAGCTGGACAGATCATGAAAGCACTTTGCTGTGATACAGAAACAATGACAAAGATGTCAGAAGAAACTCTTGATTACGTTAACAATAAAGCTGCTATGAAGACATTATCAGACGCTGGTAAGGGTGCATATGACTTCTTAGGCGGACAGGATTTCATCGCTGTATTCTCTCCTTTAGCTGAAAACGTAGACGTTTCTTGGATGTCAGCATACGACCAGACTTGCAACAACTTAATCGTTGGTCAGGCTCAGGCTTATGCTAAGGGTGAAAAGGATAAAGAAACAGCAGTAGCTGACTTCAAGGCAGCTGTAGCTGATGCTTATCCAGACATCACAGTAGAATAATCTTAACAAGATAATACTACATATTGTATTAAACGATGTTTGTACCGGTGCTTTGGCACCGGTACAGATATCTTTTAAAAGTAACAGACTTCGCTTGGCAAGTCTTTTTTAATACTTTTTTATGGGGAAAAAGTGTCAAAAAAGGCCTGTCAGGCCTCAAAAACAAGAAAAAATAAAGGAAGTGGGAAGATGCAGAAAAAACAGAAAAGAAAAACCGTTGAATATGGCAGATATGGTGTCTATTTCATCATTCCGTTTTTCCTCGTATTTGCTATTTGGCAGTTGTATCCGTTGTTCTACACAATCCTTTTAGGATTCTGTGAGAACTACACAGATAGTATGTTTAATACAGAGGTAGGACCAACATTTATTGGATTGGAAAATATTAAGAACTGTCTTGTTAGTAAAGATGGTGTATTGTTTGATACATATACATGTGAAGCAATTGTTTCAACAATTATTATGTGGATCATGGGCTTTATTCCTCAGTTAGGATTGGCTTTACTTCTTGCAGTATGGTTTACAGATACAAGAGTTAAGTTAAAAGCACAGGGCGCATATAAGACATTGGTATTTATGCCAAATATCATTACTGCAGCAACTGTATCCGTATTATTTGCATCCCTTTTAGGATACCCGAATGGTCCTGTTAACCAGTTGTTGGTTAATTCAGGAATTATTCCGGAAGCATTTGAATTCTTACAGAAGAGATGGGGAACAAGAGGAGTTGTTGGATTTATCAACTTCTGGATGTGGTACGGAAATACTATGATCGTATTAAGCGCAGGTATCTTAGGTATCAGCCCGTCTTTATTTGAAGCAGCACGTGTTGACGGTGCTACCAGCGGACAGATTTTCCGTCAGATTACATTACCATTGCTTCGTCCGATTATGTTATTCTCACTTGTTAACTCCGCAATCGGTGGATTACAGATGTTCGATATTCCTAAGTTGTTAACAGCTTCAGGATACGGTGATCCGGACTTTGCAACAAGAACAATTACAATGTATATCCGTCAGACTGCCTTCACGGGTGGACGTAACATGGGTATGGCTTCTGCCGCTTCTATTGTATTGTTTATTGTTACAACATTCTTCAGTTTATTGCTGTTCTACATTATGCGTGATAAGGACGCAATTAAAGAGAAGAAGGCTATAAAAGCAGCGCAGAAGGCGCTTGCAGCAAAGGAGGCAATGTAATATGAACAATAATAAAGAAGTCAGCATGAGCGCAAGCATTTTTGTCTCCAAAGTATTTAGAAATTTTGTATGTATTTTCCTTTGCTTTTTAAGTATTATTCCGTTCTGGATGATGATTGTAAATGCAACCAGAACAAGTGTTGATATTCAGGCAAGCTTCTCCTTAATTCCATCCCATTATCTGATGGAGAACTATGAGAAGTTGATGTATCAGGCAAACGAAAACGTTCCGCTGTACCGCTATATGATTAACTCCTGTATCATCGCGGTATTCAGTACCGTTGTTACTGTATATTTCTCAACACTTACTGCATACGGTGTTACCGTATATAAATTCAAAGGTGCTAACGGTGTTTGGGGCTTCATTATGGCTATCATGATGATTCCTGCACAGGTATCTTCCATCGGTTTCTATAAGATGGTATATAGCTGGGGATTGAGTAACTCCTATATTCCTTTGATTATTCCTGCAATTGCAGCACCGGCAACCGTATTCTTCATGAGGCAGTTTATGATTGCTTCACTGCCGCTAGAAATTATTGATGCGGCACGTATCGACGGTTCCAAGGAATTCTATACCTTTAACACAATCGCGATGCCTTTATTAAAACCGGCTATTGCAACACAGTGTATCTTCGCTTTTATCGGTTCATGGAACAACTTCTATACACCTTCCATGATCTTATCTAAGCAGGATAAATACACATTACCAATGTTTATCCAGTTATTACGTGGTGAGCGTTTCCGTTCCGACTACGGTATCATCTATGTAGGTCTGGTTATTACAGTTATTCCGATTTTCATCGTGTACGCTATTCTTTCTAAGTACATTATCGCCGGTGTAGCTCTTGGTGGTGTTAAAGAATAATTTGTTAAAAATTATCGAATTTGATTATACATAATCAGTAGGAAAAATAAGCACTTTGTCCATGTGGCAGGGTGCTTATTTTTTTATGAAATTTTGTTGACAAATACAGGACTATGACGTAAAATAACAAAGGTCGCAAGACGACGGGCCCAGATAGCTCAGTTGGTAGAGCAAAGGACTGAAAATCCTTGTGTCGTTGGTTCGATTCCGACTCTGGGCACTACCCGAAAGGGTTTTATATATACGCGGGTGTAGTTCAATGGTAGAACACTAGCCTTCCAAGCTAGATACGTGGGTTCGATTCCCATCACCCGCTTCGCGGGGTGGAAGCTTCGCTTAATATATATGCGCGAGTGGCTCAGTTGGTGGAGCACGACCTTGCCAAGGTCGGGGTCGCGGGTTCGAGTCCCGTCTCGCGCTCTCAAGTAACATGAAAAAGGACATCCGAAGGGATGTCCTTTTTCATGTTATCGAGGAACATCCGTGCCTCGAAGGTTCGATGTGTTTGCATTACGCGAGCCGTTACTTCGGTAAAGGATAAACATTCGTAGCAATTAATAGAAATTTTAGATTTTCTTTAATTGTTTGAAAATGGAAAATAATGTATACTCACATTAAATTTTGTGTAGAAAGGAATCATATTATGAAAAAATTTATTGTACTTATGATGGGGGTTGTGCTGTGCTGTTCTTTGATGACAGGTTGCGGTGCAACAAAGGAAACTGTAGTGGAAGAGGTTCCGCAGACGGAAATGGAAGAGGCAGAAGAAATAACTGTGTCGCCGGAGACAGAAGAGGTGCCGACAGAAACGGAAGAGGTGCCGGCGGAAGAGGAAGTAATTGCGCCTGAAAAAGTTGCACTTGGTGCATCTGACAAAGATGCAGAAGGCCTTTCGGGAGAATTTGTTTTTAATGCAAATAAGTTAAGAGTATTGGATGAAGATGATAACTATGATTACCGGATTGGATTGGAAATAATAGGTGATCCCGGCTCGGTATTGGATGTTATCTGTTCCTACACAACCGCGCAGGAATTATATGAAGAGGTAAAAAGCACTTATGTGTATGAAGGAAGCAGCTGGTTGGTAACGGAGATGCGCGAAAGTACTTTCTTAGGATTGCCGGCATTTTATTTTGAGCAAAAGAATCAAGAAAATGCATCTTTTCTCAAAGAGTATTTCGCGGTAGATTTAGGAAACGGATTATTCTTTAATAATATTAATGCCGCCGGATATTCCGGAAATGAGACTTTGGAAACGATGATGTCCTACGCATTTTTAGAGATGAATCCGGGCGATGGAACATTATATAAACCGGAAGCGGCATATACGTTAGAGGATAAGGATGGTATTCTTTCGGTTACATTTAAAAACGGGGAAACGTATACATTGGATTACGATGAAAATGCTATGGGATTTTGGATGGAAAACAATAGTATGTCCCCATATTTCATTGACAGTGAATTTTTAGAAACCTGTGTTTTACAGATGTATGTTACCAATAAGTATGCATCGATTGCCGAATACGATAAAGGACAGGAAGCGGCAACGAATTGGGAATCCGGATTGCCGGTCGAAGAAGTGAATATTAATGGAATCGATATCCAATATATTACAAATACAAATAGGCAAATTGCCCTCTTTTTTATACCGATGACAGAAGAGTATGCAATTAGGGGCGTGTATGAGTATTGGCCATATAAGAGTGGAATCTCAGCAGGACCGGCAACGGAAGTAGCGTTGGCAAAAATGTTTGGCGGTGATGCAGAAGTAGCTGCTGAACAAGCCAAATTAAAATCAAGGGTTGATTACGGATATCAGCCGCCGGAGGCTCTTGGCGATACGATGAATAAGTTGTTTTTTGAACTGGAAGGCGTGTTGTACACTGTCCCGGTTCCGGTTACAGCCATGATGGACAATGGTTGGGTCATGGTTGATGAAACGAATTCCTTAGAGATCATTCCGCAGATGCAGCCGGGAGAAAGTCGACAAATCATTCTTGAACATGCTAACGGAGGCGTGATTGAGGATGTATTCATCGATAATCCTACGGACAATATCATTCCGGTTGAGGAAGCATTGATAACGGAAATGAAGATTAATAACTCCGGAAATGTGGATTTAAAATTCCCGGGAGGAATTGGTTTTGATTCTACGCAGGAGGAGATTATTATTTCCACAGAGGATACGGTTGCCGACAATGGGGATGTTTTAAGTTATTTTTGGAATGGCCGCGGTGATGGTGCATGGTTATCCGCAAATGTAGGCAAGGATGACGGAGAAGTCAAGCAGTTCTTTTTCGTTGGCGGTCAGAAATGCTACAAATGGAAGATGCCCAGCTTCAAAAAATAAGGTTCCAACTTGTCTGTTTTAAAAAATACAATTAGACATCCCATGAACAACTGCTATAATTGTTTTTAGGGAGATTTTGTAGTTTTAAGCAGAAAGGGAAGGTTAAGTATATGGAGAAAAGAAAACTGGATAATTTAGGTATTGAGACATCGCTTTTGGGTTTCGGATGTATGAGATTTCCGGTAACGGCGGATGGCAAGATTGATGAAGCCGAAGCAGAGAGAATGATCGATAAGGCGATGGCGGAAGGCGTGAATTACATAGACACCGCCTATCCGTACCATGACGGACAGAGTGAAATCGTGGTGGGAAAGGTTCTTAAGAAATATGACAGAAGTTCGTTCTATCTGGCAACGAAGTTGCCGGTATGGTTTGTGAACGGACCGGAAGATGTTGACAGACTTTTGAATGAACAGCTTGGCAAGTTACAGACCGATTATATCGATTTTTATCTGATGCATGCCATGAACAAGGGGCATTGGGACAAGATGCTTCAGGTGGGCTGTGTAGAGCGTTTGGAGCAGCTTAAGGCAGAAGGCAAGATTAAGTATTTGGGATTCTCTTTCCACGATAGCTATGAAGTGTTTGAAGAGATGATTAATTACCGTGACTGGGATTTTGCACAGATTCAGCTCAATTACATGGATGCTGACGAGCAGGCCGGTGTTAAGGGATACAAGTTAGCAGAAGAAAAGGGTATTCCGCTCATCATTATGGAGCCGATTAAGGGTGGTTCCCTTGCGGCATTTGCTCCGGAAGTAATGGAGAAGTTTGCGGCACTGGACAAAGATGCATCTGCAGCGTCATTTGCGCTCCGCTGGGTAGGTACTTTCCCGAATGTAAAGGTTATTTTAAGTGGTATGTCCACAATGGCACAGGTAGAGGATAATCTGAAGACGTTTGCAGAATTTAAGCCTTTATCTGATAAGGAACAGGAAGTAATTGCAGAAGTTAAGGCAATACTTGAATCCCGTGTAAGAAATGGCTGTACAGGTTGCAGATACTGTATGCCATGTCCTGCCGGAGTAGATATTCCGGGATGTTTTGCGGCTTGGAATACATACTATGCATATCAGAACTACAATGTAGTACGTTGGAGTTGGGAAGAAGGAATCGGCGAAGCACATCAGGCTAAGAATTGTATTAAATGCGGTAAGTGCGAAGGCGCATGTCCACAGCAGATTTCTATCCGCGCAGATTTGGAAAGAGCGCAGGCGGATTTGGATAACAGACAATTAGATATCTAATCAATATACAAAGGCGGCACCCGGAATTTATGTTTCGGGTGTCGTTTTTTTGTTTTGCTTTTTACACCTAATGGAGTATACTTTTGATATAGAAAAATAGGAGCATTACACATGAACATTTTACTCGTAGGAATCAACGCAAAGTACATCCATTCCAATCCGGCGATTTATTCCCTGGCGGCATATGCAGGGAAATTTACGGATAAAAATGGGGTGTCTTTGCGCAATCATATACAGATAGCGGAATATACAATCAATCAGCAGATAGAGGATATTGAGGCAGATATCTATAAGCAGATGCCCGATGTGCTTGCCATTTCCTGTTACATCTGGAATTTTAGTCTGGTGCAGGAGCTGATAGCAGACATTCATCAGGTGCGCCCGGATTTACCGGTTTGGCTCGGCGGTCCGGAGGTATCCTTCCATCCCGAGCAATTGATGCAGAAGTTTCCATTTCTGGCAGGAATTATAATTGGCGAGGGCGAGCAGACTTTTGTAGAATTGGTAGAGAGACATACGGATATTAACGGGGGAACGATTTTTACTGACATCGCAGGCCTCTATCTTCCAACCGGTTACACCGCAGAGCGCGGTTGTATGGCTTTAGATGACATACCATTTCTTTATAACGATTTGTCGGATTTTGAAAACCGAATTATTTACTACGAGAGCAGCCGTGGTTGTCCGTTCCGCTGTAAATACTGCCTTTCATCGATTGATAAGCAGTTGCGTTTCAGAAGTCTTGATTTGGTAAAAAAGGAACTGCAGTTTTTCCTTGATAATAAGGTGCCGCAGGTCAAATTTATCGACCGGACCTTTAATGCAAAGCACGAGCATGCGCTGGCAGTCTGGCGTTACATTAAAGAAAATGACAACGGTGTAACCAATTTTCATTTTGAAATATCGGCGGATTTGCTGACAGAGGAAGAGATTGCACTTTTGGGTTCCATGCGGAAAGGACTGGTACAGCTGGAAATCGGCGTACAGTCTACCAACCCGGATACGATACAGGCAATTAATCGCAGCATGAACTTATGTAAACTTAAAAATGCGGTGGAAAAGGTCAATGCCGCAGGCAATATCCATCAGCATCTGGACCTGATAGCAGGTCTTCCGTATGAGGATTACATGTCATTCCACGATTCTTTTAATGAAGTGTATGCGATGCGGCCGGAACAATTACAGCTTGGTTTCTTAAAGGTGTTAAAAGGCTCTGCGATGGAGGAACAGGCAGAAGAATACGGTATCGGTTACCGCAGGACACCGCCGTATGAGGTCCTTTATACCCAGTGGCTGTCCTATGATGATATTATCCGCTTAAAGCGTGTGGAAGAGATGGTGGAGTTGTTTTATAACAGCGGACAGTTTACGCATACTATCCGCTTCTTAGAAGTGCTTTTTGACGATGCATTTAAGCTGTACGAGACATTGGGAGATTATTACGAAGCCAACGGTTATCTGACGGCTTCATCCAAGAGAATCGCGCATTATGAGCATCTGCTTACCTTCATAAACGGCTATATGCTGAAGATGAAGACAGATATGCAGACGGTTGAGGAAATAACGGAGATATGCAGGCAGTATCTGCTGTTTGATTGTTATCTGCGCGAAAATATGAAGACGCCGCCATCTTTTGCCAAGGATAACTCCGCTTATAAGGAGTATCTGCGGACCTTCTACCAAAAGGAAGAAGAGGAACGGAGGTATTTGCCGGATTACACGAAGTATGACAGCAAACAGATGGCAAAAATGACGCATGTGGAGTTTTTCACCTATCCTGTCTGGGAAAAGTCAGCACCAAAGCGGAACGGGATTCTTTCATGGTGGTTAGACTCGCTGCAGCCGGTATTGTTTGACTATAAAGAGCGCGATGTGATTACAAAGGATTGCCGGATTGTGCTGTTGCCGATGCTATAAGTATCTGCGGGGCAAAATAGCAATGTCCGGTAAAGATATTTACGAAAGAAAGAGAGAATAACCATGGCAAGTAAAAAGATTATGGCTATTTTGGATGCCTTGGATAAAGAATACGGAACGGATTATGTCTGTTATCTGAATCACGACAATGCGTGGCAGCTTTTGATTGCGACCATGCTCAGTGCGCAGTGTACGGATGCCAGGGTAAATATTGTAACCAAGGATTTGTTCGTAAAATATCCGAGCGTGCAGGCGTTTGCGGATGCCGATTTAAAAGAACTGGAGCAGGACATCCATTCGACCGGTTTTTACCACAATAAGGCAAAGAATATCATTGCATGCTGTAAGACATTGGTGGAAGAATATGGCGGTGAAGTCCCGTCCGATATCGAGGCACTCACTTCCCTTGCGGGAGTCGGAAGAAAGACAGCCAATGTCATCCGCGGGAATATTTTTAACGAGCCGAGCATTGTCGTTGACACGCATGTAAAGCGCATTTCCAATAAACTTGGCTTTACCAAAGAAACTGATCCGGTAAAGATTGAATTTGATCTGATGAAGAAACTGCCGAAGGACCATTGGATTTTGTGTAATATTCATTTGATCCGTTTAGGCCGTACAATTTGTAAGGCACCGACACCGAATTGCGGGGAGTGCTTTTTAAAAGAACTCTGTCCGAGTGCAGGTAAAAAGACAAAGCGTACAGCAAAGAAATAATTTCCGGATTGGAGAACATCCATGCTAAAAGATTTTGTATCAATAGATTTGGAAACGACGGGACTTTTGCCCAAAGAAGACCGTATTATCGAGATTGCGGCGGTTCGTTTCCGTGACGGAAAAGAAGAGGCAGTGTATCATTCCTATCTGAATCCGGGGCGCGAAGTGCCAAAACGGATTACGGAACTTACAGGAATTACTCCCGATATGGTAAAGGATGCGCCGCAGTTTGAAGACGTATGTGCAGAGGTTTTGGAGTTTATCGGGGACGATGTGCTGATGGCGCATCATATATCTTTTGACTTTGCCTTTTTAAAAAGAGCCGTTCTAAACTGCATGAACAGCAAAGAGGCTAAGAGCAAAGGTTTTGAGAAAAAAGGAATTGACACTTTAAAGATAGCCCGCTATTTTTTGCCGGAAATCGAAAGCAGAAGTCTTGGAGCACTCTGTAAGCATTTTGGGATTGCGATTGATGCGCATAAGGCAGAGGAAGATGCGCGGGCGACGGCACTTTTGTACTTAAAAATGTGGGAAGAATTCGGAGAGGCTGCGGACACAGAGGCATCCAAAAACAAAATATTTGCCCCATACCAATTGGTGTATAAAATAAAAAAAGAGGGCCCTGCAACGAAGGCCCAGAAAGAACGGTTATATCGCGAACTTGACAAGCATAAAATAGTTCCGGAGTATGATGTGGAACGTCTTACTAAAAACGAGGCTAGCCGATATCTGGATAGGATTCTTTCAGAGTACGGACGATAGGTCCTTTCATCGCAGACTGTAAGGTGTCTGCGACAAAAAGCAGGTGTTTAATCTTATCAGTCTGTCCTTTTTCATGGTATATGGAAGCCGCCAGATAATACGTCCCGCTGATATCGGTGCGTGTGGAAACGGCATATTCCAATACGGTAAGGGCTTCATCATGGTAGCCAAGCTCGTAAAGGTGTTTGCCGAATTCCTGCAAAGTACGGACAAAGAGTGTATAATTTTGGTCATATTGTGTCAGCACGGTAATGTTGGCAGTGCCATAGGCAAGTTTTAAATCGGTATTGGTATAGCCGGTGAAATTCACGATTTTTTCCCCTTCCAGACTCCGTAAATCACGGTGGCAGGAGGAAATGATTTCATCATCCGTTGCTATATCCATCGGAAAAGAGGAAAACGGAATGGAGATGTATTCAAGGTCGTCCAGTGATTTTTTACGGACAAAATTGGCCTCACGCTCCCTTTTCCAGAATTCATCACTTTTACGCGCACGAAGTTTTGCGGTTCTTTTGTTAAAAATTGCCAGGCAAATAATAAAGACCAGAGAACTTGCCAAGATGATGAGATTCATAGTATAATATCCTTTCAGTAGTATTGTTTTTACTTGTTGATTTTGTATGAAAGTAAGGTGGTAAATATGTTTAATATGAACAACAAAAAAACGAGAAAAGTGATTTCATCCATTATCATTGTATTTGTCGTTCTGGCAATGTTGTTACCTATGCTGGTACCTGCCTTATACTAGGTTTGATACTGTAAACTTTAGCATATTTTTTGGGAAATAGAAATAGGGGATTATTATGAAAAAATTACTGGGAGCAATATTTGGTGTTGCCGTATTACTATCCTTTTTCGGTACCGGAATTGAGGTACAGGCTAAGGCGGCTGATACCATCTTAAAGGGAATTTACGTAGATGAAATAGATGTCTCCGGAATGACGGTTGCAGAAGCAAAAGCGGCTGTAAATGCCAAGGTGGAAGCGCGTCTTGCAACGCCTATTACATTAAAATGTGTAGGAGATAACGAGATTATTATTACGCCTGCCGATTTGGGAATGAAATGGAGCAATCCGCAGATTGTGGATGAACTGGCAGGACTTGGACAGGTTGGAAATATTATTGAGCGCTATAAGTTCCGTAAGGACTTAGAACGCGAAAACTATGTGGTAAATGTTGCCTATACATATGACAAAGAGCTGATTCAGCAGATTGTAGAGGAGCAGTGCCTTGATTTTAATGTGGATGCCGTAGATATGAAGCTGACCCGCAGTAATGGGGAGTTTCAGATTATCGAAGGCAAGCAGGGAGAGTATATTGAACCGGCGGCAGCGGTTTCTGCCATTTATGATTATGTGATGTACCAGTGGAACGGAACAGAGACCTGTCTGAATCTTCCGACAGAGATTGAAAAGCCACAGGGTACGGTGGAAGAACTTATGATGGTTCAGGATGTGCTCGGTTCTTACAGCACTTCTTACACAACCTCCGCAGCAGAACGTGTTGCCAATGTGGAAAACGGTACCCGTTTACTTAACGGAGTTACATTGTATCCGGGAGAGACTTTCTCTACACTTGAGTTGGTAACCCCTTTTACGGAAGCGAACGGATATAAGCCGGCAGGCTCTTATTTGAACGGACTTGTTGTAGACAGTTTGGGTGGCGGAATCTGTCAGGTATCTACCACTTTGTATAATGCTGTATTATTTGCGGAACTGGAAGTAACACAAAGAAGCAATCATTCCATGAGCGTTGCCTATGTACCGCTTTCAGCGGATGCAGCAATTGCAGAGTCGGCAGGTAAGGATTTTTGTTTTACCAATAGTACGGATTACCCGATTTATATTGAAGGATATACTACTCCGGAGAGAAGAGTAACTTTTAATATTTATGGTGTAGAGACCAGAAAAGACGGATATACATTTAACTTTGTTACGGAAGTAATGGAAACAATTCAAGCAACTACTGAGAATATTATCCAGGTGGCTGACCAACCAATCGGATATACCAAGGTACAGGGAGCACACACGGGTTATAAGACAAAGTTAATTAAGATTGTATATGATAACGGATTGGAAGGTGTAAGAGAAACCGTTAATACCAGTACTTACAAGATGGTACCGCGAACTTTGTCAGTAGGCGTGGCAACGGACAATCCGGATGCGTATAACCAGCTTCAGGAGGCCATTGCGACAGGAAGTATCGACCATGTATGCAATGTAGCGGCGGCATTGGCGGCCCAGGCAGCACCGCCTGCGGCACCGGGAGGAGATGTGCCGGTAGTGAGTGCAGAGGTGGCACTGGAGATTTAACAGAAGAGATTTACTAACGTAAGGATATTTGGTTATGAAAATAGGAAAGGTATCGGAACCGGTTTTAAAGCGTTCCGTATTGAAATATTTAAAACCAAATAATGAATTTGAGTGTAAAGGCGCAGCTGTAGGGGCAGATTGCGCCCTTTTTTCGGATAAAAACAGTAAAAATGAGCTACAGGACAGACGGTTGGCAATAGCCACCGCGTCCGTGAGCGGAGAGAAAAATCCACGCGCGGCGGCACATGCCATCTTACGAGCAACCAATAATCTGGCGGCAGCAGGAGCAGAAGCCTTTGCCGTACAGTTACATATTATGCTTCCTGAAAGATATCGCGAAATCGCATTGAAGCGGATAATGGAAGCAGCGGCAGATACCGCGCAGGCATTGAATGTTACTATCAGCGGCGGACATACGGAGACTTTGCCGGACATACAGAGACCGATAGTGTCGGCTACGGCTTTGGGATATGCTGCAGAAGATGTAGCGACTAAGGTATTTGACAAGGCAAAGGCAGGATTGGACATTGTTATGACCAAGTGGATTGGCATCAGTGATACTGCCCGTTTAGCACAGGAAAAAGAAGAGGAACTGCTTAGCAGATATCCGTTATTCTATATTAAATCAGCACAGAACTTAGAGCAGTTCTATTCGGTGATACCGGAGGCTGCCACCGCCGTTAAGTCCGGCGTCAATGCTATGCATGATGTTGCCGGAGGCGGAATATTCGGAGCCTTATGGGAACTGGGCGAGCGGTTTGATGTTGGACTACAGGTAGAACTTAAGAAGATACCGATTAAGCAGGAAACAGTGGAAGTCTGTGAGTTTTTCGGCTATAATCCATATGAGATGCGTTCCGACGGAGCACTTCTTATGATTACGGATGACAGCCATGCGCTGCTGGAGGCACTGGCGGAGCAGGGAATACCTGCCGAAGTAATCGGTGTGACGACGGATGGTAATGATAAGGTTGTTCTCAATGATGATGAGAAACGCTTTTTGGAACCACCGCGCAAATAAAGAATGAAAGAAAGTATCTGCCATGGCGCAGAGTAAGAAAGGAAATAGATATGAGAGAGAAAATTTTACAGGTAATTGAGAAAAACAGCCGTATTGATTTAAAAGAGCTGGCTATTTTACTCGGATACGATGAAATTGATGTAGCAAACGAAGTGAAGAAGATGGAAGAAGAAGGCGTTATCTGCGGATACCATACGTTGATTGACTGGGAGAAGACTTCCCTGGATCAGGTGTCTGCATTAATCGAAGTACGTGTTACTCCGCAGAGAGGACAGGGCTTTGATAACATCGCAGAGCGCATTTACAAATATCCGGAAGTGAATTCCGTATACTTGCTTTCCGGCGGATATGATTTATTAATTACATTGGAAGGAAAATCATTAAAAGAGATTTCTTCTTTTGTTTCTGATAAATTATCCACACTCGACAGTGTATTAAGTACGGCGACTCATTTTATTTTAAAGAAGTACAAAGACCACGGTACAATTTTAACGAAAAAGTATGAAGACACAAGAGAGAAAATGGTATTATGAGAAACCCGTTAGCAGATAAAGTTGTTGATATTAAGCCGTCCGGAATCCGTAAGTTTTTCGATGTGGTCAGCGAGATGCCGGATGCAATTTCCCTTGGTGTAGGTGAACCGGATTTTGATACCCCTTGGCATATCCGTGATGAGGGTATCTATTCGTTGGAAAAAGGCCGTACCTTCTATACTTCCAATGCCGGTTTGATGGACCTTAGAAAAGAGATTTGTGTTTACTTAAAAAGAAAATATAATGTGTCTTACGACGCAGCAAAAGAAACTGTAGTAACAGTTGGTGGTTCGGAAGCGATTGATATCGCACTCCGCGCGATGATTAACCCGGGCGAGGAAGTGCTGATTCCGCAGCCAAGTTATGTTTCTTATGAGCCATGTGCGATTTTGGCAGGTGCTAAGCCTGTAATTATTGACTTAAAGGCAGAGAATGAATTCCGTTTGACAGCACAGGAACTTCGCGATGCTATCACAGATAAGACAAAAGTGTTAATCTTACCTTTCCCGAATAACCCGACCGGTGCGATTATGGAAAGAAAAGATTTGGAAGCGATTGCAGAAGTTATTTTAGAAAAAGATATCTTTGTAATCTCCGATGAGATTTATTCCGAACTTACATATAACGGAAAGCATGTAACAATTGCAGAACTTCCGGGCATGCAGGAGAGAACCATTGTAATTAACGGTTTCTCCAAGGCCTTTGCGATGACCGGATGGAGACTTGGTTATGCATGTGGTCCTGCAAATATTATCGAGCAGATGACAAAGATTCATCAGTTTGCGATTATGTGTGCGCCGACTACCAGCCAGTATGCGGCTGTAGCAGCACTTCGTGACGGTGATGAAGATGTGGCACAGATGTGTGAATCTTACAACCAGAGAAGGCGTTACCTGATGCACGCATTTAAGGAAATGGGATTGCCATGCTTCGAACCATTCGGCGCATTCTATGTGTTCCCATGCATCAAAGAATTCGGCATGACAAGTGATGAATTTGCAACCCGCTTCTTACAGGAATACAAGGTTGCTGTTGTACCGGGAACCGCATTCGGTGATTCCGGCGAAGGATTCCTTCGTATCTCTTATGCATACAGCATCGATAACCTGAAGGTAGCTATCGGCAGACTGGCTGAGTTTGTTGCGGGACTTCGTAAAGAACAGGATAAATAATGAATTGATAACGGTATGTAATGGCTGGTATGGCAGACGCTGTATCAGCCATATTGCAAATAAGGGAGAATACTATGAATATCGTACTTCATCAGCCGGAAATACCGGCAAATACAGGAAATATCGGGAGAACCTGCGTGGCAACAGGCACCACACTGCATTTGATTGAGCCACTTGGTTTCCGCTTAAACGAAAAAGATTTAAAGCGAGCCGGCATGGACTACTGGGACAAGCTGGACGTGCAAAGATACATTAATTTTGAGGATTTCCTTGCCAAGAATCCAAACGCTAAAATCTGGATGGCAACCACGAAAGCGAAACATGTTTATTCTGAAGTGGAATACGGTCCTGACGATTATATTATGTTTGGAAAAGAAAGTGCCGGCATTCCGGAGGAGATTCTTGTGGATTACGAGGAGACTTGCGTAAGAATACCGATGCTGGATGAAATCCGCTCGCTGAATCTTTCCAATTCCGTATCGATTATTTTGTACGAGGCATTGAGACAGAATAATTTTGCACAGATGAAGATGGAAGGAGAACTTCATCGTTTGCAGTGGAAGGAATAGAGAGTAAAGAATGGATTTCTGCTCAAAACATCAAGCAATTTGATATAGATATTAGTAATATACATATATATTTTAATTACTAAAAGGGGAAAACAAAATGAAAGAAACAGAAATGAAAATTGATTACGAGAAATTAAGAAAGAACCTGATGTTAAGGGAATTTTTAACCGGGCTTGTATCCAAAGTAACATTTTCCGAAGTGGGAGATTGCGTTAATGCATATAATGCAACGCCCGAGCAATTAATAGCGATTGCAAGAAGGCGCGGTATTAATTTGGAGAAGTATAA
>JAZMZZ010000136.1:0-1741 GCA_045586245.1 Lachnospiraceae bacterium | reverse complement strand
TTTAGTACGTGGAATGTAAGTATTGCTGCAAACAGAATTTCCTGTAATTGTTTTATACCATACTGCTGCCAGCAGATATCTTCCGTAAATAACATTCACATGAAAACCGTCACGACAGATAGACATTCCACCATGTCCATACAAAAACGGTTCCTTTTTTCTCAATGCCTGAATCACATCTCCACATGGTATCAAATGAACACCGTTATCTTTTGCTACTGTTCTGTATGCATGCGAAACCTTTTCATACATTTCCTGCTGATTCATGTTATAATTTGCAAATCCGCCATGCAAACTGTCAATGTCGTAAGCCCAAGTCTCCTGCAATAGAATCTCAGAAGTCGGAACCTTCTCTTTTACATATCCCATAATTTTTTCCAAATACGGATAATAGGTCTCGATAATTCCGCTGTCATGACTCACCTGTTGGGTCACAATATAATCCCATTCTTCCATTCCTAACGCATCCTGAATAGAAACATATTCTTCTGCGGAATCCCCGTTTACCTCTAACAGATATTCCTTTGCTTCACTTTGAATATTGTTCCAGTGACGTTCCAAACTGCAACCACCAATATAAAGATTTACTACTTTCATATCTACATTGTCTGCTGCGGCAATCTGCTGTAAATAATGCGTCGCATCCTGTGAAAAACTATTTCCTATCGCAAGTACCTTTATCATCTTTACCTCCGTAAATATAGCGCATTCTTTAAATCACTATTCTTCTTCTGTTTTCGTATACCACTTCTTGTAAGGATAGTTCTTCTATCAGTTTCTTTGCTACGTGATTATCTGCTGCCAAATCTTTTATCTCGTGTGCATCAGAGCCAATGGTTACATACTTTCCGCCGCAGGCTTTATATATCTCCAACAACTCGCTACCCGGCATAGTCTCGCTGTGTCCTTTTCTAAGCGAAGAAGTATTAATCTCCATTACCATATCTTTATCCAACAGATATTTAAAAATCTCATTTATTTTTTCTTCTGAATAATAGATTTCACCATAATATCTTTTTGGAAAATCAATATGCCCCAAGCAATCAAAACCGCCTTGCTTTACCGTACTTAACACTTCCTCCCAATACATGGTGTAAAATTCTTTGGCCGAGTATTTTTCCCTAACTTTTTGACATGGAAACATATCACCAATCCAATGGATGCTTCCGATAATGTAATCATATGGATACTTCGATAATTGTTCTAATCTGTCCGCATATAAATGCGGTTCTGCAAATTCGATTCCAGCACAAATTTTCAGTTGTTCATTATAAGTCTTTTTCAAGGCATTGAACTTCTCAAAAAATTTTTCAGGATTATAGTAATCATATCCAAAATCCTCTTTATTCCAATCAATATGATCCGTAAAACAAATCCACTCTACTTCTGTTGCAATCGCCTGTTTTATATACTGCTCCATATCCGCTTCGGAATCACAGGAAAATGCAGTATGAATATGTAAATCCGCTTTCATATATTTCTCCTTTGTAAATTACAATTTCTTCGTAAAGCATATAATTCTATTTGCTTCTTCAAAACCCATCGCCATATGAAATTTAAGACTGGTAATATTATCAAGTTCACAGTCGCTCGCAAACTCTTGGCATCCTTTCTCTTTTGCCCATTTCTGACATTCGCTTAACAGTTCCTGTGCAAATCCTTTTCCACGATATTCTTCTTCAACAAAGATTCCTTCCAGATAACCCACCGGCGAAGATTCTGTTCCTTCTACATAATCATA
>JAZMZZ010000135.1:0-6290 GCA_045586245.1 Lachnospiraceae bacterium | reverse complement strand
GGTTTTTCCGAAAAATAAATTTACTACAAAAAAGACGCTTACCATTTCCGGCAAGCGTCTTTTTTTATCCACTCGTTTACTGTTTTATTTTATTATTTCTTATCTACTTCTTTTAAAGAATTCAAAACTACTTTTGTCATTGCAAACAATGCAAGTGCATTCGGGATAACCATTAAATAGTTAAATGCGTCTGTTAATTCCCATACCAAGTCGTTGCTCATCAGTGTTCCCAAGAAAATAAATACCAACGCAATTAACGTATAAACGATGGTACAAATCTTATCACTCTTTTTACCAAATAAATAAATTACGTTAATCTTGGCAAACATATTCCAGCTAAGTAAGGATAGCACCGGAAGCACCAATAATATTACCTGTACCAACCTGAGCTGCAATAGCAGTTGTTAACGCCTGGAAAGAACTCATTCCCTGTTGCTGTTTACCTCCACGCAAAGACAGATTACCAAATACCTTTTTCATTCCATCCCTAAAATAACGGATCTGAACAAATCTTGTTTTAATTGTGTACCAAAGACCTACTGCAATAAGGAGCACAATCAAAATATAACTGGATAGATACTCGTTGATTTTTACCACAATCGGGTAAAGAACATTTTCTAATGCCTGCATAATAGTAACCTCTTTTCGTATTATCGTATTTTATCAAATAGAATTTCACACGATTATTAAACTAACATATTTTTCAAATTTTGCAATAAAATAACAGGCAGTCCTACGGACTGCCTGTCACAATATATTTATGACTCTTTTACACTTTTTGGTTTACGGATTCTGTTCAGTTTTTTATTCATCTTAAGCAATTCTTCTTTTGTAAAGCTGACATTCATCATACCCATCATGCTTGTCAGACGAAGTACGGTAAATCCGCCCATCATCTGCATCAGGCCGCCGTCCGCTTTCAAATCGACATCAAATCCACCGGATTTCTTTTTCTCGATTTTTGCTTCCTTTTTGCTTGCATCCATCTTTTTCTTAATCT
This sequence comes from Lachnospiraceae bacterium, assembly GCA_045586245.1. Classification (GTDB taxonomy): domain Bacteria; phylum Bacillota; class Clostridia; order Lachnospirales; family Lachnospiraceae; genus RGIG8767. The sequence goes on along the minus strand of JAZMZZ010000135.1, from coordinate 5,290 downwards.
GGAGGCCAACACCAAGCATCCACATCTTTCCAAGTTTGGACTTCATAATGTCTGCAATGGTATCATTCAAAGAATAGCGTCCTTTGATTTCTACTACATCAAACCAGTTGAGAACCGCACCAACTTCACGAAGTACATAATCCATGTTGCGTTCGGCAACTTTACGGATGGTTCCTTCATCAGTCAGTTCGCCTGCTTTGGCTACAATTACACTTTCTCCTTCATTCTTTACATCAAAGTAGAAGAAATGATCCGGTGCTGCTTTTTTGCCAATGCTCTCGCCGTTTACAAAGAGTTCTACTTCCGGCTGGTTGGAATAAACCGTTACCTTTGTTACGTCTTCCACACGGTCGATATAACGTTTTCCGCAAAGATGAACAAAAGGTTCGTCGGATAACCATGCCTTATACGCATAGAAAGAATCCTTCTTATACTTTCTGTCCATGGTAACCAGACCCTTGTGGTTCTGTCCGTTCTCGCCGCCTTCCGCTCTTGCATCGGCACCAAAGTCAAACATGTTCCATACATGGGTTGCCCACATATATTTACGGGTAAAGAGCTGTTTAATTAATTCTTCATGGTAGTATGCCTGATATTCTTCCGTATAATCTCCCTGCTTAGGTTCGGAAGTATGCCAGTTAAGCGCTTCACAACCATATTCCGAACATCCGATAGGAATATTCGGATGTGTCTCATGGAATTTATCAAACCATGGACCATTCATGGATGTATCTCCGCCATACCATCCGAAATAGTGGTTATAAGAAACCACATCCGGAATCTGTAAATACGGGTCGTCCATCTTACACATGGATACTGCCGCAATCGTTGTTAAACGGGTAGAATCCATTTCATGGACCATATCATTTAATATTCTGTGATTTTCTAATAAATCATCATCGGAACCGCCGATGGAAATCTCGTTAGAAAGTCCCCATACTACGATAGACGGATGGTTATAATTCTGTACTACAAGCTCCTTCATCTGGGAAATGGTATTTTCACGGCCACCCGGCAAATGCTTAGAGATGTATGGAATCTCTGCCCAGATAACCATACCCTTCTCATCACAAAGGTCATAGAAGTACTGGTCATGCTGATAATGAGCCAGACGGATTGTGGTTGCTCCCACTTCCATGATTAAGTCCATATCTTCTTCATGATGCTCAGGAAGCAATGCATTACCTACTCCCATACGGTCCTGATGTCTGGATACACCATGAAGAGGATATTCCTCACCATTGAGGATAAATCCGTTTTCAGGGTCAATCACAAAACTTCTGCATCCGAATCTGGAAGAAACATTATCCAGTACCTGTTCATTTTCCAAAATTTCTACTACACAGCTATATAAATACGGATCCTTGCGTCCATGCCACAAATGTACATCTTCGATCGTAAATACCACTTTTGTATCCGTGCTTTCTACTGTCTGTACCGGGCATCCTTCCTTATCCGTGATGGTATAACGCAGTTTCTGTCCTTCTGCAAAATTGCATACATAAACTTCTACTTCTACCTTGGCATTCTTTCCGTCTACTACAGGAGTAATTTTTACTCCGCTTCCACCGTAATAATCCAGGTCAAAGTGAGAATTATTTACTGCAATCAGATTTACATTACGGTAAAGTCCGCCGTAGAATGTAAAATCTGCCATCTGAGGATACACAGTATCGTTAGGCGCATTGTCCACTACGATTGCCAGTGTGCTCTTATCTTTAAGAGTATCTGTAAGATCAGCGCGGAAGGTAGAATATCCACCGTCATGATGCACCAGTTTTTCTCCGTCCAAATAAACATCCGCTGAAGAATTCGCGCCGCAGATTTCCAGATAATATCTGTCCGCCTTTGGCAGTTCCTCTTTTTTCAAATCTTTCACATAAAGACAGGAACCACGGAAATAGTCATTACCTCCGTCATAGCCATCCGGTGCATTCCATGTATGAGGGAGATTAATTCTCTCTCCCTCACGTACTGAAATATCTTCCGTATCTTTTACAAATAACCAGTCTTTGTTAATATTTAGTACTGTTCTCATCCTTTTTTCCTCTCCAATAAATTCTTATGCCGCATTTCTTGCTTTTAATTCTTCAGTCATCTTTGCAAGAGTCTTCTTATCAAGATTGTAAATTAAACCAAGACCAACAAACTGCATTACTGCACTAAGAACATATAATGCTGCAACCAGGTAACGCATACGTAATGCTACTTCAAACACCTGATTACCTTCATTTGCACCTACATAACCAAGGGAAACCATGATTACCAATGCAAGTGCCGGACCAAGGCCCTGTGCCAACTTACGGAAGAACGAATGCAATGCATAAACCGTACCTTCTTCACGGCTTCCGTTTTTCCACTCATTGTAATCGATAGCATCGCCCATCATACCCCAGCTTACAGTAGAGTAAATACCCATACCTAAACTATTCACAAGCTGACAAAGAATATAAATCAAAAGTCCCTTATTATCCGGAGTAATCGGAAGAATTAACATTAAAATACATGCAATCATGGAACAAATCGAACCAAATACTGCAAGCTCTTTTTTACCGTACTTTGTAACCATCTTACGCGCAAGCGGTGTAAAGCACAAAATAGGAAGCATCGCAAACAACTGGACAACACCCGAAATTTGTACATTGTTAAAATAAGACTGGAACAAAACAGTAACAGCGGTTGCCGCACCCTGCATACCGACAAACATACCCATCGCAGCAATAGTTGCTCCGACTGCAGGACGGTTTTTCAAAAAGTTGCCCATAGCGCTGATTACGTTAAACTTAGGCTGCTCTTCGCTTACGGTAATCTCTGTGTTAATACGGATTTCCGTATTTTTAATCATAAACTGGAAACAAAGGAATCCTAAGAATCCCATCAGTAATGCTGCCAAAAATACACGTTCACCAATCAGATTATCTTCCGCATCATAAATAATGAAAGGAAGAACTACCATAGGCACCATATTACCAACCAAAGAACCGATGGAACGCCATGCAGAAAGAGAAGCTCTGTCAGCCGGTTCATCAGAAATCAAAGATAACAGGGAGCCATACGGAACGTTAGCTACCGTATAGAATGCATCCCAAACAACATATCCTGCAATAAAAATAATTGCTTTTGCCCAAACCGGCGCATTCGGAAATGGAAGGAAACAACATGCTCCACCCACGATAAGACCTATGGAACCAACCCATATGTACTGTAAAAATTTATTTCTTTTGTATTTACGCTTATCCGCATCTACCATAGAGCCAATAATCGGATCATTGATTGCATCCCATACCTGAACAACAACCAAAAGCAATGAATACCACAAATCCATTTGCATAAACTGTGTCCAGAAAATCGCCATTGTACTCTTCAGCGCAAAACTCATATTACAACCAAAATCACCTGCCGCATATGCCAGACAATCGCGCATACTGAATTTGCGGAATCCGTTAGCATCTAACTGAACTGCTTTTTTCTCTCGAGCCATTTTAAATACCCCCATGATTATTTATTTCTTTCATATCCGTATTGTACTAGAATATTTGCATTGTAACTTGTAATATTTTTGCAAAATAGGTATAATTTTTGTGTAACTATAAAATTTATAAAAAACGACTTTCATATTGGATAGGACAATCGTATGATAAAAAATTCCATTTATAAATGCCATCAGTTATTACGTGATGTCATGGCTGACGCGTTTCATACCGAGACCATTTTATTTGAATATCCTTATCAGGACCTGTCACGAATCGACCAGGGATTGCGTGCCTCTGTGTGGGATAATTATGATGATGACGCGAGCCGTATCCGGTTTGCTGACCCATCCGCCAAATACAGAATGCTGACTATAAAAAGTAATCTGGGCTTTTATAATGTGCTGGTATTATTCTGTCATACGGACAAACCGGATTTTATTTCCATAGGTCCTTTCCGCGATGAGGAATTGTCGACCGGCTATTACACACAAATTTTAAAGGATGCCCATCTGGCACCCACTGTTTTACAAGGCATGAAATATCTCTATGAGCGTATGGCGTATGCCAATCCGGAAGTTGTTACCAAGTTGACCAAGCATATTATCGGTACTTTTTTTGAGAATTTTAAAGACGTTCCTGTCGAGTTTATAGAATATTCAGAACACAATAGAAAAGCAATCGTAAATATCGATGTATTAAAACGCTACTCTACAGAATTTACGGAAAAATACAAATACACATTATTTGTTTTTCTGGATCATATCAAACACGGGAACGCCGAAAAAGCCAAGGAGACCCTGCGCCAATTTTTACTGGAAAACCAGTTGATTGGCGGAATAAATATGCACGAAAACCGCCATATCCTGCATATGCTTAACGATTACTGCCATATTGCCCTTCTGGATACAACGGTTCATCCTTCCTATATTATGACACAGGCATTTTCCCTAAAGGCGCGCATCGATGATACGATGTCCATTCCAAAATTGCAGCAATTGGCTTACGATATCTGCCACAAATACTGTTTGTTGGTCCGAAACTTCTCCAATCCGGAATATTCCAGACTGACCAAGGAAGTAATCGACTATATCCGCCTGCATTTGGATGAAGAATTAAGTTTAAAGCATCTGGCAGATACCTTTGATAAAAATGCATCCGTTCTGTCTGCTACTTTCAGCAAAGAAACGGGCATTTCCCTGACAAGATTTATTCAAAAGGAGCGTATTCAGGAAGCCATCCGCCTGTTTAATTCCACATACCTTTCGGTATCCGAAGTGGCGGTCGCAGTAGGATATCAGGATTTTTCCTACTTTTCCAAAATTTTTGCAAGAGAAATCGGATGCAGTCCGAGAGAATATAAGACGAAAAGGATGGACGCGGATCTAAGTCCTTCGGTGATTAACTAAAAAGCGTCTTGCTTAGACAAAGCAAGACGCTTTCTTAATTATAGCCGCACTATGGTAACGGCCCGATTTATTCCTGAGGAGAGTGTAATATCCTCATTAAATGCTGAAACACCAACTTTATTAGAAATTTCTGATAATAAATAATTATATAAACAAAGATGCTTTTAGTATTAGAGTTCTAAACAAGAAAAAACTGAACGAAAATAATTCGGAAAAAAAGTGCCGTTGACAAACCTGCCAACGGCACTTTTTTCCAGACTACTCTCAGTTCATGTATGCACTTTACTCGAATTCAACAAATTCAACATCACACTTAACAAATTTGTTTAAGAGTTTTAGAGTGATTTGATACCAATTAGTTTTATTCATCCAACACAAATGAACTTACTGAACTAATGTTATCATTTTGTT
>JAZMZZ010000134.1:0-2478 GCA_045586245.1 Lachnospiraceae bacterium | reverse complement strand
GGAGCCTTTGATCGTATCAACCTTTCTCGAAGTATTGAAAATCACTGTAATATCTGATATAATGTAAATAATCTAAAGGATTTTGCCGCTGTTACGATCTCAACTTTGGCAACAGTATGGCAACAAAAAATCAGATAGCCTCTGCTGTCTGAATAATGGAAATAATCCTAAGACCTTGAGCTAAATCCCATAAGCAAATCTGTTTAAGATTTATTTTTCAGGAGCGAGTGGGAATAATCGCATATTGATTCTAAGTGGTCTGAAATCGCTTGATTTCAGACCACTTATTTATTTTGACATATGACATATATTATTCTTATCATCGGCGATAAGCTTTTGATAAGTGTTTATGACCACACACCGCCCGTGGGAGAAATCCTGCGGGCGGTATTATTGTTTACAAAAAACACGAAAAGCTATTGCTGAATGATAGCAGAAAGCACAGATGTAAAATAAAAACGAGCCACGACTGGTACTCTATTTTGAGTACTGACCGTGGCTCATCCTATCAGCGGATATTCTTTTTTTGTTCTTTTTTGTCGATGTCCAGAATAGTCTCAACCATTTGCCTGGCAATCAAATATTCCAGCATATCTTTCTTTTGTCTGGCGATATAGTATTACCAATGGTCATTGATTCTGAAAATCCTTCAAATTGCAATTTAAGCACTGATTATCCTGTTTGTTTTCCAGCCATAAAACATACCACATGGCAAACAAACCACATTCCATAATGATGGCAACCACAATACCGCACCAAATCGGAATACCCGGAAACCAGTGGAAAACGATGGCTGCACCAATATAAAGAACATTGGCAAGCACGGCCCACAATACTATTCGCCAGCCGGTAACACCCCATTCTTTCCCCTGAGGAAACAGAAGACTTTCCGCACAGGCAAAGGCAAGACTGACAAACAGCATCTGTAACATAGTTAGAATTTCTACGGAGAATTCCCCCATAATCAGATTGGCAACAGATTTCACAAAAATGGCGGCTACCGTATAGATGGCCATATGATACTTCATATTGGCTGCCCATAGATAAAACTTATTGAATAATTTCATAACTCTTGCTCCTTTCTTTACATCCCAAGCTTTTCACGAAGCATGGGAGCATAGTGTCGGGAGATAATTAACTTTTCTCCCGTAGAGAGCAGGGCTTCGATGCGCCCTGCACCACAGTTTTTCAGTTTTTGGATTTCATGCAGATTCACTATGGAAGATTTTCCAACTCTGAATAATCCCAAATCACTCCAATGATCTTCTATTTCTGCAAGAGAAAGAGCTGTTTGGAACATACCATCTTGGGTATATACGAAGGTCTTATCTTCCATCGTCTCACAGTAGATCACTTTGGAAACAGAAAGCGGAAGTGTCTCTCGATTATCATTCCAAACCAGCAACTTCTGCATATCGCTTCGCAGCAGTGCCAAAACTCGTAGCATTTCATCATCCAGTGCTGAACATTTCAGTATAACTTCATTTTCTTCCAAATCGGTATGTTCTATAGTAATCTTCATGTATTCCACCTCCCTTTCCATTATAGGGTCTTTTGACAGTTTTATCATAACATCTACATTTCACTCAATCAATAACAGTACCTTTAAGTGGTAGAAATCACGGGGTAAGATGCAAAATATACAACTCAAAGGCACTTTTACAAAGCAATACTCTGTGCTATAATCAAAGAAAAGGAGTGTGCAACCATGAACAGTGATATTCTTTTCTTCTTTGGGGAGCATATGGATGCGCTTCCCCTTTATGAACGGCTGGAAGCACAGATTCTGGCACAGATTCCGAATGTGAAGATCAAGGTTGCGAAAACCCAGATTACTTTTGCCAACAAACGGGGTTTCGCTTTTGTGTCTTTTAATCCCTGCCGCAAGGCAAAGGATCGACCTGAAATCTGGATAACGATTACATTTGGGTTGGGTTATCGAATGGATTCCTCAAGAATCGACGTGGCGACGGAGCCCTATCCAAACCGCTGGACGCATCATGTGATGGTGGGAAATGTGGACGAAATCGACGTGGAACTAATGAGATGGATAGAAGAAGCGGCGGACTTCTCTGCCAACAAGAGGTAATTATATTAATTATTTCCTCAGTATCTTGATTTTTCGGTCGGTTTTGCGTATAATGATACTGTTAGGGTGATAACCACCCGAAACAACTGTCTTGACCCTCCCATGGTGATTTATCACCACTGATAAGATTTTGATAAGCATCCATCGTACAGTTAAGATAATATGGGCAATCAAAATAATCAGAACAGCAGGTGCAACATCTTATAAACAAAATTGTTTAAGATGCAAGTCCCTGCAACGAGTGGGAATAATCGCATATTGATTCTAAGTGGTCTGAAATCGCTTGATTTCAGACAACTTTTTTCTCTTTGCGTTATGGTATTCTTATCAGCAATGATAAGAATTTGATAAATATTTTCAGAACTACGTCCGGTGCGTTTAACATGGAT
>JAZMZZ010000133.1:0-2929 GCA_045586245.1 Lachnospiraceae bacterium | reverse complement strand
GTCCCTTGGTCTTTTCTATAATGGCAAGCGGATCATAACTATCCAGACCCATATCTCTAAGAATATCCTTCATATAATCTCTTCCTCTGGGAAAACAACGGCTCTCCAGAAAATATTCAAAATCCTCCCAATCAGGCTTAGCCTTCACCCCAAACGCCTGGTGAATAACATCACTTGTGTGATTCACTACTTCTATCTCTTTATTCTTAAAATTGACTAAAATACTACTGCACAATTCATCCTCACACATAAACTCCATACGTAGTAAATAATCCTGCATTGGAAAAGACTTACGAAAATCGCGGTTAATCTCCACCCATTTCTTATATGTCCTATAGATTATCTCATTATAATCTTCCTGCTGCGGGCGGTTAAGATAAGCAGACATGGTCTGTCTGGATACTCCATATTCTTCTGCTAACTTTGTAACAGACTCTCCCTGACTTCTTCTAGTCTTAATCAACTCTAATTCTCTTTCATCTATACTTGGCTTGCGTCCTGCATTACGCACATTCCAAACAGTCATGTCTTCCACCACCTTTCTTAGTTTAAATATAATATGCCCGCACCAATCTGTCAATAATTTAATTACTTTACGCTCCGTTTTGTTAAAAAGATTGTCGGTATTATCCTATCCAACAATCTTTTTAATAGTACAATATATTAATTATTCACCTAAAATAGTATCCTTAACTGCCGTAAGTTCTTCTGCTGACGGCGCTCCTTTTACCCAATTAATCTTCTGTCCGTCATCATTGTATCTTGGAATTAGATGCAAATGGAAATGAAACACTGTCTGTCCTGCAATCTCATTATTATTCTGAACCAAATTAAAGCCATCTGCTCCCAGTTTTTCTGTCATGCGGATTGCCATTTTCTTAGCCAGCTTCATAACTTTTCCGGCTGTATCATCCGGCAATTCATACAAGTTCTTATAATGCTCTTTAGGAAGAATCAATGCATGTCCTTTTGCCGCCGGTTCCAAATCTAAAATCACACGGAACTCTTCATCTTCATATATTGTGTTTGTCGGAAATACTCCATTCGCCAATTTACAAAAAATACAATTATCGTCTCTCATTATATCTTCCTCCATCTACTTACATGAAAATAAATATCTCATCCAATGTACGAAGAACTTTGAAATCACCTTTCATCTTCATATCTCCGCCCATAAATGCTCTTTGGAATGTCATTCTTCCCGCCATAATCTCATTCATTGCTTCCTGTGTAATCTGAGCCTCTACATCTGCTCTTCCCATTTCATCACTATACTGCAATTCTTTTCCGTTTACACGAAGTCCGATTACTTTTCCGGTACCTTCCACCGTTATTTTATAGCTGGCCTTAAATCCCGGAAGCGGATGGAAATGCTTTTCAAAACGATTGCTGTAATCATCGATTGTATCCGCATTCTCCTGACTCATCATTCCCCGGAACATGCTCGCCAATTCCTGGATATCTTCCTTCTGCTGCTGAACATAACTGTCATCTGCCACATACTGGGATAACTGTTCAGATTCCTGCGGTGTTAAGTCAATATTTTGGGAAACCAATACTTTCTGTCTTACCGCCTGGTTACTTGCCGGGAAACTAACCACCTGCTGTTTGATAGTTCGGTATACATTCTCCGCTTTCTTTTCAATTAAAAAGGTGTATGCTTCATTCATCTCCAAATCAGAGAAATCTGCAATATATCCGCAAATTCCGCTACAAGGAAGCCCTCCCAGGATTTCCCATGCTCGTGCCAAATCCAATTTGCCTTCCCGCTCACCATATGTGGTTGACATAACTATCGGGCACATGTAAATCTTAGCTATCTTCTCTTTATCCCCATATAACCAGCAGGCATCCAGAAACTCCTGCATATATCCACCGATGCCATACCATTCAACCGTTGTTGCCAGAATAATTCCGTCGGCATCCTTTAAGGTCTGCGGAAGCGTAGTTATGGTGTTTTTTAATTCTTTTAACATAAAACGTTCGACTTTTACATTCAGTTCCTCAAGCACTTCCTGCATCTTATCGATTACAAATAATGTCGGATCATCCATTAATCCCCGGCCACCATAGTAAATATTAACCTTCATGTGATTTCCTCCTTAGTCCAAGCACAAACATTAATATCATCCCACTCAGCAGGCCTCCCAGATGAGCGGCTCCGTTAATATGCTCACCCACGAAACTGCTGTATATGCAATAACCAATCATTATTATCATTGATGTAATGGGAATACGTATACTTTCCCGCTTCATAATAACCATGTAGAGCAGCATTCCCATAATTCCGAATACGGCTCCGCTGGCCCCGAATGATACAAAATAATATCCGGTATAATATTCATACAGACAGGATACCAGATTTCCTATTATCCCCGAAACCATATAGACGACCAGATACTTCACACGTCCAACTTTATTCTCTAACATTTCTCCCATAAAATACAACAGAAGCATGTTACTGAAATAATGGTCCAGACCACCATGCAAAAACATAGCCGTTATAAGCCGGTACCACTCGCCTTCTCTTATATATGTGAGACTTGTACTGCCCTTCCCGTAAAACAAAACCGGATTGCTAATACAACAAAAGCAAAGCAATAAATTGATTATTACCAATCCCAATGTAATATAAGGTGCCTTTTTCAGATAATTAGTAACTACTGCCCCTTCGGATGGTTTCTTTGGTTCCTCATTCTGCCCTTTATCAAATGCCTCCGGATTCTCTTTCCATTTTACCAGAAAATCCTCTATTAGGGCCTTCATTCCGTAAAAATCAGGATGTTTATCTTCGGATATTAACAATTCGCTGTTCTGTTTATCCACAATCCAGCAAAACGCATCCTGCCCTCCCAAGGCATTTCCTTTTTCCAAATCATCCGCCAAAATCAAAGTCAGAATATGTATCTCCGATACTCCCTTATCCTTA
>JAZMZZ010000132.1:0-6256 GCA_045586245.1 Lachnospiraceae bacterium | reverse complement strand
TGTTTACCAGAATACATGGCCGACCTATGACGAAGCTAAGACTGTAGAATCCACCATCGAAATCGCAGTTCAGGTTAACGGTAAGATTAAATGTACGATTAACGTGGATAAGAACATCGATAAGGATGCAGCGATTGCTGCCGGTAAGGAAGCGCTTGGCGATAAACTGACAGGTACAATTGTAAAAGAAATTTATGTACCGGGCAGAATTATCAATATTGTTGCGAAATAGTCCGGACGTCCGAATTTTTCAAACATTAAACAGTAAATTTAAAACTCCTACACAGGATAAATGTGTGGGAGTTTTTCTTTTTCACAAAAAAAACACAATTTGAAAAGAATTTGAACACAATTATTCTATATAATACCAATCAGAAATTGAATAGAAAGGACGCCAATGGAATGATTGAAGTAAAGAATCTTGTAAAGAAATATGGCAATCAGTTTGCTGTAAATGACATTTCCTTTACCGTGGAAGAAGGAAAAATATACGGTCTGTTGGGACCAAACGGTGCCGGAAAATCTACCTGTATGAATATTATGACGGGTTACATAGCGGCTTCGTCAGGAGAAGTAATTATTAATGGTCACGATATCATGACAGAGGCAGAGGAGGCCAAGAAATATATCGGTTATCTGCCGGAAATTCCGCCTTTGTATCCGGATATGACCGTTGTGGAATATCTTAATTTTGTGGCGGAATTGAAGAAAGTTCCGAAGGCTGAACGTGCGCAGGAAATTGAAGATGTAATGACAAAGACATTCATTACAGACATGAAAAATAAGCTGATTAAGCATCTTTCCAAAGGATATAAGCAGCGTGTGGGACTGGCACAGGCGATGCTTTCCAATCCGTCCGTAATTATTTTGGATGAGCCGATGGTTGGTCTGGACCCGAAGCAGATTTTGGAAATCCGTGAATTGATTCATGGCTTAAAAAAGGATCACACGGTAATTTTGAGTTCACATATTTTGTCAGAGGTTAATGCCGTTTGTGATGAGATTATGATTATTTCAAAAGGTAAGATGATTGCCTGTGATACGCCGCAAGGACTTTCCCATATGATGCAGGGCGATACGACTTTGGAACTGGATGTGAAAGGTGAGGCTGAGATTTTAAAGGCGCTTTTATCCTCCATGGAAGAAATATCTTCATATGAGGTATCAAAAAAAGAAGGCGGAATTGCCCATGCAGATATCCATGTTGCGAACACGGTTGAAATCAGGGATGCGTTATTTGGAATGTTAGCATGCAATAATATGCCGATATACCGCCTGGAAATGGTTACTAAATCATTGGAAGATATATTCCTTGAACTGACAGAGGAGGTGAAAGCATGATCGCAATATATAAAAGAGAATTAAAAGCCTTTTTTCAATCGATGACGGGTTGGTTGTTTGTTGCAGCGACCATGTTTATCACGGGTATGTATTTTATGGCAATTAATTTGCTGTCCGGTTATAGCAGTGTTTCCAATACAATTGCCAGTTCTTTGTTTATTTATCAGATTACGATTCCGATTCTTACCATGCGTATTTTGTCGGAAGAACGTAAGCAAAAGATTGACCAGTTAATTTTAACGGCACCGGTCAGTATCGGTAAAATTGTTGCCGGTAAATATCTGGCAATGTGCACCGTATTATTAATTCCGGTTATGGTTGTGGCATCCTATCCGCTTATTCTTTCGAATTTCGGAACAATATCCTATGCACAGGATTATACGGTTATTCTTGGCTTTTTATTGTACGGAATGGCGGCGGTTGCAATGGGATTGTTTATTTCATCCATTACCGAAAACCAGGTAATTGCGGCAATCATAAGCTTTGCAGCAATGTTTGCAACGTATATGATGACGGCAATTACGAATTTGATCACTTCTGCTGAGAATGCAATTACTAAAGTAGTAGCGACGATTCTTAAAGTATTTGATTTTAGCAGCCGCTTTGATAAATTGTTAAACGGACAGTTTGATATCAGTGTATTCGTTTACTACATTACGATTATTGTAATGTTTCTGTTTTTGACATCGCAGTCCATCCAGAAAAGAAGATATTCGGTATCGGTAAAGAATCTGAAAGTTGGCGCATACAGCATCGGTATGATTGCAATTGCTACGGCAGTTGCAGTGTTTGCGAACCTTTTGGTTGCAGAATTACCTGAAAAATTCACAAAGTTTGATGTGACAAGTGACAGATTGTATTCTTTATCCGATGAAACGGTTGCATATGTGAAGAATTTGCAGGAAGATGTGTCCATTTATGTGTTGGTATCCGAAGAGGGCAAGGACCCTGTTTTGGATAGTATTCTGACAAAATTTGCGGATTTATCAGACCATATTTCAGTAGAATATAAGGACCCTGTTAAAAATCCGACTTTTTATAAGCAGTATACAACGGATGCCAATATAGCGATGAATTCATTAATTGTGGAAAGTGAAAAACGTTATTCCGTAGTGGATTATAATGATGTTTATGAATATACCATTGATTATTCAACCTATACGCAGAGTATTTCCGGATACGATGGCGAAGGTCAGGTTGTCAGTGCTATCAGCTATGTGTTAAGTGATGAAATGCCAAAGGCATATTTTATCACAGGACATGATGAGGTGGCGTTGGATGCGTCATTTGCGGATGCCCTTGATAAGCAGAATATTACGCTTGAGGAATTGGGTCTTTTAACCGTAGATGCGATTCCGGAGGATGCAGAGTTTGTTATGATTTCGGCACCGGGAAGTGATTATTCCAAGGAGGATGCACAGAAAATAATTGATTATGTCGAAAAAGGCGGACAGCTTTTTGTAACGGCCTTTCTTGGGGAGTCCGTTTCGCAAAACCAGCCGAATTTCCAGACAATTCTGGATTGTTTTAACGTAGAGATTGTAGATGGTCTGCTTGTTGAAAATGATGCTGACTATTATTACGGTGATCCGACCTACCTTTTACCGGAAGTAATGAATTCCTATCTGACAACGGGAGTTTATGGAAAGAAATATGCTTTTGTGCCATATGCACAAGGTATTGTTGCAACAGAGGATGATAATACAACGGTTGTTCCGCTTTTACAGACATCGGAAAGCGCATATTCTAAAGTTAACATTTCACAGGCTACAACCTATGAAAAAGAAGAAGGCGATGTTGATGGTCCGTTTAATATCGGTGTGTATGTAAAGAAGACATATGGTGAAAATATGGCAGGTATGTTCCTGTTTACTTCGGCAAATATTTTTACCGATTCCGCAGACAGTATGGTTTCTAATGCAAACCTTACGATTTTCAACAATTGCGTGGAAGAATACATTGATAGTGAAGTGGAAACCATTGTGGTTCCGGCTAAGACATTCTCGGCAGAAAGTCTTATGATTAGTGCGGCAACAGGATTGTTTATCGGTCTTTTGATGGCAGTGATGATTCCGCTTGTACTTTTAATTACCGGCTTTATTATCTGGTATCAGAGAAGAAAAGCATAATGATAAGGAGGTAAAGAATGAAAAAGCAAAGAAGACAATTCTTTATCATTGTAGTTGTTCTGATTCTGTGCATAGGTGGATATCTGGTTGCAAAAAATATCCCAAAAGAAGAGGAGGTCACGGTTGGAACAAATAGCCATACAGTGACAAGTATTACGCAGGATAATGTGACCGGGCTGTCCTATCTGTATGAAGGGGATATTGTTGATTTGGTTAAAGAAGACGATGTTTGGAAGAGCGCGGAAGATAAAAGTCTTTCGCTTGATCAGACGGTTGTTTCCAATATGCTTTCCTATGTGTGCAGTATTGAAACGGATACCGTGATTGAAAATCCGGATAGTGTTTCAGAGTATGGTCTGACCAATCCGCAAAATACAATTTGCCTGACACTTGCCGATGGTAGCAGTGTACAGCTTCTGATTGGGGATTATCTGGATATTTCCGGAGAGTACTATGCGCAGTTGGCAGGAGATGCCAATGTGTATACGGTTTCAAGTTATATTCCGTCTACATTTAGTAAGTCTTTGGATTTGTTGGTGGTAGAGGAAGAAGAAACAACAGAAGCGGCAGAATAGATTATGCCAAAATAGAATAAAAAGGCGCTTGTCAATACAGTGTTTATGTATGGTGACAAGCGCTTTTTCATTATTTCCTGTTTTTGAATAATTTGATGGTCTGGTTAATTTTTGCGACTTCTTCCGGAGTAGAGTGGTCTTTGATAACATCCATAATTAAATTGATTTCTTCCGGTGAAAAAGAAATATTGTCCTTTTTAGCCCTTCCGGCAAGGGCCATAAAAAACGGAAGTTGTTCTTTCTGTGTAAGATTCTTGCTCTCAAAAAATATTTTTTGCAAAAAATCCAGTTTT
Organism: Lachnospiraceae bacterium; assembly: GCA_045586245.1. Taxonomy (GTDB): domain Bacteria; phylum Bacillota; class Clostridia; order Lachnospirales; family Lachnospiraceae; genus RGIG8767. The sequence goes on along the minus strand of JAZMZZ010000132.1, from coordinate 1,918 downwards.
GTTTTTGGGATGTCTGCTATGCGGGCATCCTGCATCCATTGCAAATTATCATTCATGACAAATCCTCCCCAAACATTTTAAACATAGCCATTTGTTCTTCGCTTAAAAAGCCTTGCAGGGCGGACTCGGGTGAATCGCCCATTTCGTTCATCATTTGCATCATCTGACTCATTTGCTTGAACTGCTCCATATTTTCCTGCATGGATGAAAATTGGTTCATCATTTCCTTCTCGGAATCGGAAAGATAGGGAGAAAGGTATTTTAACATTCCGCTCATGTCCGTTTCTTTTTTGAAAGGAAAGACCGTGGAATTGGTTGAACCCGTAAAACGAAGGGCAATGAGTAATTCGCTGAATTTAATATATATGGCAATAAAACGCTGCAAATTCTCCTGTACATAGGGCAGGATGATTTTCAGCATCTGTATCTGATTTGAGGTATAGAGTGCGTCAAAAGCAATAACCGGGTCGGTTTCATGGGTATCATGATTATCCATTCATAGTTCCTTTTCTTTTGTTATAAAATCATATGAACCAGGTTCGTGAAATATTCGCTTCCGGTATATGACAAAGAAACCGGGCCGGTCTCCATGTATGCAAAAGCATAAGTTGGAACCGGCCCGATAACTGACATGATTTACTTAGAATAGTATGCTGTCATTGATTAGCAGAAGAAACCGCCATTACCGTTTCCGCCACCGCAAATGCAGGATAAGATTAAAATCCAGATGATAGAACTGCAGCAGTTGTTATCATTTCCGCCGCATCCGCCGCCAAAACCGGAATTGCCGTTACCGCATCCGCCACAGCAGAATAAGAGGATGATAATCCACCACCAGCTGTTACCATTGTTACCGCATGAGTTGGTTGTGCAAACATTTCCGCATGAATTAGTTGCGCATGAATTGTTGCATCCGCAAGAAGATAAGTCTCCCATAGAAGCCTCCATATAATTGATTTATAGTATATGTTATGGATGGGGCATGGCTATGTTTCCGATAATATGAAAAAATAAAGATATAGTAAATAATTACTATATATTGATAAAACACTTGCAAAAATTGCAAGATATTGTAAAATTATTGTATATGATTATAAATTGGGGTAACTGGATTTATGTCACAGTCGAGCATGGAAGTTCTGGGACGGAGTTTCCGCACAAAGCAGGACTACGATTTGGCGTTGAAAGACGCCGGACAGATAGATAGATTAAAAAAGAATACCGATTTTGACAATATAGAAGAAGTACGTGAATTGCTGGAAGAACTGCATGGCAGACAGATTCGCTTTTATACCATTCTCGGGGATGATTTTATTGAGGAAGTGGAAGAGCGCGAGTTGTATCTGGTACAGAATCCGCCACAGAGTAAGAAGAAAAAAGGGAAGGTAACTAAGAAAGATACTAAAGGAACCGGTGCTTCATCAAAGGCTGCGAAGAAGGAAAAGGTTTCTTCCAAAATAAACAAAAAGAAACCAAAGGATTTTGATGATTACGATCCCGAGATGCAGGCACGTATTTTGGAGGAATTAAAGCGTCAGGAGAAGAAGAGGAAAATTACCGTTGCACTGCTTAGTGTGTTGGCAACGGCATGCCTTGCATATGTGTTTTTTTACTATTACCAGTATGGACGAAGTACTGTGGATTATGATAATCTGGCGCAGTTAAAAGAGAAGGATGAGGAGAAATCCAAAGAGAACGGATACAAGATTACTATCGTAAATGAGAACAAAGAGATGCCTCCCATCCTTGCAAAGTACGAAACTTTATATAATAAGAATAAAAAACTAATCGGATGGCTAAAAATAGCCGATACAAATATTGATTACCCCGTAATGCAGACTTCGAACAATGAATACTATCTGGATCATAATTATGACCAGGAATATGACAAGAACGGTTCGCTGTTTTTGGACAAGGA
>JAZMZZ010000131.1:0-13186 GCA_045586245.1 Lachnospiraceae bacterium | reverse complement strand
TCAGAGTAGTTAGCTGCGATGATAGCATCCATTCTAGCCTGTGCTGCATCTGTTGCCCAGTTAGCTGTAGCAACTTCTTCGAATGCAACCTGACCAGATTTAACAACTAATTTACCAGCGTCAATGTATGGCTGAAGAACGTCCATAGCGCCGCCGAAGAAGAATCTAGCGTTGTTGTCACCAGGGTCACCTGTTGTTAATTCGATGTTGAATGGGCCTTCTGCGTTGTCAAGATCTAACTGATCTTTGATGTATGTACCCTGAATTGTACCTACCATGTAGTTATCGAATGTTGCATAGTAAGAAACTGCATCAGAGTTCATGATCAAACGGTCGTAAGCGATAACCGGGATACCTTTTTCTTTAGCCTGCTCTAAAACTGTTCCGAGTGAATCACCGTCGATAGAAGCGATAACTAAAACCTTGCATCCTGAGTTAATCATGTTTTCAATCTGAGAAACCTGTGTCTGAATATCGTTAGCTGCGTACTGAAGGTCAACTTCGTATCCTGCTGCTTCCAATTCAGCTTTCATGTTGGCACCGTCCTGGTTCCATCTCTGTAAATCTTTTGTAGGCATTGCTACACCTACTTTGTTAGAAGAAGCTGTAGAACCACAACCTACTAACATAGCTGCAACCATAACTGTTGCAAGAATCACGCTTAAGATTCTTTTTTTCATATCTGGTATACCTCCCTAAATGATATGTAATATGTTTACATGTAGTACTATAACATAAATCCACTAGGAATTATTTACGATATTCTTCAATTTTTTATTATAATTTACATAAAAAAAGAGGGTGTGCTAGCACTTTTTTGTGCTGAGCACGCCCCTTCTGCAAACTTTTGCTACTGTACTTATTGCGGCATTTTGTCCGGTGCATTCAGATATACATCTTCCTTCATATGAAAGCCTCCGTCAATAATGACTTCGTTCATATTGGCATCGGACACGCTGATAGGCTCAATTGCCACATACGGAACCATATATTTACCGTCATCAATGGTTTCCACATCCTCACCTGTAACAACATCTTCCATAATTAATTGGACCGTACACTCTGCTGCTCTCTGCGCAAGTTTTTCCACCGGCTTATATACCGTCATCAGCTGCGTCCCCTCTACGATACGCTGGCAGGCTTCCAAATCCGCATCCTGACCCACCACAAGGATATCTCCGGCAAGACGCCTTTCTGCCAATGCACGTACTACCATACTCGCCAGGTTGTCATTTCCGCACATAATAGCATCCGCCTGTGAAATGGTATCCACATTATCATATACATACTGTGCCGCCAGCTCCGCTTCCCAATTATCCGCATGGAAGGAATCCAATATCGTATTGTCATTTTCTTCCATTACCTTCTTAAACGCATCTTCCACCAGTGGTACATTGCTGTCTGTCGGCGAACCGCCTAGCATCAGAACATTGGTATCCTGCACTCCGTTTTGGACCAATGCCTTTCCCATCATGTCACCAACCATACTATTATCAAAAGATATGTACAAATCCACATCCGCCTCCGTGATCAGACGGTCGTAAGCAATTATTTTTATTCCGGCGGCAGATGCCTTCTCTACCTGCTCGCGCAAACCGTAAGAATCCACGCAAACGATTACAATGGCATCCACTTCTTTTTCGATAAAATAGTCAATGTGCTTTTTCTGCTCTTCCACATCACCATTGGCATTCTGGACGTTAACTTCTGCCCCCAGTTCTTTTGCCGTAGATACAAATACATCACGGTCCCTGAGCCAGCGCTCAATAACAAACGAGTCAAAACTCATTCCAATCTGTATTTTCTCTTCTTCCACGGTTTCTTTTTTCTCATTACTCTTATCCAAAGAGCAGATGATAACCGTTACGAAGATGATGAATAAGGCCAAAACAACAATAATACTTTTCTTCTTCATATAGTAGTTCTCCCAATTACACTAACGGGTTTCCAGTTCCTTATACTCCGTCGGCGTTACCCCCACATTCTTTTTAAAAGAACGGCTGAAGTAATTCGGATCGGAATAACCGACCATTACACAAATCTCCTTCATCGAATAATCACTGTTGCCAAGAAGTTCCTTAGCTTTCTCAATACGGATATTCGTCAGATACTCTATAAAATTTTCCCCTGTTCCTTCTTTGAATATCTTACTGAAATAATAAGGGCTGATATTTACCAAATAGGAAACTTCATCCAAACTTAACGGCTTGCTGTAATTATTCTTTATGTATTCTTTTGCAATATCCACCACATTATTGGAGGACTCTTCCCTGCGGCTTGTAATGTTACGGCAGGCATCTGCCATCTTATCCACAAACCAGTCCTTCATCTTATCATAATCGGAGATATTCATAATGGTAGTCAGATAATCATTACGCGATTTGAACTGATACGTCATACCGCCTTTCTCATACGCAATATGCTCCGCCCACAGCACAAACTCCAGACATTTTAACCGGATATCCATAATGCCGTCTGCATGTGCGCTTACCATCCAGTCAAAAAAGTTCTGCGCATTGTCTATTGTATGATTCAGATTTCCTTTTTCCAGTTCTTCAAACAACTGCTTCTCAATATGCAAAGGATAATCCTCCTCATATCCGCACCCAATCGGAAGGTCATCCGCATGTGCCACACTTCCGGCTGTAATAATCAGGGAATTAATTGCTTCATTATAAGCATTGGACAACTTATCAAATTCCTTCACTTTACTGATTCCGACACGGAAACTGATGGAATAACGCTTGCGCATCTCACGTACAAATTCGCGTGCCTTTTCGATAATGCGGCTACGCTGTGCATATTCCATTACCGGTTCTTCATACGGGACCAGTACCGCAATCTTATTTGCCATAACCGAACCTACGATTGCGCCAAACCGCTCTTTTAATTCCGCCCGGACACCCTGGTAATACTCCTGCATTCTTACGCTGCTTCCCACTGCGTTGGTCATATGGTTACCCTCCTGCGAATCACCATATACCACTGTCATCATATACGCATAATTCTGCGTAATACCGAGCATATTCCTATAACTTACAATATCCTCCGTAAAATGCTCGTGCAAAAGAATCTCATAAATAAGTCCGCTTTCCAAAACCGGAATGACCGTCTCCAATTTCTCCCTTATCAACAAATCATTGCTTCTTTTCTCGCGCTCCCTGTCAACAACTGCCATGGCGCTTCTTAAAGCCTCCAAAAGCTTCGTCTTTTCCATCGGTTTGGTAATGTATTCCAGTACACCAAGTTTAATGGCTTCTTTTGCATAATCAAACTTGTCATAAGCAGACATAACAATAAACACCACATTATTGTTTGTCTTGCGAATCTCTTTCATCGAGTCGATACCGTTAATTCCCGGCATCTGGATATCCATTATCGCAATATCGGGGCGGAACGTCTCGGCCAGTTCAATTACGCTCCTTCCCGTCTTTGCAAATTCTATCACACACTCATTGCCAAATTCTTTTTCAATAATGAACTTTACGGAATCAATTACGATTCCTTCATCATCCGCCAACATTATCCTGTACATATTATTCCTCACCTTCTAAATTCCGGTACTTGTCATGCTCCGCAAGCTGCTTTAAATAAATAACAAATTCCGTACCCATGCCTTCCCCTTCACTGAAGATATCCATAACTTTATCATTTCCCGTAAACAACCGGAGTCTTGCAAGAACATTATCCATCGCCACACCATTGGAATCCCCGCTGTTGTTTCCTCCGGTATACGTTCCTTTCAAAATCCGCTCAATCGTATCTTTACTCATTCCCTTGCCGTTGTCACCGATACTGATGCAGACATACCCCTCCATCTCATACACCGACAGCCAGATACGTCCTTCACCGGCCATCTCCCGGATACCGTGATTGACACAATTTTCAACAATCGGCTGCAAAATCATACTCGGCATCTGGACATCCAGCCATTCTTCCTCAATGTTTTTTTCGTAGTGGATATCACCCGAAAAACGCACATTTAATATGTAGATATAATCATCTATCAAAGCCAGCTCTTCGCGGATGGTAACCGTGTCATCTCCCTTTTTAACATTATAACGGAAGAAATTAGCCACTTTCTGCACGTATTCGTATGTCTTGTCCGCATCCTCCATCATGGCAAGCTGCGCCCCGGCATTTAAGGTGTTAAAAAGGAAATGCGGGTTAATCTGCGCCTGAAGGTATTTTAACTGTGCATCCGTCAAATGTGCTTCCATCAAAAGTTCCTTTTCTTTTAACTGACGCTCAATCTCCATACTTTCCTTAATCCGCTCAATATACTGACGCAAGCTGACCACCATCTGGTTAAATGCACTGCTCACAACCCCAATTTCATCCGTAGAATGGACTTCCGGAAGTTCAATATCCAGATTTCCCTCCGCAACCTCATTGGCCAGATTGGATAAATTTTTAAGCGGCTGAATCATATTCCCCGTAAACTTAATGATAATCGCAACGTTGATAATAATAACCACCGCCATGACAATAATACTGACTAACTCAAACACTCTAAATGCCGATGACAGTTCGTTATAATTCTGGGAGTTTGTGATAAACTGTTCAATATTCAAGCCGTAAATATAGGAATCAATATACTTATATAACTGTGTCGCACTCTCATAACGTTCGCCGTATTTTTCAACGTTACGCCCACGCTTGGCTTCAATTGTCTGGTTGGTAAGATTCAGATACTCCTCAGACATATTCTTGATATTACGCTCCATACGTTTAAACGTAACACTGCTGACATCCTCTGTCATCTCCTGCACCATGGAATTATAATCCTGCTCACTACGATAATAATTCTCCAGAGCTTCCGTTGTCTTATTATTCAGATACTCCGTCATATTATCCTGTACGGCATTCAGGTTCTCGGAAAGCGTATTTAACGTCAGGTTTTCCTGATACACCTTCTCCAACTCGTTTGACATACTGTTAATACCAAATAATAAAACCATATTGGCAAGCAGGACAAATACATTGGCAACAATATAAATACTACTGATTTTTGCCTGAAGGGAAAAGTCACGGAAATGTCTATTCTTCATTCGCGCCACCTCCCATATAATCGGAAATATTGTTGGCATCAATCAAAGTAATATCCGCCGCAAAATAATCACTGGTATTTCCCAATTCTTTATATTCAACCAGGGCATCCACACAATACTGTCCCATCTGTGCGGTATCTACGGTAACCGTTGCATCAATAACATTTCTGTATATGCCCTTGAGAATCGTATCGGAAGTATAGTTCCCAAGAATACGCACTTCTCCTACTCTGTAGTAATCTACCACCGACTGATAGACACAGGTTGTATTCAACTCATTTAAACAAATAATAATATCCGGTACATCTTCCTCAAGGAAAATCTTACGGATGGACTCCTCCACGGAAAAAGTAGTTGAATCATCAATTGCACGCATGGAAAACCGATACTCGATTGCATCATTCGTATTCTCGCGCAAAATCGTCTCCTGAATACCGGACCACACAATATTCTGGCTGCTGTCACCACTGTTGGCATCCATCAATACCAAAACATCCTGGGATTTTCTCCTGCTCTCGCCAATAATTAACACCTGTCTTCCGTATTCACGCCCGATATCGTAATTACCCACGCCCACATAGGAGCAACGCGCACTCGAAGCACTGTCACTGTATATGGTAACAACCGGTATCCCTGCTGATGCGGCTTTATTAATTAATTCCGCCATCTGCCGGCTCTCATCCGCCTCTACAATAATACCGTCCACCTCTGAAAAAATTGCTATCTCCATCAATTCCTGTCTGGAATAATTCTGCGAAAGATTCTCCCCAAATAAATCCACATAAATATCCTGCTGCAACCCGGCCTCGTATGCACTCTCATAAATCGCCTGCCAGAAATCCGACTTCCTGTCCTCAACTATCATGGCATAGTATCCCGAATACTCTTCAGCATTGTTATCACCCTGAAAACGCTTCAAATAAATCCGAAACACACCAATAATCAGAATGACCGTCACAAACACGGCCCCAATTGCCACCCACAATAACCATTTTAAATTCTTATTCCCATTACTCTTTTCTGTCTGCATTCCTTCGGCCTTCTCCGTCCGGTAAAATTTCTCTTTTTATCATACCATAAAACCTCCCATAAAAAAACCTCCTGCTTATCCCGGCTGTCATTCCCCTTTCGGTCGGCAGGCCCGGTTCCCTTTTTTGGGGGACGCCGCCGCGCAGGGCTTTTTCAAAAACTTTTTAGATAATGTATAGAACGTCTTGGTTTTATGGTTTGCCCATGGACACTGTTTGTCCCAAATTGTCTGAGAAAGAGAGAGTGGGCGGCAGAGAGGTTTTTTATTCCGGTTATACAATTAAAGATTATCTAACACTTGGCGAAGGTTCCATTTTCGCCGCTTCCAGTAAACTCGTCCCACTTAGGGAAAAGCAGAAAGCGCGTATACGCGCGTAATTCATAATTCAAAAAACGCCACTGACATGCTAGCATGTCGATGGCGTTTTTTTGAATTAATATGCTGCTTTGCAGCATGTTCTGCTTTTCCCTGTGGGACTCAAACAACCCTCACGCGGCAAATGGAAACTTCTCCAAGTGAAGATAATCTAATAATCGTATAAAAGTCATGCAAAACCTCTCTGCCGCCCGCTCCTCTTTTGAGTTTATTTGGGACAGTGCCCATGGGACTAGCCATACAAACCTTAGACGTTCTTGCATTAGATAACTTGTTTTTGAAAAGCCCTGCGCGGCGGCGTCCCCCCAAAAAGGGAACCGGGCCTGACGACCGAAAGGGGAATGAAAGCCAGGATATCCGGAGTTTTTTGTATTAGAACGGAAGTTCCTTGCCTTCCTTCTGCCAGTCCATAAATTCTGCCGTAGCCGCAAACATAACGTCACCGGAGGAGTTGATGGCTGTTTCCAGGGAATCCTGAACCACACCGATGATGAAGCCTACTGCTACTGCCTGCATGGCGATATCGTTGCTGATACCGAAAAGTGAGCAGGCAAGCGGAATTAAAAGTAATGAACCGCCTGCAACGCCGGATGCTCCGCATGCACCGAGTGTTGCAATAACCGCAAGAATAAACGCGGTAGGAATATCCACTGCAATGCCCATGGTATTGGCTACTGTGAGTGCCATAACCGTAATGGTAATAGCCGCGCCGTCCATGTTAATGGTTGCACCGAGCGGAATGGAAACGGAATAGAAATCCTTATCCAGACCAAGTCTCTCACAAAGATTCATATTAACCGGAATATTCGCTGCCGAACTTCTGGTAAAGAACGCTGTTACACCACTTTCCTTAAAACATTTAAATACAAGCGGATACGGATTGCGTTTTAAGCAGATTGCTACTACAAGAGGATCTACAATCAATGCAACCGCAAGCATACAACCAACCAATAATGCAAGTAACTTACCATATTCGGTGAAAATCTCAAGACCGCTTGTAGAAACATTGGTAAATACAAGGCCTAAGATACCGAATGGTGCGCAATTAATAATCCAACGTACTGCCTGTGATACCGCATCGGAAAAATCCTTCACCGCCTGCTTGGTAGCATCCGTAGCAAGTCCCTTAAGAGCAAGTCCGAAAATGATGGACCATGTCAGGATACCGATATAATTACCATTCATAACTGCACTTACCGGGTTCGCAACCATATTGGTAAGCAATGTGCCAAGCACTTCCCAGATACCGGTCGGAGCCGCATTATCCACTGCATCCGTAAGCTGAATTGTAACAGGGAATAAGAAGCAACCGATAACTGCTACAAATGCCGCAAGGCAGGTACTAAGTATGTACAAACCGATTACACGGCTGAATCTCTTGCCGACACCGCCTTTTGCATTCGCAAGAGAAGACATAACAAGAATAAATACGAGCACCGGCGCAATTGCCTTCAGTGCGCCTACAAAAACATCTCCCAATACGGAAATAACTGTAACCTTTGGTACTGCAACGCCCAAAATAGCACCGAGCACAAGACCGATTACAATTCTGATAATCAAACTGAGATCATTCCATTTTTTAAAAATTTGTTTCATTTGTGTTCCACCCTTCATTTTGTACTGTTCCCATTATAAAGTAAAATTTAATCATTTACAATATTCTGCAACCAAACTCCGCTTCTTACCATAAAGAAACCAATCGTTGCCTTTACCAGTTCCATAAAGGAAACCAGGAAAAATACCATCTGAATCGTCAGCGAAGTATAGTTGGCAAGAACAAAAGCAACCGGAATTACAAGCACCCATGTATATACACTGTCAAAAATAAACGTAACCCCCGTTTTACCGCCGGAACGAAGCGTAAAATACGTACAATGACAGAATGCGCAAACCGGCATTACAGCCGCTGAAATAGCAATAAAATCCGTTGCAAGTTCTTTGATAGACTCCTGTGTTTTATAAATATCCGGGAACAATCCGCCAAATGCAATCATAATAAGTGCCACCGCACTGCAACATGCCACGCTAAAGAAAATCATCTTATTATCGGCGTCCTTGGCCTCCTCGATTTTACCTGCCCCAAGCAGTTGTCCTACCACAATCGCAATACAACCGCCAAGCTGGATATAAACCACATTAAACAGATTGGTAATCGTTGAAGAAATATTCTGCGCCGCTACTACTTCAAGTCCTCTGACCGCATAACACTGTGAAATAACCGCCATTCCCGATGCCCAGAACATCTCGTTTAACATAAGCGGCGTACCTTTTTTCAAAATAGCCACACAGATATTCCTTGGAATCATAAAACTCCTGTATGCACCAATTATAAACTTGTTCTTTTGTGTATTCATATGCGTCCATACAACCACAATCAGCAATTCCACAAAACGCGCCGTAACGGTTGCAAGCGCAGCACCCCGTACACCCAATACCGGGAAACCGAGCAAACCGAAAATCAAAACCACATCCAATATAAGATTGGTGAATACAGCCACAAGCCCCGCAATCATCGGCACAAAAGTCTCTCCGCACTCCCTTACGGAACTGATATACGTCTGGCAAAGCGCAAATGGGAATAATCCGACTATCATAATCGCCAGATATTCCCGGCCATACTGAAGTGCCAATGCAATATCCCCAACGCTGCCACTGTCATTTAAATACAGAGAAATCAAAAAATCTCCGCCGAATGCAAACAGTAAAGCAGCAAGAATGGTAATTATTGCACTCGAATATAATTTAAACCGGTAGGCATACTTCTGCCCTTCGTAATCACCTTTTCCAAAATACTGCGTTCCAAAAATACCCGCTCCGGAAACTGCTCCGAATATACATATATTAAACACAAACATCAGCTGATTAACGATTGCCACACCCGACATCTGCTCCGTACCGATTTGTCCTACCATAATATTGTCCAGAAAACTTACAAAACTTGTAATTGCATTCTGTACAATCATCGGCACTGCAAGACGCAGTACATACCCGTAAAAATCCCTGTCTCCGATAAATTTTCTCTTAAATGTTCTCCACATAATCTACTCCATATCTTTTGCTTCAAACATTTTAATCTATCTGTGCAGGATTATCAAGCAATTCTCCCTCATTCGTAAAACGCGAACCATGACACGGACAGTCCCAACTCTTTTCCTCATCGTTCCATTCCAAACGGCATCCCATATGCGGACAACGTCTCTCCTTAGAAGAAAAAAGGCCCTTACACAATCCTGACACACTCTCCCAAAGGTCAATTATCAAACTAAAAAAAGATACCAAAAACAGCTGCCTTGCGGGCGCAAAAACAAGCGCAAAACGAGCAATCCCTTTCCCCGGCACCTTTGTTTTTTCTTTGCCATGCGTACTTTTTTGTATTGCAAAACTGATTATCTCTGCCGCAATCATGGACGAGGTCATCCCCCATTTCTTAAAACCTGTTGCCACATACCAATACGGTCTGAAAACCGAATATTTTCCAATAAAAGGGATGTCATCATGGGGCATACAGTCCTGTGCCGACCACGCCGCCACAACCTCCGCTTTAGGGAAATACTTTTCCTTTACTCTTTGCAAGAAGGTATATCCGGTTTCATCGTTTTTACAGGTGGTCTTTTTTCCGGTTCTGTGGGAACCACCGCCCAAAAGAAGCATATCCTTATGTCTTCTGAGTGATAATCCATCCCTGTCCATGCTGTAGTACATGGCAGAAAGCGTCGCTCTTTCATTATTATCTGCCCTGTCTTTTAGTACAAGCACATAACTGCGTTCCTGATGCTGCCGCATAAAATAAAAGCCCGGTATATTGATAAAAGGATAATGCGTGGCAAACACAATATGGTCCGCCTCAATTCTGGCCTTTCTTGTGTACACCGTATGTTCCTTTACCGATATCACGGGAGTATTTTCATATATGATTAAATCCTTGGAAATCGCTTTCAAAAATTTAAGCGGATGAAATTGCGCCTGATTTTCAAAATATACAGCCGCCTTTGCATTGACTCTGTTTAATGACATATCTGTCATATTCTCTGTATAATATGCCCTGATTCCCAGTTTTTTTGCGCTCTTAGCCTCCTTTTTGAGTTCTCTGATATTACTCACATCCGTTGTAAAAAGCACTGCCGGCAGACGCTCAAAATCACAATCTATATTTTCTTCCCTAATAATTTGTCCAAATCGGTCAATGGCTTCTTCGTTTGCCAGCGCATACCCTTTCAGTCTTTCCCGTCCCACTTTATTAATCATCTTGGAATAAAAGAGTCCATGCTGGCTGGTAATCTTTGCCGTTGTATTGCCCGTCTGTCCGCTTCCTATCCTCGATGCCTCTAAGACAATCGTGTCAATTCCTCTTTTCTTCAGTAAATATGCGGTCAACACGCCTGCTATCCCTGCACCGATTACTACCGTATTGACACTCATATCATGATCCAATTCCTTATTTGCCTTCCATACTACGTCCTGTTTCCAAACTGACTTCATTCCGGTCTCCTTACTTTTTCCTACTTACAATCTTCTCTAATCTTTCGGAATCATTTTTGTAGTTAGTGTTGCCATTCTTATATTTTTCATGTACAATGATTTATAGGACATATGTACTAAATATTAATGATTTACAGATAGGATTAAGGAGACTGACATGGCTGCATTAGATGATTTAGCTGCTTTAAGAAAGGCTTTTGAACGTGAACTTAATAAAGAAGAGGAGAATGCGATTGAGAACGAGCAGAAGCTGTTGAAGGCGATTACCGTTTATTTGTGTAATCAGAAGGGCGTATCCCCTATTCAGGGATATAAACCCGAAGAAATCGTACAGTTCCTCCAGAAACCGGTAAGTGAGATCAAAGCCTGTGTAGGCGGCGAATGGACATCTATTCCGGATGATAAGTTTGAGAATATCATTTACACCCTCTCTAAGAAGGTTAAAAAGTCTGATAAGCTTACGACATGGTAGAAAATCCATTATTGCCTTATCCGGCGTCGTATTGCAGGCAATAAATACTTTCTAACAGTATTACCATAACTCCAAAAAACAGGGCATCCAATCCGGATGCCCTGTTTTATACATATATGTAATTCTAATTTTCTACCAATACAAACTGTGAAATCATCTGCTCTAAATTGATAGCCTGGGCAGAAAGTTCCTGGCTTACTGCAGAAGTCTCTTCTGCTGCAGCCGAGTTATTCTCAACCACTTCTGTAATCTGCTCAATACCAATCTCAATCTGTCTAAGCATCTCGGCCTGTTCCTTAGAAGCCTCTGCTGCACCTGATGCCATTCCTGCGAAAGATTCCATATTAGCAAGTACTGCATTAAATGATTCCATTGTATGCTCTACAATATTGTTACCTGCTTCTACTTCAACAAGAGATTTATTAATTAATTCTCTTGTCTCTACAGCTGACTGTGCACTGTCTGCTGCAAGCTTACCAATCTGATCCGCAACAACTGCAAAACCTCTTCCGGCCTCACCTGCTCTGGCCGCCTCGATAGAAGCATTCAGCGATAAGAGATTGGTCTGTGAAGCAATATCTTCGATTGCTGCAATAATATTCTGAATTTCCTCAGATGTTGCCGTAATACGCGCCATAGCCTCTGTAAGCTCATTAACCTCTTCACGGCTCTTCTTAGCGCCTTCTGCGGCGTTTGTAGCGCTCTCAGCGGCATATACGGCATTCTGTGCACTCTGCTCTGAAATATTGGCTACATTCTGAATTGTAGCTGACAACTCTTCAATTGCTCCGGACTGGTCCGTAGCACCTTCTGCCAATCCCTGTGCGCTTCCTGCCAATTGGTCTGCTCCAACCATAACCTGATCGGAAGAAACCTTAATCTGGCTAAGAACACGGTTCATCTCAGCTTTTAACTTACTCATGCCCGAAAGCAATGCTGCGAAATCACCCACATAACTGTCCTTTACATCGGATGTCACATCAAAATGTCCGTCTGCCATCTCACCAAGAACACGTCCTGTATCTGAAATAACCACATTAATATAGTCACATGCTTCACGCAGACCGTCTGCCAATTCACCCAGTTCGTCCTCACTCCGGTATGCAATCTTTATATCCAAATCACCGGCTTTAATCTTACGTACAGCAGCCTGTAATTCATAAATCGGTTCTACCAATGCTTTGGTAAGATTCTTGGTAACTGTACGGAATAAAATAAGATTAAAAACAAATGCCAATGCGAGTAAAATAATACCTATCGCACGGGATGGCGAAGAAAAAATACCTACATTCGCCTTAGCAGCATAAATTGCAATATTCGCTACTGCAAATATCATCATCAAAATAGTTGCAATATTAATATACTTAAATGATTTCTTAAGTTTCTTCTGGATCTTTGCATTAATCAATGCTTCCATTCTCTTATTGTTTTTCTTCTTCTGTTTCTTGCTCATGTTTAAGTCCTCCGGTCAGTATATTAGTCATAATATGCGCAAATGCTATATATTAATATATTTTATCACATTATCATAAAGAATGAAAGGTGTCCACGATATATTTTGTAGAAAAATGCCAAAACGCGTATCCGTTTTCTTTAGTCTTATTCCTTCCCGAGCCACATTTCACGCAGTTTTGCATCTACTTTTTTACAGAATGGCTGCAAACACTTCTCAAACGGACGGAATGCCCATTGACGAATCCATTCTATAACCATGCAAACACCATATATGGCAAACACCGTCGCCAGTATTGCAAAAAACAGATACCAATCATCCAGCCA
>JAZMZZ010000130.1:0-3750 GCA_045586245.1 Lachnospiraceae bacterium | reverse complement strand
CGGTTGGCGTATCGCCATACGATTATGTGGCATGGGGGCTTAGCGACCATTTCCCGATACCGTTTTTTGCAAGCCGTATGATTGGTGATTTTTGCTGTGTACTGGTAATTGTTTTGGCAGTATTTAGCGGATTGATTACCTGGCAGACTTCCCATCTTGGAATCGGAACCATTGTCGGAGCATTTTGTTTAGGGCCGTTTATCAATTTCTTTAACAAATATAACCGTATATGGATTGAGAAAAAATAATTTCACGATAGCAATTACATATTTTTCCTAAAAGAAAGAATAACGCCTCCGGGACATGTCCATACTACAGATGTAGTAAATATGTAACGGAGGTGTTTTTATGTCACAGTTATCGGAAAAAGAACTGAATACGATTAAGGATTTATTATCTGAAGAAGAACTTTTGGTAAAAAAATTCCAGATGCTTGCACAGCACGCAGAAACCGAAGAATTGAAATGCAAAATGGAGGATATCTCTAAGAAGCATCAGGGACATTTTAACGAATTATATCAGAAGTTATCATAGGAGGGAAAACAAATGCCTGGTATTTATACAGAGAAGGAAATCTATGGAGATGCTTTAGCGGCACAGAAGGCGGCTACAAGTGCAATGAATATGGCAGCAAACGAATGTCAGCATGAAGATGTAAGAAAGACAATGATGCATATTTTAAGTCAGGAACATGATATCCAGAAATCCGTGTTTGACGATATGCATGCAGCAGGTTATTATCCGACACCTGCGGCAGATGAGAAGAAAGTACAGGACACAAAGCAGAAGTTCAGCCAGTGTGTGAAATAATGACAGTATAAAAATACAGCCACCCATTCGGGTGGCTGTTCTTAATTTACAATAATTAGTTGTCTGAAAGATTGTCAAAATACCCCTGAATCAGGATGATTGGTGTTCCCTTGTCACCGGAACCACTTGTTAAGTCACATAAAGAACCGATGAGGTCAGTAAGCTGTCTAGGAGTAGTTCCCTGAGAAGCCATATTACCTACTAAGTTGTCACCTTTGGCTTTGATGCTCTTTTCAATAGCTTCTTTTAATTCAGCACCGCTTAAATCCTTGAAGTCATTATCAGCAAGATATTTTAACTTAAGTTCGTTTGGAGTACCCTTAAGTCCGCTTGTAAAAGCAGGAGATACAACAGGGTCAGCCAATTCCCAGATTTTACCCTGAGGATCTTTGAAAGCACCATCACCGTAAACCATAACTTCAATATGCTTTCCTGTTGCTTTTAAGAACTCTGCCTGAATGTCTTCCACTAAATCCTGACATTCTCTTGGGAATAACTTAATCATATCTTCAGTAGATTTATTAGAACCTAATAAACCATATCTTACATTGTATCCGCCACCGTTAACAGAAGCTGTTAAGATATCGTCCATACCAAGAACTGCTTTGGCACCTGCGGCCTTTAAGATACGTTTGGTTCTTGCTCTTGTGTGGATATCACAGGTAATAACACTGTCTGTATAGTCTAAAATTGTTTTTGCCTGATTTGCAAAAATAATCTCTACTTCGGCACCGGCTTCCGTGATAATGTCAGAATAATACTGAACATAATCAACGCCTGTAAATTCGTGCTTGTTTTCACCGAATAATTCACGGTATTTATCTAATGTCAAAACGTCGCTGTAAGGATTGATGCCTGCATCGTCTAACTGGTCATATGTGAGTAATGCATTTCCAACTTCATCACTTGGATAGCTTAACATTAATACAACCTTCTTGGCGCCCATTGCGATACCTTTTAAACAGATAGCAAAACGGTTACGGGATAAAATTGGGAAAATAACACCAATTGTACCGCCGCCAAGCTTAGCTCTTACATCATCTGCAATATTCTGGACAGATGCGTAATTACCCTGCGCTCTTGCTACGATGGACTCTGTTAAAGCAACAACATCGCGATCTCTTAATGAGAATCCATCGCTGGCAGCAGCTTCCAATACGCTGGTTACTGCAATGTCAACTAAGTTGTCGCCTTCACGGATGATAGGGCAACGAATTCCTCTTGAAACTGTACCGACTCTTCTTTCCATTTTATTACCTTCTTTACTATAAGTATAGTGTATTTGGTTTCAGAATAAGTTTTAACGCTTTACTCTGAAAAAATACATGAATATTATACATGGAACAATACTATCATGCAATAAAAAAGATATCTAATTTTTCGCAAGATTTTTAAAAAAGATTTGTAAAAAAAGTAAAAGTGGAAAAAGC
This sequence comes from Lachnospiraceae bacterium, assembly GCA_045586245.1. Lineage (GTDB taxonomy): Bacteria > Bacillota > Clostridia > Lachnospirales > Lachnospiraceae > RGIG8767. The sequence goes on along the minus strand of JAZMZZ010000130.1, from coordinate 1,510 downwards.
CGGATTGCCTGCAGATATGGCAGTACCCAAATTGTCAGATTCTTAACTTCACATATGATAAGAAGTGTGATATTATTAGTTTGGGTATACAGTATTAATGATTTGGCCGGAGAAGCCGGTAATCATGGAAAGTGACAGAAGAGGGAGAGAAAATGGCAAATATATTAATTGTTGACGACGCAATTTTCATGAGACAGTCATTAAAAAGAGCATTAGAAGCACATGGCTTTACTGTCTGTGGCGAAGCGGGAGACGGAAGGGAAGCAATTGCCAAATTTGCAGAATTAAATCCGGACGTTACCATTTTGGATATTACAATGCCCGAGATGAGTGGTCTTGAAGCATTAAAGCATATTAAAGCGATTAAGCCGGATGCAAAGATTGTGATTTGTTCCGCAATGGGACAGCAGACACAGCTTGCACAGGCAATCCAGTACGGAGCACAGGACTTTATCGTAAAGCCTTTCCAGGAAGAACGTATGATTGCAGCGATTGAAAAAGTATTGGGTTAGTTTTTTCGAAGAGTAGCGGGTAAAATATTTTATGGTAATATAAAGAAAAGCACCGTCGGCAATACCGATGGTGCTTTTTTATTTGTTTGTAAGTACTTTCCGGGAAAAGCGGATTAGCGGTAAAATTTTGCCAATGCTTCAAAGGCATCGAGGGAACGTTTGGCACGTTCTGTCGGTACGCAGTAAGAAATTCTGGCATGTCCCGGACAACCAAATCCCGTACCCGGTACGATAAGAAGATTAAAATCTTTTGCTTTTTCACAGAAAGCAATATCATCCGGAATAAGAGTACGTGGAAACATATAGAATGTACCCTGCGGCTCTACTACATGGTATCCCATTTCTCTGAGTGCAGGAACCATGATGTTTTTGTTTTCTTCGTATACAGCAACATCAGCAGTCACATCCACACAGGCAGCACATACACGCTGGAATAAACTTGGTGCATTTACATAGCCCAGTGAACGGCCTGCACCGGCAACTGCGGCGTATACCAATTCAGAATCGCTGACAGTATCCGGTACCAATACATATCCCATACGTTCTCCCGGAAGAGAAAGGGATTTTGACCAAGAATAACATACCAATGTATTGGTGTAGTATTTTGGTAAAAACGGAACAGTCTGTCCGCTGAATACGATTTCACGGTACGGTTCATCTGCCAGTAAGAAAATAGGCTGTTTGTATTTGTTGGAAGCTTCTTCCAGAATAGCGGCCAGTTTCTTTACGGTTTCTTCAGAGTAAAGCGTACCGGAAGGATTATTTGGTGAGTTTACAATAACAGCCTTTGTGTTTTTGTTGATTGCAGCTTCAAATGCTGCAAAATCAATCTGGAACGCTTCGGTATCGGCAGGAATCATAGTCATTTTTGCACCTGCGCCTTCGATGAATACGCGGTACTCAGGGAAAACCGGAGCGAAAACAATAACTTCATCACCGGGATTGCAAAGACCGTTTAAGCAACAGCATAAAGAAGCAGCTGCACCAACTGTCATATA
>JAZMZZ010000129.1:0-9101 GCA_045586245.1 Lachnospiraceae bacterium | reverse complement strand
TCTTTGTCCGGGTTCTGCAGTTTCCACAGATTCACTTTAAGGTCGGTTTCATTTACACCACAGCCTTTAATCTGCACATAATCTGCCGTATCCAAAGTATCAATAATCGTTTGCTGGATACGCTGATACAATTCATAACTTAAGGTATTTAATTTGATTGTCTCATCAAAAATTGCCTCAAACTGCTCTCCGATTGCAGGGACCGGGAATGCAATAATCGTAAAACTGCGTTCCTCACCTTTTACATATTGGTTCAAAAGCGCACCGGCTTTACCCGCATATTCCACGGTAAGTTTACGCTCCTGCTCCCCGAGGCGGTACGCTTCTTCCTTTTCTGCCGGTGAAAACGGTTCTTCCCCAAAATCTTCTATCACCGCCGGGCCGCCGAATACGGCCGCTTCTTCTTTGTATTTCTCAAGAGCCGCCTTGTAGCACTCCAACTTACGTGTCACAAACATGCTGTTAAAATACAGTACCTTGTCAAATTCATGGTCACATTCAAACTGCTTGCATGGCTGTGTACCGTAAAAACCGACTTTCTGAACATTTCTTCCCTGTAAAAAGCTTGGCTGGGCACGGTTAATAATCGTCTCAAGACCAATCTTTTTAAAATTCCCGATTGCCGCCTTTACCACACGCTCAAAGCCGATAAAATAGCGGATATTCACCGCCTTTTTAATGCTGATATCCTTACCGGTCGTCTCAAATCCCTTACGGTATCCTTCCGTAAAAGTATCGGCAATCAACTGCACTGTCTCATCCGGAAGATTTGCCATATAGGCTGCCATTCTGCGCTCATTTTCGCTGATATACTCACCGTAATCATACAAATAATCGGGAGTAGACAAATCCGCACCGCATACGATATCTTTGGCAAACGGATTCTCCGTAGTAAACGATGCTATTACGCCTTCTTCCATGAATTCTTCCTGATAATCAAATGCAAAAGAAGCCAGACTCTCCTGCAATTCTTTATAAGGCGGTTTTTCTTCCATTGCAAACCATCCGTAAATTTCCAAAAACAGTTCCATACGGATGGTCATGTCATATATTTTCTGCTCAAATGCATACGCAATCAGGCTTCTCAGTTCTGCCCTGAGAGCACATAAAAATGCTCCGTATTCCTTACCCAGTACTGCCACTGCATAAGCCGGATTGCAATAACTTTTATCGTAATCTATTGCAAGTTCCCGGTACAAATCCGCATTCAGTTTCTCTTTTTCTTCTAAAGGAGCCGCAAATAAAACACCGCTTTTTGCAGCCGCAAGTACTTTATCCATCTGTACAAGAAATGCCGCGGCTTCCCTAAAATAATCCACAAAAGAAGCCCCGGCTTCTGCCTGCTCTCCCTCTGCTATCTCACGGATACGTCCTATCGCCAGATCATATCTTTCTTTTGTAAGCTCCAAATTCATTTCCATCATAATCCATACGCTCCTGCATATAACACATAACTGACACCGCCAAGTGCGACTATATTAAACAGAATTCCCAAATACGAAAACAAATAAAACCGGTCCGGCTCCGATTTTGATAAAATCCCCAAAATCAGACCGATAAAAGAAAATACCGTAATCAACAATCCGGTAGTTCCGTATCTTGCAAGAGCCACTCCGCCATTCTTATAGGTCAGATAAAAAATATAGATAAGCGCCGACAAATCAATAATTCCTAATATCGTCGCCATAATTCCTTTCGGAGAATAAAATTTATTTGTAAAAATAAATTTATGTCCCATAATTCCTCCAAACTCATCCGGACAAATGTCCAAATACAACTCCAAATGGGCATTCCCGCTTAGGAATGCCCACTCATTTGTTAAAATAAAATTTTGGATTTGCCTGCAAGCAACTTCGCTCCGCTGATAATCAACAGCACGCCGCTTGCCACTCCTACTACGATTGCCACTACTCCAAGAACAATATTCCATGAACCTGTTCCATGCATCACTTTGTATACTTTTTCTTCCATAACACAATCGCTCCTTTATTACTGCTCCTATTTTACCACGCCATACTGTGCATAATATGCATCAATCTTAGCTTTCATCTCATCATCAATTAACACAGTTCCATCAATTTCACGATTATAAAGGTATTCTACCACTTCATCCATTGAAACAATGGCTTCTGTCTCAAATCCGTACAACTCTTTAATTTCATCCAATGCCCCTTTATCACCCTTACCTCTTTCCTGACGGTTTAAGGATACCATCAGTCCGACAATGGTAACATCTGCCTGTGCTCTTACAATCGGAATTGTCTCTTCCATGGATTTACCGCTTGTAGTAACATCCTCAATTACAACCACTCTGTCACCGTCTTTTAAATTACTTCCGAGTAAAATGCCCGTATCTCCATGGTCCTTTACCTCTTTACGGTTAGAGCAGTAACGGATTTCTTTGCCATATAATTTACTGTAAGCAATTGTTGTTGCTACCGACAACGGGATTCCCTTATATGCCGGTCCGAACAATACATCAAAATCATCCCCATAACGGTCATGGATGGCTTTGGCATAGTATTCACCAAGTTTCATAAGCTGCGTACCGGTCACATAAGAACCCGCATTCATGAAAAACGGGGACTTTCTGCCGCTTTTTAAGGTGAAATCACCGAATTTTAACACCTTGCTGTCTACCATAAACTGTATAAATTCACTCTTGTATGCTTCCATACTGCTTTATCCTCTCATTCTGCCCTTAATGGCTGCGCTTTTATTATTTTGAAGCTAACGCCGATGCGATATCTTCTCTCATATCAATAACTGCCTGTCTGGACGCATCTGCAAAATTCTCTGCACCAAATTTTGCATAAGCCTCCTGCTGATACGCCGCAATAATTCCTCTGGAGGAATTGATAATGGCTCCAAGTCCGTCTTCATTAAAGAAATGTGCCAAATCCTTGCCTTTACCGCCCTGTGCTCCATAACCCGGCACTAAGATGTATGTCTTTGGCATTACCTTACGCATGATTTTACCAACTTCCGGATAGGTAGCACCAACCACTGCACCAACATAGCTGTATTCATCACCCATAAAATCAGCGCCCCACTCAGCAACCTTTTCGCCAACCAGCTGATACAAGGTCTTTTCACCAATCATCTGATCCTGGAATTCGCCACTGCTTGGATTGGATGTTTTTACCAAAATAATAATACCCTTTTTCTGTTCTTTACAAACCTTGATAAAAGGATTAATTCCATCTGAACCAAGATATGGATTAACCGTAATAAAATCTTCATCAAAACCGCGGCACACGGTATTACCCACTGTTACGGTACCAACATGTCCGATAGCGTATGCTTCTGATGTGGATCCGATATCACCACGCTTAATATCACCGATTACCACAAGGCCTTTTGCCTTACAATAATCCACCGTTTTCTTAAACGCCACAAGTCCCGGAATACCAAACTGCTCATACATTGCAATCTGCGGTTTTACTGCCGGAATCAGGTCATATGTTGCATCCACGATTGCCTTATTAAACTGCCAGATGGCTTCTCCTGCCGCCTCTAAAGTCTCACCGTATTCTGCAATTGCAGCATCCATCAAATGCTTCGGAATCATCTTAAGAGTCGGGTCAAGCCCTACTACAATCGGTGCATTCGTCTTCTTAATCTGTGCCACTAGTTTGTTAATCATGTTGTTCTCCTTTATGTTAAAAATATTATCTTGTCTTTAAAAATTCATATTCCCGTATTGCTTCTGCATCTTCCGGATACTTCTTTAAATATGCTTCCATAAGAACCGCTGCCTGCTTAAAATTCCCAACATGCTCATACGCCGCAATCTGATTAAACTCAAGTGTCTGGCTCATACCGTTATTTTCTACATTGGCAGCACTGCGGAATGCAGAAAGTGCTTCCTCATACTCACCCGATTTCATCTTACAAAGTCCAAGCTGGTTATAAATACCTGCGGACTGAGGATGATCTTCCAAATAATTCTTATATACGCTGGTCGCATAATTATAGTCGCCCAATTGCTCATAGGACTTTCCAAGCAGCAAAATGATATCATCCGACTCTTCTGATTTGGCACTCTCCAGCGCCACCTTAGCCTTATCGTAGTCTCCCATATAGTAATAAATCCGGCCTTTGTCATAGTCTGATAATTTCTTCTCATTGTCTGCCAAAAACATCTGTAAATACTGCAGACCTTCGTCGTGATACCCTTTTTCGGAAAGCAGTCCGGCTATCTCAATCCTAAGATCATAGCCATCCTTATCAAGCTGTACCGTCTTATCAAAATCAGCAAGTGCCAACTCATGCATCTCGTCTTCCAGATACAATCTTCCCCGTAAAAACAGGGCATTCACTTCCTGTGGACGCAACTCCAAAATCGAAGTATACACCGCTTTTGCCTCTTCGCGCAATCCCATTTTCTCATAGGCATCCGCCAGATAATAATTCAAATCAAAATCAATATCCGAAACAAATAAATTGCTATAGGATAATGCTTCCAGATAGTATGTCACAGCGTCCTCGTAATTGGTAAGGCCGGCATTGGCAATACCTCTGTAACGCGCTATCTCCTGTGCTTCTTCTCCTGCTTCAACAGCCTCATCCAGTAAAGCAAGTGCTTCTTCGTATTCATAATTTTCAATCCGGGTCACTACAGCCGCCATCGTATCATCATTTGAAAGCGCGCCGCAACCCATAAGGCCTGCACATATTAACACAGTCCCTATTACCGCAAAAATCTTTTCCTTTGTTCTTCTCATGAACGAACCCTTTTACTTATCTTCTTTCCTGACGCTTTTACGTCTTAACCTCTTGGCTTCGTATAACATCTTATCACTGTTGGATAGCAGATAATTGAAGTCCACGGATGAATCACATCGAAATACTGTATATCCGACAGACATTTCCACATAAAATTCTTTGTTCTCCGTACGGTTAACTTCCTCGCAGGCATCTTTTATCCTGCGGATATAATCTTCCCCATCCATTCTGTAATCATATGGCAAAATTGCCACGAATTCATCGCCGCCGATTCTGGCAACCTGACCTTCTTTTCCAAAGATGTCCTGTAAAATCTTGGCCGATGCACGCAGGGCAAAATCACCTGCCACATGTCCAAAACTGTCATTGATTTCTTTTAAATGATCCAAATCCGCAATAAACAGGATGGCATCCTTTTTCTCTGTGGAATGGATTAACTGCATTGCCTTTTCCATGAATCCGCGTCGGTTCAATATGCCCGTCAACTCATCATACGCGGAAATAAATCCTAAAATCTTATTCTTCTCATTAACCTCATCAATCAGCACTTCCAATCGCTTCTGCATACGTGACTGCTGCTGATACAGATAGAAGAAATTAAGCGCACTGGATATCTGCAGGCTGACAAGATGCATAAGCAGCATGTCTTCCGGCTCCGTTTCCACGGCCAAAATACCATATTGTTCCTGTCCCAAAAACAGATTCAATACCGTAATCATTCGTCTGCGCTCATCCGAAAAACCGGAGAAAATACCTTCTTTATCGGATATTACCGGACGCGTATCTTTCTCATAGGCTACACATTTTCCGTCTTCCAAAGAAGAGACCAGACTAAGAGATCCGGGACATTCCCATTTTGCCCCGTATTCATGCACACGCGGATAATCCAACATATACAAATAGGCACTCTTCACACGGAGTACATTTAAAATATGCATCGGTGCCTTATAGAATTCATCTTCATTCTCAATATGTGTAATCATATCCCTGGAAATCAGCGGAACAAACATGGTATCCTGCTCTGCGCGGTCTTCCCTTGTATTATTCCGTGTAATCACACATGACTGGACATACTGATGAATCATGCCGGCTATCTCATTTATCAGTCGTACCTTCTCGGAATCTGTTTCTGTATTTATTAAATATCTTACGTATTCATTAATTCCGTCTGCCATTGCTGTTGCAGAAATATAGGAGGCATTCCTGCCATAGCATAACTCATTGACACAATCCATGAGTATTTTTTTGTTTTTGTCGGTAACTGCCGATTCATTATACATATCCATACAACATCTGAGCAAATTACCAATCTGCTCAAGCACACTCTGTATAATGGAAGCACTTACCTGGGAGCGGAGGATATTATCACAAAATGCCGCTGAAATCTCCAATGCATAATCCTCTGATGTCTTATCCCACTCTTTGTGAATCTGTTCAAAGTGATATTCGGATTCCGCACTACAACCGCAGGATGCGCGCACTTTCATTTCTGCCGGTGCCTTCAATTCCGCAGGTTTTCCTCCGTTACAAAGCGCTACAATCTGCTGCATACTTTCATTTGCCATATCCAGCTCATTCTGCAAAACCGTAGTAAGGGGCGGAAGCATAGACTCTGCCATTTCCCAATCATCGTAACCGGTAACGGCAATATCTTTACCTACCGTAAGTCCTCTCTTTGCACATTCCTGATATGTAGTCTCGGCCATAATATCATTGGCACAAACCACCGCATCTGCATCCGGATTATTGTCAAGCAGCTCTCCTATCTGCTTGCCGCAGCTTTGGGAATAATCTCCTCTTGCTATCATACTTGGGACAAGCAAAATTCCGTATTTATCGAGCACATCACGGAATGCCTGCTCACGTTCCTGTGCATCCGTATTCCCTTCCGGACCGGATACATACAAAAGTTTCTTACAATCATGTACCTTAACCAGATGTTCCACCACCTGATACATTCCGGTGTAATTATCCGAAATAATCGATGTTCCGATTTTTTGCTTATCACGTTCCTCCAAAATAACATAAGGAACGTTGCGGAATCTGTCTAAGAAATGGGATGGATCCTTATCTTCCAGGAAAATACTTAACGAACCATATGAAATAATAATTCCGTCCACATCGGCCAAACGGGAATAATCATACACCACATTATACTGGTAATCATATCTTTTATCCGTTCCCTCTCCGAGATATTCACGGAAATAACTTGTCATATGAACGCCAAGAAAGAAGATGACATTTACATCCATCTTCTTTGCCACATCGTCTATTCCTTTCATTAACATCTTCGCATGAGGGGAATTTCCATTTCCTATCATGACTCCGATTGTCAGTCTCCTGCTCATCCTTTATCCCACCTGTATATTCATCTGTTACCGTACAACAACTTCCCATTTTATTTTGCCATAGGCAAGCCGGAAAGTAAATATTTTAAAACGCTATTTCTTCAATAATTCCGCTTTCACGATATCTCTTCATATCAATAACTCGCTGGTTTTTGGAGCCCTTAAATTTGAGCATAAGACTTTTTAACTCCAGCACAAATGGTCCGTCTACCAGGACATCAATATAGGACAATAGTTCATCCGTATACGGGGTATATTTTCTGCCGCCTTCCACCAAATCTTCATCCAAAAGGTAGCCTGTGTATGCCCACACATCCTTATCCGGGCACTCTTTTTTTACCCTGCGCATAAAGGATATCAGGCCTTCCTGATTCTCCGGTTCAAAAGGGTCTCCTCCAAGAAGAGTAAGTCCTCTGATAAAATCCGGCTTAAGCGACTCAATAATTGCATCTTCCTCTTCCTGGTCAAACACTTTTCCGTTACTGAAATTCCATGTTTCAGGCTGGAAGCAACCCTCACAACGGTTACGGCAGCCTGAAACGAACAGAACCGTACGTACCCCCAGTCCATTTGCAATATCGCGATATTTGATGGCTGAATAATACATACGGTTCTATTCCTTTCAAACTCTATTCACTAAGAATACTCATCCTTTTGCGAAACGCAAACCTCCCCTACAGATGAAGTACTCTTTCCTTAATTTCCTGTGTACGTCCCTGATTCCAGAACTGGGTACCGATATAGCCGCAGGTTCTTCTGGCTACATTCATTTTATCCTGGTCCCTATTGCCGCACTGTGGACATTCCCAAATTAATTTACCGTTTGGATCGGTAATAATCTGAATCTCTCCGGTATATCCGCATTCCATGCAGAAGTCACTCTTGGTATTGAGTTCCGCATACATAATATTGTCATAAATATACTGCATAACGGAAATAACCGCATCCAGATTATCTTCCATATTTGGTACTTCCACATAAGAAATTGCACCACCCGGTGATAATTCCTGGAACTGGGATTCAAATTTTAATTTCTCAAATGCATCGATTTCTTCCGTAACATGAACATGATAAGAGTTCGTAATATAGTTACGGTCCGTAACTCCTTCGATGATACCGAAACGTTTCTGTAAGCATTTTGCAAACTTGTAAGTCGTAGACTCAAGTGGAGTGCCGTATAAACTGAAATCGATATTCTCTTTTGCTCTCCATGTCGCACAGGCATCATTTAACTTGCGCATTACCTGAAGTGCAAATTCCGTACCGTTAGGTTCTGTATGGGATACGCCCTTCATAAAACGGGTACATTCACAAAGACCTGCATATCCAAGGGAAATCGTCGAATAACCATTGTATAACAGTTTATCAATCTTCTCGCCCTTTTTAAGTCTTGCAAGTGCACCGTTCTGCCAAAGAATCGGTGCCACGTCGGAGCGTGTTCCCTTTAAGCGGTTATGTCTTGTCATAAGAGCACGGTAACAAAGTTCCAGTCTCTCATCAAGAATCTCCCAGAATCTATCGATATTCTTACCGGACGAACAAGCCACATCAACAAGGTTCAAGGTAACAACACCCTGATTGAAACGTCCGTAGAACTTCTCTTTTCCGTCTTCTTCATGATATACGGTTAAGAAAGAACGGCATCCCATGCATGGATAACAATATCCCTTCTTAAGTTCGCGCATCATCTTCTCTGATATATAGTCAGGTACCATACGCTTAGCTGTACATTTGGCTGCAAGCTTGGTTAATTCAAAATACTTGGTACCTTCTTTTACATTATCTTCTTCCAAAACATAAATCAGTTTTGGGAAAGCAGGGGTAATATATACACCCTTTTCATTCTTAACACCGCGGATACGTAAATGAAGTGTCTCTTCAATCACCATCGCAAGGTCTTCTTTTAACGGACCGTCTTCTACTTCACCAAGATACATGAATACGGTGATAAACGGTGCCTGTCCGTTAGTTGTCATTAATGTGGTAACCTGATACTGGATAATCTGTACGCCCTGGCGCACTTCG
>JAZMZZ010000128.1:0-4154 GCA_045586245.1 Lachnospiraceae bacterium | reverse complement strand
GGTACGACAAGTTCCGAGTTTATGCAGATTAATGCAACGGTTGCCGGTAAAAAGGATATGGAAGAGGTCGTTGCCAAGGCAAAAGAACTGCAAGGCATGTACCAGAAACGGACCATCCTTTTCATCGATGAAATCCATCGTTTCAACAAAGGACAACAGGACTACCTGCTTCCGTTTGTAGAGGACGGTACGATTATCATTATCGGCGCGACAACCGAGAATCCATATTTTGAAGTAAACGGGGCTTTGATTTCCCGTTCGATGATTTTTGAACTAAAGCCGATTGAAAAAGAGGATATTAAGACTCTGATTCAGCGCGCACTTACGGATAGAGAGCGCGGGATGGGCGCGTATGAAGCGGTAATTACCGATGAAGCACTGGATGCTCTTGCCGATATTTCCGGTGGTGATGCCAGACATGCACTCAATGCGATTGAACTTGCTGTTATGACGACGGAACGCAATGCGGATGGAAAGATTGAAATCACCATTCCGGTTGTTGAAGAATGTATCCAAAAAAGAGTAGTACGCTATGATAAATCCGGTGATAACCATTACGATACGATTTCTGCATTTATCAAGAGTATGCGTGGTTCCGACCCGGATGCGGCATTATATTATCTGGCAAAAATGCTCTATGCGGGTGAAAGCATCACATTTATCGCAAGACGAATTATGATTTGTGCGGCAGAAGATGTAGGCAATGCAGACCCGATGGCACTTGTGGTAGCGACTAATGCGTCCATGGCAGTCGAGCGGATTGGTATGCCGGAGGCACAGATTATTCTGGCACAGGCAGTTTCCTATGTGGCGACCGCACCAAAGAGTAACGCCTCATGCAATGCTATTTTTGAGGCATTGGAAAAAGTAAAAGAAACCGGCAATTTAGCGGTACCAACACATTTGCAGGACGCCCATTATAAGGGAAGCGCAAAACTTGGACACGGTGTCGGGTACAAATACGCCCATAATTATAAGAACCACTATGTAAAACAGCAGTATTTGCCTTATGAATTAACAGGCAGTGAATTCTACCGTCCGACAGGCAATGGATATGAGGTTAAGATTCGTGAACATATGAAACGGATTAGGAGCGAGGCGGAAGAGTAGGGAAGGATAAATGAGAACAGCCCTCATACCGAAGAGGTATGAGGGCTGTAGTGTTTTTATAATAGTTAGTTTGGAGTAGATGTAATTATTTGGATTGAAGCATTTGAAGTTGTTCCTGTAATTTGTAGATGGTATCTTTGAGTTCAGCCACTTCATCTTGTAGTCCACCGACGGTTTGCTCATACATGTCACGTGTGTTGGACACTTCATCCTGAAGTCCGGATATTTTCAACTCATACATGTTGCGTGTGTTGGACATTTCATCCTGAAGTCCGGATATTTTTTGCTCATACATGTTGCGTGTGTTGGCTATCTTATCCTGCATGCTCTCGATTTCATTTTTATACCTGTCATAGGCATGGGTAATCTCATCCTGTAAGTCCTCTACTGTCTTCTCGTATTTGTCGCTTATCAGTTCCATTGATTGATCGCACATACGCATGGTAAATTCCTCCAGTTCTTCATACTTCGAATAAATCTTCATATACAATTTTGTGGTTATTTCAATTAAATCCAGTGCATCCGTAGGGGAGATATTACCTACTTCCGCATTTCGTTCGATTGTTAATATTATATCATCTGCGACAAGCCTTTGCAACTCTTCTAAATTTTCTTTTGTTCGGATTTTTTGCAGTTCCTTCCTGAGTTTCAAAAGATGAAACGGCAGAAGGGCAAGCAACTTCTTATTGTTTAATTCCTCCGCAGAGAAATTATGCAGTTTTACTACCGGGACCTTGTATGGGAACTCTCCCTGATTTTCAAATTGCATAATCAAAGTATACTCATCCGGCACCTTATCTTTCTTTCCTTCGTCCAAATATAAAATGCACGGTCTCGGAAAAACCATACGCTCTCCGCCATCAATAAAGGTTCGGTTTTTGTAAGCATGTCCAAAACCATATTCAATAAAACGGAATACAATCTCCTCATCTTCCGTCATCTGGGCTTCGATATGATAACTGTCCCTTCCGTTGATAGTCAAAATACTGTCCGCTAGGGTTCTCTTTAAATCCTTATTTTCGTGTTCTGTCCAATTATATGTAATCTTGCTGTCTGTTGGGTAATCGGTGTCGAATAGACCATTGATAAGATTAATAACGGTTTTTTCTGATAGTGTAAGAATGCGTTTAAACGCTTTATCATAGATATGGTAAATTTCGTTCATAGACATGATTTCCTTTCCAAAAACTATATTCAGTTGTAACAAAATAAAAGTGCGCAATTATACAATCATAGGCATCACCAACTCTCAAATAAAAAAGGAAGTCTTCGGTCGAATGACCTGGAACTACTTAGATGTAATGGATATCCCGTTTGATGGGATAACGAAAAAGGTATCACATACCGCATATGGAGTATAACATATATGGAGTTTATCCGCAATGACTTTTGTATCATTGATAGTTATGATATTATATAGGGGGTGAAAAAGGATTGGTTAATAAGGGGATGAACATGAAAACAATAGATATATTTGGAGATAACCGTTACGAAAAATATTTCGAAGTACGTGAGGCGTGTCGCGGGATAGTAACTAGAGATGCTAAGATATTAATGTCCTATGAAGTAAATACCGACCAATGGTTTATACCAGGCGGCGGAGTAGAAGACAATGAAAGTCTGCAGGAATGCTGCGCGAGGGAATTGGCAGAAGAAACAGGTGCAGTAGTAATTCCAAGAGAACATTTCTTAACCATTAATGAATATTATGAGGAATGGTTTTTTATTAGTCATTATTTTATTTGTGATTATGTAGGAGAAACCGTGAGGAAATTAACGGAAAGAGAAATTGCAGAAGGACTTGAACCAAGATGGATTCCGATAGAAGAGGCTATAGAAATATTTTCTAAGCATCAGGATTATGCGGTGGAGAATGAAATGAAGAGAGGTGCCTATTTAAGGGAATATAAAGCACTCTTAAAATATAAGGAATTGTGAGGATAAAAAGTGGCTACAGGGATTATGATTATGGGGTCTTCCGGTGCAGGAAAAACAACCCTTGGAAAAATGGTAGCAGAAGAGTTAAATTATAAATTTGTAGATATTGATGAATATATATGACGTAAGGATACCCAGATACCCTTTTCGGAAATGTATTCAAAGAGTGAAAAAATCAGCCGGTTGATGGATGCGATAGCGGACTGTGAACATTTTGTAATGGCCGGTTCTATGAATTAGTCACGTGTCCGGTGATACGATTGGATGGAGCAGATGAATTAGAAAAGAATTTGCGTAGTATTGTTGATACATACAAGGCTTTGTAAATTTCAAGGCATTGAGAAATTTGAAGTGTAAAAAGCAGAGGTAATACACGGAGGTAAACGCATGGAACTTTGGGATGCTTATGATGTAGAATTTAATAAATTAGATGGAATTACGCTGATAAGAGGAGAAGAATCCACTTTTTCGGATGATATTTTTCATTTAGTTTGCGACATAATTGTAAGGCATGTGGATGGGACATACCTGCTTATGCGCCGTGACCTGCGAAAGCATTTTCCGGGGATGTGGGAAGCGACAGCGGGCGGTTCTGCTCTGCAGGGAGAAACACCGATTATGTGCGCGCACCGTGAACTGAAAGAGGAGACCGGAATTGTTGCGTCTGAATTAGTAGAAGTAGGCAGAGTAGCAGATAAAGAAAAGCACAGTGTATATGTTGAATATTTATGTGTAACCGATTGGGATAAAAACGGTATCCGTTTGCAGGAAGGCGAGACAATCGATTACAAATGGGTAAGTAAAAGTGAATTAATGGCTATGGGGGCAGATGAACTGGTAACCGATCGGATTCAGCAGTTTATAGATGAGTTAAACTTAGCAATTATTTTTGATTTGGACGGAACACTTTGGGATTCTACGGGATGCGCATGTGATATTTGGAATCGCGTGCTTGAAAAGCATGAGGATATTTCGTTTCGGATGACTAAGGAAAAAGCAGGACAGCTTATGGGAAAAACAATGGAAGACATCGGTCTGATTCTTTTTCCGGAATATTCTGCTGAAGAAAGAAATGCTATTGTAGATGAATTCGGTGATGAAGAAGT
>JAZMZZ010000127.1:0-7641 GCA_045586245.1 Lachnospiraceae bacterium | reverse complement strand
AGATGCAGAAAATATCGCTATTGAATTCGATATTATGTGCGAACAGGAAGTAAAGGTTGACGTAATTGAAGAGTTGTTAAAGGAAGAGGAAGAATCCGAAGAAAACATGGTAACAAGAGCGCCTGTTATCTGTGTAATGGGTCACGTAGATCATGGTAAAACATCACTTTTGGATGCAATTCGTAAAACAAATGTAACAGACAGAGAAGCTGGCGGTATTACACAGCATATCGGTGCGTATACAGTAAAAGCACAGAATCGTCAGATTACATTCCTTGATACACCGGGACATGAAGCATTTACGGCAATGCGTATGCGTGGTGCAAATGCAACAGATATTGCAATTTTGGTAGTAGCAGCAGACGATGGTGTTATGCCTCAGACAGTAGAAGCAATTAATCATGCAAAAGCAGCAGGTATCGAAATTATTGTTGCTGTTAATAAGATTGATAAGCCTAGCGCAAATATCGAGAGAGTAAAACAGGAATTAACAGAATATGAATTGATTTCCGAAGATTGGGGCGGAAGCACTATTTTTGCACCGGTTTCTGCAAAAACGGGAGAAGGTATTTCAGAATTATTAGATATGGTACTTTTAACCGCGGATATTTTGGAACTGAAAGCAAATCCTAAGAGAAAAGCCCGTGGTCTTGTAATTGAGGCCGAACTGGATAAGGGACGTGGACCGGTTGCAACAGTACTTGTTCAGAAGGGTACCCTTAAAGTGGGAGATTTCATTTCTGCAGGTGCATCCAATGGTAAAGTACGTGCCATGATTGATGATAAGGGAAGACGTGTAAAAGAAGCAGGTCCTTCTATTCCGGTTGAAATTTTAGGTCTTAACGATGTTCCGAATGCAGGTGAGGTATTCCTTGCACATGAAAGCGATAAGACAGCAAAATCCTTTGCAGATACCTTTATTGCAGAGAATAAGAATAAGAAATTGGAAGAAACTAAATCCAAGATGTCATTGGATGATTTGTTCAATCAGATTCAGGAAGGTAATTTGAAGGAACTTAACCTGATTGTAAAAGCTGACGTACAGGGTAGCGTGGAAGCAGTTAAGCAGAGTCTTACAAAACTTTCTAATGAGGAAGTTGTGGTGAAATGTATCCATGGTGGCGTTGGCGCAATTAATGAGTCAGACGTTACATTGGCAGCTGCATCCAGCGCAATTATTATCGGTTTCAATGTCCGTCTGGATCCGGCGGCAAAAGATACGGCAGAGCGTGAAGGCGTAGATGTCAGACTGTACAAGGTTATTTATCAGGCAATCGAAGATGTGGAAGCGGCCATGAAGGGTATGCTTGACCCTATCTTTGAAGAAAAAGTTATCGGTCATGCGGAAGTACGTCAGATCTTCAAGGCATCCGCAATTGGTAATATTGCCGGTTCTTATATTCTTGACGGTGAATTTAAGCGCGGATGTAAGGTTCGAATTACCAGAGAAGGTGAGCAGATTTACGAAGGTGAGTTAGCTTCCCTTAAGAGATTTAAAGATGATGTGAAGGAAGTAAGAGCAGGATTCGAATGTGGTCTTGTATTTGATGGCTTTGACAAGATGCAGGAACTGGATATCGTAGAAGCTTATATTATGGTTGAGGTTCCCAGATAAGGAGAAATATGCGTAAAAACAGTATTAAAAACACCAGAATTAATGGTGAGGTACAAAGAGTACTGGCAGATATTATCAGGGGAGAAATTAAGGATCCAAGAATTAATCCGATGACTTCCGTAGTAGCTGTGGAAGTTGCTCCTGATTTGAAAAATTGTAAGGCTTATATCAGTGTGCTGGGAGATGAACTTTCAGCCGCTGATACACTTGCAGGACTTAACAGTGCAAAAGGATTTATTAAGAACCGCCTTGCAAAAACCATTAACCTCCGTAATACACCGGACATCACATTTGTAATGGACCAGTCCATTGCATACGGCGTGGAAATGTCCCGCAAAATTGCAGAGGTTAATAAAGACATCAGAGATGAGGAAGAAGAATAATCTTTGCTCAAAGAAGAGGTGTCCTATGAAAAAGATTTTAGAAGAAGTAAGGGAAGCGGGCAGTATCGCTATCAGCGGACATATCCGTCCGGATGGCGACTGCGTAGGCTCCTGTATGGGATTATATTTATATTTAATCAAGGAATTGCCGGATGTACAGGTGGACGTTTTTTTGGAAAAACCAAGTGATGTGTTTGCCTGTATTCAGGGTGTGGCAGAGATTAAGGATGCGGCATTGTATCAGGATGCAGTGTATGATGTTTTTGTTGCACTTGATTGCAGTAAGGACAGATTGGGAGATGCAGAAGTAATCTTTGATAAGGCCAGAAAGACGGTTAATATTGACCACCATATCAGTAATATGGGATGCGGGGATGTAAATTACCTGCGCGCAGATGCCAGTTCAGCCAGTGAACTTGTATATGAGTTATTAGAGAAATATAACTTGGATGTTGAAATTGCGAAAGCATTGTATATTGGTATGATACATGATACCGGAGTATTCCAATATTCCAATACGTCACCTGCAACATTAGTGGCGGCATCCGAATTGATTAAATTTGGATTTGATTTTCCGAAGATTATTGAAGAAACTTTTTATGAGAAGACATTTGCCCAGAATCAAATTATGGCAAGGGCATTGCTTGCAAGTGAGTTGTGTTTGGATGATAAATGCATTGTATCTGTTATCGGTAAAGAACTTATGGAGTTATATGGTGTAACGGGAAAGGATTTGGATGGCATTATTAATCAGATGCGTAATACCAAAGGTGTGGAATGTGCCATTTTCCTGTACGAACTGGATGAATTCGAGTATAAGGTGAGTATGCGTTCAGGTGGAGAGGTTAATGTCTCTGCTATTGCACAATTCTTTGGCGGTGGTGGACATGTGCGTGCTGCCGGATGTACGATGAAGGGTAATGCACAGGATATCATTAGTTCACTTTGTGAGCAGGTTAAACTGCAATATGCAGGTGCTTAATCTGCGATTCGAAAGATATTAAATAAGGATTTAATTATTTGATGAACGGTATTATTAATGTTTATAAAGAAGCCGGATTTACTTCATTTGATGTAGTTGCAAAGCTTCGTGGAATATTAAAACAGAAAAAAATCGGACATACAGGAACTCTCGATCCGGATGCGGTGGGAGTTCTTCCTGTGTGTTTGGGGAGTGCAACCAAATTATGCGATATGCTTACCGATAAGAAAAAGGAGTATATCGCTGAATTTGTTTTAGGGAAAGTGACGGATACACAGGATATTTCGGGAACTGTACTTGAAGAAAGAGAAGTGACATGTACGAAAGAGGATGTAAAAGCAGTAATTGCTTCTTTTGTCGGTGATTATGAGCAGCTTCCGCCTATGTATTCTGCTATTAAAGTGGATGGAAAACGCTTGTATGAACTTGCCAGACAGGGGAAGGAAGTGGAGCGTAAAACCAGACCGGTGACCTTGTTTGAGATAGAAATCCTGGAAATGCAGCTTCCGCATGTGTCTGTCCGTGTACTTTGTTCTAAGGGTACTTATATACGTACTCTTTGTCATGATATTGGCATGCAATTAGGTTGTGGTGCGGTTATGACTTCTTTGAAACGTACGGCTTCCGGTCAGTTTACTCTTGATACGGCATATACTCTTGCTGAAATTGAGAGTCTTCGTGACAATCAAAAATTGGATTCGGTCATTATTCCGGTGGATGAAGTCTTTAAAGAGTTACCGGCAATCGTTTTTTGTGGCGGATTGATTGATAAAATATTAAATGGTAATTATATTTCTTGGGATAAGTGTAAGGGCTATATCAAGAGAGAAGAAACTACTACATCTGGTTTAGGAATTGACGGTATTGGTTCTTTATCTTGCGATGGACAGTTGTTCCGAATATACATAGAATTAAATAACAGTAGTAACTTTATGGCGATTTATCGGTATGATAAGGCGAAAAAAGGGATTGTTCCTGAGAAAATGTTTTTGGGATAGGTGAAATAAATTGCAGATAGTAAGTGATCTTAAAAGTTTTTTTGAACTGAATAGACGGAAAAATACAACGGGTGAATTTGTCAAAAGTGCGGTGGCAATCGGTAAGTTTGATGGAATCCATATCGGGCATCAGTCTCTTTTACAATGTATTATTAATAAGAAGAAAGAGCATATGCAGGCAGTAGTATTTACCTTTTCACCTTCACCGGAAGAATTCTTTAGAGGACAATTATTGCCTGTTATTGATACGGTTGAAGAAAAACGCAATAATTTTGAAAAGATGGGGGTGGATATTTTAATTGAGTATCCGCTCACAAAGGAATCGGCATCGATTTCTCCGGAAGCATTTATGGAAGATATCCTTTATAAAGGTTTGAATGCGGGATATGTGGTATCCGGTAAGGATTTATCTTTTGGAAACAAAGGAGCCGGAAATTCGGCTATGCTACAGGAATTTGCAAATGAAAAGGGCTTTTGTTATGAAATGATAGATAAGGTCTGTGTTGATGACCGGGAAGTTTCTTCGACATTTGTGCGTGAGACCATTCTAAAAGGAGATATGGAACTGGTAAACCGTATGCTGGGTAGAAGATATTGCATCGGTGGTACGGTGGTGCATGGGAAGGCACTTGGCAGGACGATACAGATGCCTACTATTAATATAGTACCGGCAAAAGAGAAGTTATTACCTCCAAGCGGAGTATATGCAACCGTTACCGTAATTGACAATTCAGAGTATTTCGGAGTTACCAATATTGGTATAAAACCTACCGTAACGGATGATAAGGTAGTGGGAGTAGAGACCCATTTGTTTGATTTTGATGAGGATGTATACGGCAAAAATGTTGTTACACATCTGGTCAGATTTATCAGACCGGAGAAAAAATTTGCAAATGTAGAAGATATGTTAACCGGAATCCGGGAAGATTGTGCTTTGGCAAGAAGCCTATTTGGCTTGTAAAATGGCAGATTTTACAAGTTTTTACAAAATAAACAAGATTGACATAATGTAAAAAAGTGACTATACTACATATGTAACATTTTTGTAACAAATAATAGTGACAAGGTACTATTTGGAAGGATAGTTTACATATGAAAAAGAGTTTAATTATGGGAGCGGCGATTATTACCGCCTCTTCCCTATATATTATGCCCGTACACGCGGAGGGAAAGATTGCGGATGCAATTGCCAGTGTGGGCGTAGGAGAAATTTTAGAACTGGATAAGACGGAAGAAGAATTTAAGGAAGCGGCAGGTCCGGTAGAGTTGTACGGATACAGTAATATCGGTATTGCTAATGTAGAGAATCACTTAAATGTCAGGGAGACTCCTGATGAATCCGGCAAGTTAGTCGGAAAGATGTCCAATAATGCAGCTTGTGAAGTACTTGGAGAGGAAGGCGACTGGATTCATATCAAATCCGGCAAAGTAGAAGGTTATTGCCATAAGGACTATCTTCTTACGGGTGTTTTTGCAAGATTGCGTGCGGAAGAAATTGTGACCAGTGTGGCAGAAGCTACTTCCGGCGGATTGCGTGTCAGAACGCAGCCGAATACGGATTCCGAGGTCATTACCACTATGGCAGAAGGAGAATATCTGGAAGTTGTGGAAGTAATGGATGGTTGGATTAAAGTTCTTTTGGATGATGAAGAAGGATATATTTCTGCAGAATATGCGCAGGTAAAAGAAAATCTGGACACAGCCATTACCATGACAGAACTGTTGTATGGTGAAGGGGTATCGGATGTGCGAGTGGAACTTTGCCAGTACGCAAAGCAGTTTATTGGTAATCCATATGTATGGGGAGGTACCAGCCTTACCAAGGGAGCCGATTGTTCCGGATTCACATTAAGTGTATTTAAGAAATACGGAATTTCACTTCCTCATTATTCGGTTTCACAGTCCCAGATGGGTACCAAGGTATCCTTAAGTGAAGCCAAAGCAGGTGATTTGGTATTTTATGCAAAAGGAAATACCGTTAATCATGTGGCTATTTATCTTGGAAACGGACAGGTAGTACATGCGTCCAGTCCAAGAACCGGTATCAAGATTTCCAATGTCGGATACCGTACGATTCATAGTATCAGAAATATTATCGGAGACTAAAAATATTTATTTACAACAGACTCATGCTGTGATATAATGCAACAGTATGAGTCTGCTTGCGCTCAGGTTTTGGACACTCCGACCGGACCTTGGTGCAAAGCGTAATATTTTAAATAAAGGAGAATGTGACAATGATCGCAAAAGAAAAGAAAGCAGCAATTATCAAAGAGTATGCGTTAAAGGAAGGCGATACAGGTTCACCTGAAGTACAGATCGCTGTATTAACTGCAAGAATCAAAGAGCTTACAGAGCATATGAAAGCGAATCCTAAGGATTTCCATTCAGGACGCGGCTTACAGAAGTTAGTAGGTCAGAGACGTGGTTTACTTGCATACTTAAAGAAGACAGATATCGAAAGATATCGTGCATTAATCGCAAGACTTGGTCTTAGAAAGTAATTTGCACAATGGAAGGCGGATTTGATAAAGTCCGCCTTTTTTTCAAAGTATTCAGAGGAAAATAACCGAGACCACTCATAAGAATATAAGCCGGTTGTGTTTTTATGAGTAGTTTCGGATACTTCGTTACTTTGAAAAGGAAAATTTTATTTTGCCGGAATTTACCGGCGGTATTAGCCTGTAAGGCGGAAGGAGAATATATGTATAAGACATTTAGTATGGAACTTGCCGGACGTACATTAAGCGTTGATGTAGGACGTGTTGGTGCGCAGGCAAACGGATGTGCATTTATGCACTACGGAGAGACAACTGTTCTTTCCACAGCAACTGCTTCAGAAAAGCCAAGAGACGGAATTGATTTCTTCCCTCTTAGTGTGGAATACGAAGAAAAAATGTATGCAGTTGGCAAAATCCCGGGAGGATTTAACAAAAGAGAAGGTAAAGCAAGCGAAAACGCTATCTTAACAAGCCGTGTAATTGACAGACCTATGCGTCCGTTATTCCCTAAGGATTACCGCAATGATGTTACATTAAACAATATGGTAATGAGCGTTGACCCTGAGTGCCGCCCTGAATTAGTGGCTATGCTTGGTGCAGCCATTGCAACATGTATTTCAGATATCCCATTTGATGGTCCATGTGCAATGACACAGGTTGGTTTGGTTGACGGTGAACTTGTTATCAACCCTAACCAGGAACAGTGGAAGAATGGTGATTTAAGCTTAACAGTAGCTTCTACAAGTGAAAAAGTTATCATGATTGAAGCCGGTGCGAATGAAGTTCCGGAAGCAAAGATGATTGAAGCTATTTATATGGCTCATGATGTAAACCAGGAAATCATTAAGTTTATCAACTCTATCGTAGCAGAAGTTGGTAAGACAAAACATGAATATACAAGCTGTGCGATTCCGGAAGAATTATTTGATGCCATCAAAGCTATCGTATCACCGGAAGCTATGGAAGAAGCTGTATTTACAGATGTGAAGCAGGTTCGTGAAGAAAACATCCGTCAGATTAAGGACAAGCTCGCTGAAGCGTTTGCAGAAAACGAAGAATGGTTAGCATTAATCGACGAAGCAGTATATCAGTATCAGAAGAAGACAGTACGTAAGATGATTTTAAAAGATCACAAGCGTCCTGACGGCCGTAAGATTGACGA
>JAZMZZ010000126.1:0-15644 GCA_045586245.1 Lachnospiraceae bacterium | reverse complement strand
AGGTAGATAACCTGGTTTCATTATTAGATGGTTACGCAACAAAAGGCGGACATCACTTAAATGTTAACGTATTAAACAGAGAAATGTTATTAGATGCTCAGCAGCATCCGGAAAACTATCCTCAGTTAACAATCCGTGTATTAGGATACGCAGTTAACTTCATCAAGTTAACTCCTGAACAGCAGAATGACGTTATCTCACGTACATTCCATCAGTCAATCTAATTGATGATAATACATAAGCCCTCGGCATTGCCGAGGGCTTTTTGTTTTAATTTAACGCACCGTCTCCTCCCATCATCCGGGTCAATTCTTCAAGTCTCTCGATAGGGAATGGCGGCTGGCTGATAGGCCTCATTGCAATAGACATCAGTTTCATTGGGTTGTCATCTGCGGCAACTCTGTTGGAACTAAATGTCCCACACCATTTGCATCTGTGGATAATTGCCCATTCACTGTTTTTCCTAACCCATACAGCTACGGGTTCCATGTGACCGCCGCAATCCGCTTCGCGGTCGCCGGGTTCAATATCCACATGCAGGCTGTAAAGGCAGTTGGGACAATGATTACGATGCTGGCTGCCGGCGCCTTGAGGCACTACCTCACGGCCGCAGTTTTTACATACAAATGACTCATTGCACGGGTGTGTTTTGTAATAGCCTTTTTCATATTGTTTGCGTTTGTTTTCTCTATTCATTTATGAATCCTCCATCTTTTTTCCGGAGGCTTCATACTCGTGTATAATTCCCTGAATTCTCTTTTCAGAGAGATAATACGCTTTGCCCAGTTCGGCAATTGTCTCGCCTGAATAGAAGCGGCTGACTATCATTTGATTCCGCTGTGCCAGTCTTTGTCTTGTTCCATTCTTTTCACCCCAAGACAGTACATTTTCATCTTTTCTTGGAATGTATATTAACCGGCCGTCAATATACTTTTGGATTTCTGAAACCAAAGCCTTTGGCAATACGTCCTCTGCGTTTATATAGCTCATATGCGTCCTCCTAAAATTGCTTAGGATGCAACGGCTATCGCATTCACTCTAATTTTTATTTGCAATAGCCATTGCTATCGCGCATTTGCCTTCTTATTCTTCATGATACACTCTTTTAACCTTTCTATCTTACGTTTTTCTCTATCCTAACATTCACGCCTCTTACACGGCAATCCCGATTTTGATTAGAATTGTTCTTAGGATTTCTACTGTTTCTCAATCACCAAATACGTATTCTTATAAAATGGCATATAAATCTCTCTTGTATCCCAGAATTTTAGGAATTCCTCATTGGAAAGCCGGCGGTTACTATGTGCACCTTCGCAATTCACAAGCGAGTACATGGACTCGGCTATGTAAACATTTTCCTCGTCGTATCCGACTATCGGCACGTAATGAAGCCACCTCTTATCCAGCCTTGTACGTATAAAAACGATGATTCGCTTACCCTCACTAAGGTCGGCTTTCAGCGTATTCAGATTGCCTTTTACATAACGGGCTTTTAAGCCGCGTCTTATAAGTTCTTTCCGTAAAACTCCCGGAAGCACAGCTCCGCTCGGCAACTTATGCGCAATCCCGCCATAAAATTCACTTCCGTCCGCTTCGATACCAAAACTTCTGAGAACATATGCAGATGAAAAGCCGGAGCACTCCGTGCTCGTCTGGTACGCAAACCGGTTAGGTGCTTTCAGCATAAATTCGGGTTTGAACCGTCTTCTTTTCGCCGGCAGAGCAAACCCGATAATTACCCCGTCCAACAGACATGTGATAATTATTGTATTAATGATAAAAACCGCTATCCAAAATATGTACGTCATTTATTCCTCTTCCATTTCCATATAGGCTTTTGCGATACGCTTGTAATCAAACTCGCGTGCAATCTTTTCCACTTTAAAATCGTCGCCTTCTATAATGCTTCGGTAAATATAGAGTCCTTCTTCATTAATTGTATCGTCCTCTACCACGGCACCAACAACATAGTGTTTATTTTCAAAATCAAATTCATCGACAACCGCCAACTCCACATCTGCGCCGTCCTTGCTTGTCACATGAAAGGTTATGTATTCATTAAAGTCTTTTTCCATATTTACGTTCCTTTTCCTATCACTTCGCATTCTTTTATGAAGAATAGTATTCTTCCAATTTCTCTCTACTCCTTACAAATACCTCTTCCAGGCTTGGATCAAAATGACTACCCATGGACTCCATCATAACGTTATATGCCTGTTCAAAACTCATGGCATCCTTGTAGCAACGCTTGCTGACCAAAGCATCATAAACATCTGCTATTGCCATTATTCTTGCTTCCATAGGAATATCTTCTCCTGCAAGATGGTCCGGATAGCCGGCACCGCTCCACTTTTCATGATGATGACGCGCCAGATTTTTGGCAACCGTCACAAAATAATCATCTTCCAAACCTTCTAAGATACTTTCCACCAATTCCCCACTCTTTGCCGCATGCGTCTGCATAATGGCAAATTCTTCATCGGTAAGGCGCCCCGGTTTACGAAGAATTTTATCATCAATAGCAATCTTTCCTAAATCATGCATCGGTGCTGCCTTGATTACTGCCTGACAGAATTCTTTTTCAAGCGGAAGCATATTATTTTCCATAATTGTATTAATCAGAAGTTCCACTACATGACTGGTACGCTTAATATGACCTCCCGTGTTACCATCACGATTTTCCACGATATCTGCCATAGCAAGCAAAACTTTTGCCTGCATATTTTTTATGTGAGCCGTCTTCTGTTCAATCTCACTCCGCAAAGTATCGTTATATTCCGAAAGTAATTTTGCGTATTTATATTTGTCCGTCGTGTTTTCAATTTCAAAAACATAACCTACCGCTTTTTCCGCATACCAAATCCGGTTGATATGTCCTTCATAATGGTTCTCATCCCTATTAAGTTCAAACGTAATATTGTTCTCTTTATCAAATTCATCCAGTTCGGTCTGCAGGAAATCCAACGCTGTAATTCCCGTAATCGGGCTGTCTATTTTACATTGCGCAAGCTCCGGTAAAATCCCGATTGCCAAATCACTTGCCCCCAAATAATTACGTTGATTATCAAACATAATATAGCCGTATGTTCCTTGCTTATCCAAGAAGCTGATAATATTATCCTCTAAGCTATAGACATTGACACGCCCGCTAAGATACATTAATATCCATTCATCTATCACATAAATCAGAGGCAGAACTTCCAGATCCGGATCTATCACTCTCCCCAGAAGAAACAGCGCTATTGTCATTACTTCCAAACCGATTAATACCCACAAATTTTTGCGGGAAACGTGGTTCTTTTTCTGCAAACTGTATAGCAGAATAACAATACCAAGCAGAAGATAGCCATAAAGCAGGATGTAAAAAAGGGTATGCCCTAATCCATACTCCGGAATAATAACCGTAGCATTTCCATCCTTCCCCAAGGTCGCACTTTTATAAAACATCCCATTATATCCAATGGTTAGAACCATGGCATACACAATACAGCTAAATAATACCAGTACATTCTCCAACCATTTCCGGATATTGATGTGACACATTTTTAGAATAACAAACAATATAAGGGGCGGAATAAAACACCCTCCCACATATATTATTTTTTTTGCGATAAAAGCCTCCTCCAGCGTATCCGCCAATGCTATCAGATAATTACCGCCGTTGCTGACCGTTATCAGTGTAAAAATTGCCAATATGTAATAATTCAGTTTTTTCTCCCTGAAAAGAAACAGGAAAACAATTAAATTAACTACAGCCAAAGACGCCAGTATTGCATAAAAATTTATCATATCCATACCTCTTTCTTTTGTAAAACCTTGTCATTCTGTTTTGTACTATAGTAACTTACACATAATAATCTCATCACGATACGTTCCGTCATCATACTTAAGTGCACGAAGCCGCCTGCCCGTTTCCACAAATCCGCATTTCTCATATAAATGCTTGGCATTGTCATTTCCTTCTACGACTTCAAGGTCCATCTGTTCAAAACCAATTTTCTTAGCAAGTTCTGTCAGATACTCAATCATTGACTTCCCGATTCCGAGATTCCAGTATTCTTTCTTAAGTGCAATAGCCAATGAACATCTGTGAAGAATCTTTCTTTTGTTTCCGAGTCCGTTGATACTCGCATTACCGGCCACCTTACCATCCACTACCGCAAGCATCATAACCGAACCTTCGTCTTCCAATAACCGTCCAAGAATCTCTTTCTCTCCTTCAGGAGTATAATTTACCTCATCCGGATATCGAAGAACATACGGTGTCTCTGCTGCCGTTATTTTCAGATACTCTATCATTTCTTCCGCATATTCCGGGTATGTCGGACATAATACACAGGTACGTCCGTCTTTTAAAGTTACCTCTCTATGTTCGAATTTCATAATCTGTCTTTACTCCTGTCTATTTATTCCCGGGCTTCCATGGTGGCGGACACAGCAAAGTGGTCTTCCCAATGTCCGGTAACACATCGTAAATGGAACAGCCCATTTTCTCTTCAAAATACTCTTTATTCCTAAAGGTAATATCCCAACCCTGTATGTATGTCTCCATGATTCCGTATCTGCGGGTTACATCCACAAAGCGTTTCTCCAGAATCACAAAACCATAGTCCGTCGCCAACGAATCGCAAATCTGAATTAATTTATCATAATCGTCTGCTTCACAGCCAATGATGTATTCCTTTATTGCCTTTTCTTCCTCTGTCTGTGGTTCGTAGCCAAACTCATCCTTCATAAGCGGATAAGAATGTGTCATACACACTCTGGCAACTTCGTCCCAGCCTTTTTCCATAGCATATTTATAACCCTCGTAGACATGCTTGGGAATATTGACAATTCCCACACGACGTCCAATGTCATGAAGCATTCCGACAATGTACGCTTTCTCTGCATCCATACCCGGCACTTTCTGCGCAATATTCCTTGCCGCAATTCCTACATTTATGGAGTGTGCCGTCCATGGGCCGGGATTCAATTCTCCCGCTATTTCCAGTTCTCTTTTTGCTTCTTCTATAGTTGGTAACATACCGTTCTCCTTTTCTACTGTATCAGAGCCACAATCGACATCGTCACAACAACACCACTTTATCCACTGTAAAAGCAATGCCAATCCACATAAAAATCATTACCAAAAAGATTACGGAAACAATTGTCCAATTCTTCTTACCATGCATCTCATCAACAGCCATCTTATATTTACGCCCACTAATCAAAAACGGAATCCATCCGCATGCAAGTCCTCCAAGCAAACCGGCCAATAATAGTTCCGCACTCCTACAGATGGCAAAAAGGATAATGTCAATCACCGCACCCGCAAGAATTACATAGGTTCTCTTTTTGCCCTCCATAAACACGCAGAGCAAAATCCAGATTACCGCAATCACGATTCCTATAATAAAAATGAGTTTTCCCTGTTCCATTAATTTACATCCTTTACAATACCATTCTTTAATCGGATAGCGAATTTACAAACTCCTCCAACACCTTTTCCCGTTCGTAAGAGGTTTCATAATATGACAATCCATATTCCTCACATTGCGCTTTTATCACTTTACTAATACTTACAATCTCTGCGCAATCTTTCCTATTTTCTTCGTCCGAATGGTAATATGTATAATCGTCCGGTGTATCGTATTTTTTCAACAAATCAAAGCGTTCATCCGGTGTGACATCGGAAGACAAGAAATAACGTATCTCACAGTTCTTATTCCCCAAAAAAGTCACATAATCCTGCGGCAGCAATTGATATACATCAATAACCACGCCATACTCACATTCATCGTATTCGCCACTGTCCATCATTGCCCTGATAAACGGCGCAATCTTCGCACTGATATTTTTCAAATTGGTCTGCGCATCTATTGATGCTCCCGTATCAATCCCCGTCTCCGGAAAAACTTTCTCAATACCGGCAATCACCGAATCCATACTGATATGCTGATAGCCAAATCGCTTGGCTATCATTTTTGAAACCGTACTTTTGCCGGCACGTGGTACGCCGGCAATTATTATATATTTTTTCAAGTCTTTACCCCTTTAAAATTTCCTATTAACATACATAATATCACAACCTCTTGTTCCTTTCTACAAACACTTCCTCTCCCCCTAGTAATTTCCCTTCAAAATGTGTATACTGACTTTGATAGATATATTTGCGTTAATATATGTAGATGGTTGTGGTATATCCGTAATCCATACGCAGATGCTTTGAGGTCGTCGGTACTTAGGTGCCGTTTTTTGGCACCTTATGTACCGCTACGAGCCGAGAGCAGCGAAAGCGTATCTGCATTGGATACGGATATACCCAACCTCTCTAGAGATATGAAAGGAAATAAAACTATGAAAGGTAGAATTCATTCATTGGAGAGCTTCGGAACCGTTGACGGCCCGGGCGTGAGATATGTCGTATTTTTTCAGGGATGCCCCATGCGATGTGCATACTGCCACAATCCGGATACCTGGTCCACAAAGGGCGGTACCGAGATGGAGGCTTCCTATATTATAGAACAATATGAGCGAAACAAAGGCTTCTATGCCAACGGCGGCGGACTGACCGTGACCGGCGGTGAGCCTCTTTTGCAGATTGACTTTTTGATTGAGTTATTTACTCTGGCAAAAGAAAAAGGCATCCACACCTGTATCGACACTTCCGGTATTACATACAAACCGGACAATGCCGCTTACATCGAAAAACTGGATAAGTTAATGCCTTTAACCGACCTTGTTATGCTTGATATTAAGCATATTGACCCGACAAAGCACATAGAATTAACAGAACAGCCAAATGATGGTATTTTGGCATTTACCAAATATCTGGACGAGAAGAATGTGCCTGTCTGGATTCGTCATGTAGTGGTGCCGACGATTACGGACGATGACAAGTATTTGTTTGAGCTCGGCTATTTTATCGGTCAGCTGAACAATCTCAAGGCATTGGATGTTCTTCCTTATCATGATATGGCGAAGCCGAAATATGAGAAACTGGGCATGGATTACAAGTTAAAACATATTCCGCCAATGGAAAAATCCGCTATCGTTGATAAAAAAGCAGTTATTTTGGAAGGCATTAAGAAAAGACGTGCCGAAATGCAAAATGCATAGTTTTTCGCATTTATGCCATGAATTGTCTGTCGAATTAAGTAAAATGACTTGTACTCTTTGTCGATTTATATTAAAATACAGCTAGAGATGGAGACATCATGATTGTAAATAAGGAGGACTTTTATTATGGCATATGTTATTGGTGATTCTTGTATCGCTTGTGGAGCATGCGAAGGACAGTGTCCTGTAGGCGCTATTTCTATGGGAGATGGCAAGTTTGAAATCGACGCTGACAAATGTATCGACTGCGGTTCTTGCGCAGGACAGTGCCCTGTAGGTGCTATCGCTGAAGCATAATCGGATGAGATTATAATGTATAAAAACCGGCGGGAAACCGCCGGTTTTTATTTTACCCAAATATAATCTTACTCCTCAATCTCTCCTGCCCGTTTTAACCACTTGGATGTCTTTTTCCTTTTCATACGGCGGCTACCCTGAATCATTTCATCCAGTCTCTGGAAGTATTCCTCCTGCTGCCGCATATATTCCTTGCGATGCTGTTCCTCTTCTTCGCTTGCCACGCGGAATTGGTAATCCAATTCTTTTACCAGACATTCCTTGATGTCCTCGGCAAGTTTTTCATTGCTCTCTTCTACCGCTTCCTGAATCAGCCCTTTTAGAAGCATCTGCAGACGGTAGGACTTTTCCTCCTTATTATCTGGAAAGGAAATTCTCTGTCTGGTTCCCGCCTGTGGCAGGCTGACTCCAACAAGGCCGTTATCCTCTTCCTGCGAAATGTCCAGAATATTACGGATTCCCTTTAACTGGATTCCCTTTTCTTTTAACTGCTTGACGCGCAAAAACAATTCCCTGTCATCTTCCGTATAATATCGGTGTCCGAGTTCATTTCTCTTGATGGGAAGCTGCAATTCCTCCTCCCAGTATCTGAGTACATGCGCCTCCACATTAATAAGCTTCGTCATCTCCGATATTTTGTACTGTTTTTCCCTTTCAACGATATGTCCCATAAATTCTCCTTTCATATAAAAAAGGACAAAGAATCGCTTCTTCATCCTCTTTCGTACAATCATTATTGTGGTGCAAAATTCTTCTTGGCAAGATTTGCAAACCTTGTGTATTTTGGCATCCATGCCAGTTCTACAGTGCCGACCGGACCGTTTCTCTGCTTACCGATAATAATCTCGGCAACGCCTGGTTTCTCCGTATCTTTGTTATAGTAATCATCACGGTAAATAAACATGATAACATCGGCATCCTGCTCGATAGCTCCCGACTCACGAAGGTCGGACATCATCGGACGCTTGTCCGGTCTTTGTTCTACGGCTCGGCTAAGCTGTGACAATGCCAGTACCGGTACATTCATCTCACGCGCAAGCGCTTTTAACGAACGGGAAATCTCAGAGATTTCCTGCTGACGCGATTCGCTTCTGCCGCTACCGCTCATCAACTGCAAGTAGTCGATGATAATCATATCGAGTCCCTGCTCCAGTTTGAACTTTCTGCACTTGGAGCGCAACTCCTGGATGCTGATACCCGGCGTATCGTCTATGATTAATTTGGAACTGCCGATAACCCCTGCGGATTCTACGAGTTTCTCCCACTCGGTCTCATCCAGCTTACCGTTTCTAAGGTGCTGGGCATCTACACTGGATTCAAGTGAAAAGAGACGGTTTACCAACTGTTCCTTAGACATTTCCAATGAAAAAATCGCTGTAGAACGGTTCAGTTTAAATGCCACATGCTGTGCGATATTCAGTACGAATGCCGTCTTACCCATGGAAGGACGTGCCGCAATTAATACCAAATCGGCCGGCTGCATTCCCGATGTCATAACGTCCAAATCAAAGAATCCCGTTGCCACGCCGGTAATATTGCCATCGTTCTTAGATGCGGCTTCAATTCTCTGGAGCGCATTCATAACAATCTTACGGATTGGTACATTTTCACCGGTATTCCGCTTCTGAACCAGTTCAAATACCTGTTTCTCGGTA
The DNA here is from genome assembly GCA_045586245.1 of Lachnospiraceae bacterium. Lineage (GTDB taxonomy): Bacteria > Bacillota > Clostridia > Lachnospirales > Lachnospiraceae > RGIG8767. Next base: position 6,591 of record JAZMZZ010000126.1, on the reverse strand, counting down.
TCTTCCAGAATTACTTCAAGACTTTCCTTGCCCGCATAACAGGTATTCTCAATCTCACCCATCAGGCGGATTAATTTTCTCAGGGTAGACTTCTCCGCTACGATATTCGCATAGTAGCGGATATTGGCCGATGTCGGAACCGCGGTAATAATATCGCGAATAAACTCCAGACTGCTGACCTCCGGCGGAACGTCCTTTTCTTTGAGGCGGTTCTGCAGGGTAACAATATCAACGGCCTTGCCTTCATCATTCAGTTCCACCATGGACTGGAATAACACGCCATACTGCTTGTTATAAAAGTCCTCCGGAAAAACCAATTCGGATGCAATTGTAATAGCTTCCCGATCCAGTATCATCGAACCGATTACGGATTGTTCTGCCTCTATGCTATGGGGTAATACCCTTTTAAGCAATGCTTCTTCTGCTGCCATTTTTCTTTCCTATCTTACTGTTCTTTAACCTTAACTTTAAGTGTTCCTGTTACCTTAGGGTGTAACTTAATCTTAACTTCGTATACACCGAAATTCTTAATGCTTTCCGGCAACTGGATTTTCTTCTTGTCAATTGTAATACCACACTGTTCCTTGTATGCATTAGCAATTTCCTTAGAGGAAACGGAACCGAATGTCTTACCGCCCTCGCCTGCCTTAATCGCAAGAACAACTTCCTTGCTCTCCAGTTCCTTGGCAAAATTCTGTGCTTCTTCAAGCTGTTCCTGCGCCACTTTTGCTTCGTTGGATTTCTGGAGTTTTAAAGTATTCATATTCTCGGCATTGGCCGGAACACCTATTTTTTTAGGAATTAAAAAGTTTCTTGCATATCCGTCGTTGGCATCAATAATATCACCTTTTTTACCAACGGATTTGACATCCTGTAATAAAATAATTTTCATGTTAGTCTAATTCTCCTTCGTCTATCATTCTATCCAGTGTATTGCGGATCTCCTGTGCTACTTCCTGAACAGACATACCTTCCATCTGACAACCGGCAATGTTCATATGTCCGCCACCGCCGAGACGCTCCATAATTACCTGTACGTTCACTTCGTCTATCGAACGGGCACTGACATATACCAGTCCCTGATACTCTGTTAATACAAAACTTGCACGGATGCCCTTAATGTTAAGGAGCTCGTTCGCCGCCTGAGCACCAACAACCGTCGGACTCTGGATTCCTTCGCTTGTACAGGTGGAAATTGCATAACGGTTACGGTAAATTTCTGCTTCCCGTACTGCTTCTGCCTTTGCCTTATATTCGGCAACGTCATCACGGAATAATTTACGTACACGGGTAACGTCCGCACCGGCTCTTCTTAAATATGCAGCCGCTTCAAAGGTACGCACACCGGTCTTTGTCATAAAGTTATTGGTATCAATCACAATACCGGAATAGAGACAGTCTGCTTCATGCGCTCTAACCTTAATACCGTCACTGATGTACTGTAAAATCTCGGTAACCATTTCACAGGCACTGGAAGCATACGCCTCGACATAGGATAATGTCGCATTCTCAATCGTCTCAAGTCCCTGTCTGTGGTGGTCAAGTACCACAATGGATTTACATAGTTTGAGCAATTCCGGACACTCGGTAATGCTTGGTTTATTCACGTCAACAATTACCAGCACAGTTCCTGCACCTGCAAGACTCTTGGCATGTTCACTGCTGATAATCATATCATCATCATATTCTTCCGATAAAAACAGGTCGCGAAGCGGCTGTACGGAAGTCGTCACATCATTAATAACAATATGGGCTTTACGGTCCAATTCCCTTGCAATACGGTAAATACCAACTGCCGCACCAAAGGAATCCACATCCGGAATCCGGTGTCCCATAATGATTACGCGGTCCTTGCTGGTAATGATTTCACGCAGAGCGTGAGCCTTAACTCTTGCCTTAACACGCGTATTCTTCTCCACCTGCTGGCTCTTACCGCCGTAGTAGGTAATATTCTCGGTTGTCTTAACAATCGCCTGGTCACCGCCGCGTCCGAGTGCAAGGTCAATAGCGATTCTTGCAAATTCATAATTCTGCAGATACGTAAGTCCGTCCAGACCGATACCGATACTGATGGTTACTGCCATCTCATTACCGATGTTAACCGTCTTAACTTCCTCTAAAATATCAAATTTATTCTCCTGTAGCTGCATAAGGGAACGCTTACGCAAAACAATCAGGTACTTGTCCTTCTCAATTTTCTTGGCAATACCATCAAGTGCTGAAATATACTTATTAATCTTTCGGTCAATCAATGCCGTCAAAAGGGAACGTCTGACTTCCTCAACACTTTCCAGAGCTTCATCATAATTATCCAGATACAAAAGTCCGACTGCCAGTGACTGGGCATCATTTTCCCTAAGGGCAATCTTTAATGCGGTTACATCAAATAAGTACACTGCGATTAAGTATCCGTCATAGCCCTCCGGACTGATAATGTCACTGTTCTGTGCCATCTCCTTAAGCGATACCTTATGACACTTAACCTGATACTCGCTGCCTTCATAAGAAATCTCAAACTCCGTATGATCCACATCCGTCGGAAGCTTGTCCTTTGTAATATCCGGAATCAGCGTGGATAATGCCTTGCGATATCCCTTTGGCTTATGTACGATTGCTTCAAATGCCTTATTGGTCCAGAAAATCTTACCGGAATCATCCAACAAAACATACGGCACTTCCAGTTCACGTAACAGTTTTCTCTGAATCTGGCCATACTCCGTCGCAAAACTAATCAATTCATTCATAATAACCGGCTTATTATTATGGGATGAAAGCGCAATAATGGCAAAATAAAATGCCGTAAACGCCGTCATTACAAGACCGGAACGATAATCCAAAAACCAAACCGCCAAAGTAACTGCCGCTAATAATATTCCTAAATAAACGGAAATCTGAACATAAGACTTCAGAACTCCTTTGATCTTAATTTTATTCTTCATGATATCCCCTATCTGAAAAACCAAATGCCTTAATAAATTACCTTAGATATTATAACAGAAAGTACCCCCAAATTCTACATCTAGATAATGTGGTGTGTCGCATGATATGCGGATATCTTGTCTTTTTCTACAAAATATTTTTCTTTAATATCGCTACTCCGATAGGCTTTACTTCCAATTTATCACCCGGTTGATAAGAAGCATCGGATAACAACTCTTTTGCCGGGAACGGAATCTGAATTGCTTTTGTTTCTTCCTGATAGTTCAAAACAAAAATATATTCCGCATCTTCTTTGGTTCGTTTTGTAATCTCCAATCCGCTTATCGGATACTCTCTTTCTTCCAATCCTTCATAAAGAACCATATCAACTCCGGCTTCTTTACAGATATCTTTTACAAAGGTCTGATAAAATTCTTCATTGGAACGGGTTCCCACATAGTAGGATTTACCGTCTCCGTAACTGTTTTTGGTAATAACAGGGGTTCCTGCATAAAATCTCTTTTCATACCGCGCCAGCACCTCTGTATCATTCGGATGAATGATATCGCATAACAACTTCGCCGGATAGGTAATTCCATTATAAGTAAACGCATTGGTTACCTCCGGTACCAGTGCGTCAATTTCTTCTGCCCAGATACCTGATAAATCCAAAAGTTTTCCGGGGAAACCACCGTTAATAATGCGGTCATTTTCATCCGCATACCCGGTAAAGAATGTGAGCACAGTTGTGCCTCCGTTTTTTGTGACCTCTTTGAGTTTACGGTCAAATCCGTCCTTTACCATGTATCCTACAGGGACTACAACTACTCTATAGCCTGAAAGATCACTATCCATTCCAATTACATCTACCGGAATATTAAGGGAATGGAATGCACGGTAGTAATTCATTACCTCTTCCTGATACTTCAATCCGCAAGTCGGTCCCATACATCCTTCAACTGCCCACCAGTTCTCCCAGTCAAAGATTAGTGCAGCTTTTGGCAGGCTTACACTTCCCAAAAATTCTTCTCCCAGTTTCTTCAATTCGGCTCCCAGTTCACATACTTCACCGAAAATCCTAGTATCGTCCCTTCCCGAATGGTCAATTACCGCTCCATGGAATTTCTCGCTCGCTCCGGGACTTTGTCTCATCTGGAAAAACATAATGGTATCGGCTCCATGCGCAATCGTCTGATAGCTGCGAAGACGCATTTCTCCCGGTTCCCGAAGCATATTGTATGGACGCCAGTTTACAACTCCCGGCGTCTGTTCCATCAACATAAACGGCTGGTCTTTTTTGAGTCCGCGCATGATATCATGAACCATCGCGGCATAGGCTGGTTCCTCTCCCGGTCCGGGATAATTATCCCATGAAATCATATCCAGATATGGTGCCCACTTCTGATAATCCAAAGGTTTATATGTCCCCATAAAATTGGTCGTAATGCGTGCATCCGGTATGTATTTCTTAATCTCGTTGTACTCATCAATATAATTCTGCATCATACCTTCTGAGTTAAAGCGTTTATAATCCAGAAGCATTCCGTGGAATATTGCCATATCCTCTGATACCGACTCACTTAACAGGCTCGGTAATACAATCTCATCCCACTCGTAAAAAGTGTGTCCCCAGAAATTAGTATTCCAGGCTTTATTTAAAGCATCCATGGTTTGGTATTTTTTACGGAGCCATTCACGGAATGCCTTTTCACAATTATCGCAATAGCAACTTCCGCCATACTCGTTACTGACATGCCATGCCACAATATTTTTTTGATCTTTATAATGCTTTGCAAGTTCACCCGTCAATTTGACACTGAATTTCCGATACGCCGGACTGTTTGGACAGGAATTATGACGCTGTCCGAATTTTCTTCTTTTTCCATCTATGTCTGTACGCAACACATCCGGATATTTTCGTGCCATCCACGCCGGATGTGCCGCTGTTGCTGTTGCCATACAGATATTTACTCCGTTATCTTCTGCTCTTTTTACAGACGCATCCAAACGTGAAAAATCATATGTACCCTCATCCGGCTGAATCATTGCCCAGTTAAATACATTTAATGTTACAATATCAATACCCGCTTTATGGAACATCTCATAATCTTTTTCCCATGTGGCTTCATCCCATTGCTCCGGGTTATAATCTCCTCCATAAAGCACCTTTTTTACTTTGTTTTCATCTAAAATGCGTTTACTCATAATACCCCTTCCTCCTGCAAAATCTCTTTAGCACAAATGCTGTTTTCATTATCTTATATTTGGACCCAAAAGTACACCTTTTCCTTTCACAATATCTTCTCTTTCTCTTGAAAAACATCCTCCAACCAACTATGATAAATATAACTATAAAACAAAATCGGAGGTTATTATGAGTAAATGGCAAAGACCATTTTTTCAACCTAACCTGCCTCTTGGCAAGGACGGACAGCGTGTTACCGCATGCAAAGAGCATATCTTACTGTCCAAAAATGCCGCTAAAGAAGGTATGGTTTTATTAAAAAATGAGGAAAGTACTCTTCCTTTTGCAAAAGGCACGAAACTCGCTCTTTTTGGAAAAGGAACCATTGATTATGTAAAAGGTGGAGGCGGAAGCGGTGATGTAACCGTTTCTTACATTAAGAATCTTTATGAAGGGTTAACAGAGTTAGGGGACTGTCTTGAACTCTTTAAAGATACGATTGATTTTTATAAGAAAGATATGGAAGCCCAGTATGCCGACGGCAAACTTCCCGGCATGACAAAAGAGCCTGTTCTTTCTGATGAACTCTGCAAAAAAGCCCGCGTTTTTACCGATACGGCTGTTATTACCATCTGCCGTTTTTCCGGCGAAGACTGGGATCGCAAGAGTACCTATGACAAACAGGAGCCGACAGGTGACGAACTTTTTGAAGACGGTGATTTCTATTTATCCCACGCTGAAAAAGCAATGGTCGATCAGGTCAGAAAATATTTCGATAAAATTATCGTAGTCATGAATGTCGGTGGTATGGTTGATACGGAATGGTTTATCCGTGACGATAAAATCAAATCCGTTCTTATGGCTTTTCAGGGTGGTATGGAAGGCGGCAGTGCCGCGGCAGAACTTCTCTTTGGTATTGGTAATCCATGCGGTAAATTAGCCGATACTTTTGCCAAGAGATTGGAAGATTACCCTTCTTCCTATAATTTCCATGAATCCAAAGAATACGTGGATTATACCGAAGATATCTATGTCGGATACCGTTATTTCGAAACCATTCCGGGGGCATCTGAAAAAGTAAATTACCCATTCGGATACGGCCTTTCCTATACGACTTTTGCATGGAATGTGAATTCTGTTTGTGAAAGCGAAGGAATTATTTCTGTAGATGTTTCGGTTTCAAACACCGGCAAACTATCCGGAAAAGAAGTATTACAGATTTATGTGGCTGCTCCTCAGGGTGTTCTTGGCAAACCTGCTAAAAGCCTTATTGCATTTGAAAAGACAAGATTATTACTTCCGGGCGAAACACAGCGCATGGTTCTGTCCTTTAACATTGATAGTCTTGCATCCTATGATGACCTCGGAAAGATTCAGAAGTCTGCTTATCTTTTGGAAACCGGCAAATACATCTTCTACTTAGGTAATTCTGTAAGAAATGTAGAGAAGTTAGATTATATTTATACTCTTTCTGAAACTAAGATTGT
>JAZMZZ010000125.1:0-40412 GCA_045586245.1 Lachnospiraceae bacterium | reverse complement strand
ACCTGTCCTTGCTTTTGTAGATGAAGTATTAAGAGGTACTAACACGATTGAAAGAATATCGGCTTCAAGCGTTATTTTGCAGCAATTATCTTTAGGAAACGGTTATTGCTTTGCGGCAACCCATGATTTGGAATTGACAGAAATTCTGAAAAACTATTACGAAAACGTTCATTTTGAAGAATCACTTGAGAATAATGATATTGTTTTTCCGTATCGTTTGCAGAAAGGAAAGGCAACCACAAGGAATGCGATTGCACTGCTTGGCATTATGGGATATGATAGTACTATTACAGATACTGCGCAAAATCAGGCGCAGCGTTTTGAAATAACTCGTAAATGGGAGGTTCTTCCATGAATGTAACATTATACAGTGACGGCAGTGCCAGAGGGAATCCAAATGGACCGGGAGGATATGGCTGTATCCTTCACTATATCGACGGCAACGGTAATCTGCATGTAAGAGAGTATAGTGCGGGATTTGTACAGACAACCAACAACCGTATGGAACTTTTGGGAGTCATAACCGGTCTTGAGGCACTGACAAAACCATGCCGTGTAGAAGTAATTACCGATTCCAAATATGTATCCGATGCATTTAATGCACATTGGATTGATTCCTGGGTAAAAAAAGGCTGGAAACGCGGTAAAAATGAAGAAGTAAAGAATGTGGATTTGTGGAAACGGCTCTTAAAAGCAATGGAACCACATCAGGTAACTTTTACATGGGTAAAAGGGCATGCCGGACATCCGGAGAATGAACGTTGTGATTTGCTTGCTACAACAGCGGCAGACGGAGATAATTTGCTTGTGGATGAAGGATTTTCCCTATAGGAATAATGAATTTATAAATTGTTAAAGATTGTAAGTCTTGACGGTATTTTTTCCATGGATTATCATATCTAATGATGACTTGCAAAATAAGGAGAATAAAGATGGTAAATGCTTTTTTGGCAAATTTTATTGCATATTTGATTGTGTTTTTGGTGTTTGCAGGTTGTGCACTTGCAGCTGTTTTTGTGGGAATTGCACTACGTAAGAAAAAGAATGCAAAGGAAGAGGCTTTAAATGGCGAAATCTCCGAATCAGAAGCTTAAATTATTATATTTAGTAGATATATTAGAGCGTAAAACGGACGAGAATCATCCAATGACTGCGGCTGCGTTGATTGAAGAACTTGCTAAATTCGAGGTGATGGCAGAACGCAAGAGTATATATGATGATATTAACCAGTTGATTGATTTTGGATATGATATTGTTCATAATAAGGCAAGAGTTGGAGGCGGTTATTACATGGCTTCCCGAAGGTTTGAACTTGCTGAACTTAAAGTACTTGTAGATTCCGTTCAGGCTTCCCGTTTTCTTTCGGCTAAGAAGACGCGTGAATTGATTGATAAGCTGGAGAAGCTTTGCAGCATTTATGAAGAGAAGCAATTAAAACGTCAGGTTTATGTTTTAAACCGTATTAAAACGGATAATGAAAGCATTTTTTATAATGTGGACTATATTCATGAAGCAATTCATTGTAATAAGCAGATTTCATTCCAATATTATGAGTGGAGTACTAATAAAGAGATGAAGCTTCGCCGCAACGGAGAACGTTATGTGGTCAGCCCTCTTGGCCTTATCTGGGATGATGAGAATTATTATCTGGTTGCTTATGAAAAAGAGAACGGCATCCGCCATTACCGTGTTGATAAGATAAAATCCATAGAGATAATGGATGCGTTACGCACAGAAGAAAGCGGATACAGGAATTTTGATCCGGCTTCATACAGTAACAAAGTATTTGGAATGTATGGGGGAGAGCCGGCTACGGTGACTTTAGCATTTCCTGAGAACCTGACCGGTGTTATGCTGGACCGTTTTGGTAAGGATGTTCTTTTAAGAAAAGATGGGGAAGCAAATTACAGTATCCGTACCGATGTTGTAATCAGTGATCATTTCTTCGGATGGCTTGCCGGTCTTGGCAAACAGGTAAAAATTGTGTCACCGGATAGTATCCGGGCACAGTATAAACAATATTTATCGGATATTTTGGAAGATATTTAATAGCAATTATAAAGATTTTTTAAGAATGGAGTTTTTACCAAAAATTCCATTCTTTTTTTGGCTATAATTTCAATCTGTATTCATTGACACTAAATCTATAATAATTTATACTTTTGAATACAATATGTAGTGTTTCTAGAATTGGGGGACACAATTTATATTGTAAAGCAAAAATGAGGGAGTTTTATTATGTTTGAAGGTGCAACAGAAGAAAAGATGGATTATGGTCAGGCTTATAAGCCGCATAGAACAGTCGTAGTAATAAAAAAAGACGGCAGTACGGAAGATTTTAATGTTTCCAAAGTAATTTCTGCAGTCGGAAAGAGCGCATACCGTGCCTTGACGAAGTTCTCTGAAGCAGAGAAGCAGTTAATCTGCCAGTATGTGATTGATAAAGTAGACGAGCTGGAAGTGGATGAAGTTCCGATTCCGATTATGCATAATATCGTAGAAAGTGCATTGGAGCAGGTAAAACCGATTGTTGCTAAAAGTTACCGTGATTACCGTAACTATAAGCAGGACTTTGTCAGAATGCTGGATGATGTATATAAAAAGAGCCAGTCCATTATGTATGTCGGTGATAAAGAGAATGCCAATACGGATTCTGCTCTTGTTTCTACTAAGCGTTCATTGATTTTTAACCAGTTAAATAAAGAATTATACCAGAAGTTCTTTATGACAACGGAAGAAATCCAGGCATGCCGTGACGGCTATATCTATGTCCATGATATGTCAGCAAGACGTGATACAATGAATTGTTGTCTGTTTGACGTACAGAATGTTTTATCCGGCGGATTTGAGATGGGTAATATCTGGTACAATGAGCCAAAGACTCTGGATACCGCTTTTGACGTTATCGGTGATATCGTCCTTAGTGCAGCAAGCCAGCAGTACGGCGGATTTACGGTTCCGAGTGTGGATTATATTTTAGAGCCTTATGCTGAAAAATCCTACAAGAAATACATTGAAAAATACTTAAAACTCGGAATTGACAGAGAAACATCTGAAGCAGAGGCCTATGCCGATGTCTGCAAGGAAATGGAACAGGGTTTCCAGGGATGGGAATATAAGTTTAATACCGTTGCTTCAAGCCGTGGCGATTATCCGTTTATTACGGTTACGGCAGGAACTGCAACCGGACGTTTTGCCAAACTGGCTACCATTACCATGTTAAATGTACGTAGAAAAGGACAGGGAAAGGCTGAACATAAAAAGCCGGTATTATTCCCTAAGATTGTTTTCTTATACGATGAGAATCTTCACGGACCCGGTAAGGAACTGGAAGATGTTTTTGAAGCAGGTGTAAAATGTTCTGCTAAAACCATGTATCCGGACTGGTTATCCCTTACCGGCAAAGGATATATTGCCAGCATGTATAAGCAGTATGGCAAGATTATTTCCCCGATGGGGTGTCGTGCATTTCTTTCCCCATGGTATGAAAGAGGCGGTATGCATCCTGCGGATGAAAATGATACACCGATTTTTGTCGGACGTTTTAATATTGGTGCCGTAAGTCTTCATTTGCCAATGATTTTAGCTAAATCCAGACAGGAGAGTAAGGACTTTTATGATGTACTGGATTATTATCTGAATTTAATCCGACAACTTCATATCCGTACTTATGCGTATCTTGGAGAGATGCGTGCATCCACCAATCCGCTTGCATATTGTGAAGGAGGTTTCCTTGGCGGTCACTTAAAACTGACCGATAAGATTAAGCCTTTATTAAAGGCAGCAACAGCTTCCTTTGGTATTACGGCATTTAACGAACTGCAGATGCTTTATAACGGTAAATCACTTGTGGAAGATGGTGCATTTGCACTGGAAGTTCTTGAACATATTAATAAAAGAATTGCGGAATTTAAAGAAGAAGACGGTAATTTATATGCCATCTACGGAACACCGGCAGAGAATCTCTGCGGTTTACAGGTACAGCAGTTTAGAAAGAAATACGGTATTATTGAAGGTGTATCCGACAGGGATTATGTTTCAAACAGTTTCCATTGCCATGTATCCGAAGATATTACACCGATTCAGAAACAGAATCTGGAATTCCGTTTCTGGGAACTTTCTAACGGCGGCAAGATCCAGTATGTAAAATATCCGATTGATTACAATATCGAAGCGGTTAAGACACTTATCCGCAGAGCGATGGAAATGGGCTTTTATGAAGGTGTAAACCTTTCTTTGGCATACTGTGATGACTGCGGACATCAGGAACTTGAGATGGATGTATGTCCGAAATGCGGCAGTAAGAATCTAACCAAGATTGACCGTATGAACGGTTATCTGTCCTATTCCCGTGTACATGGTGACACACGTCTTAACGATGCCAAAATGGCCGAAATTGCAGAAAGGAAAAGCATGTAACAATGAGATATCATAATATTACAAAGGACGATATGCTAAACGGTGACGGACTTCGTGTAGTGCTTTGGGTAGCTGGATGTTCTCATTGCTGTAAAGAATGTCAGAATCCGATTACTTGGGATCCGGATGGAGGGCTTTTCTTTGATGAAGAGGCCAAGCAGGAGATATTTGAACAATTAGAACATAGTTATATTTCCGGCATTACATTTTCGGGAGGAGATCCGCTTCATTCGGCAAACCGTCTGGATGTCAGGAATTTAATGGCAGAAATTAAAGAAAAATATCCGGACAAGACGATTTGGCTCTATACCGGATACGAATGGAAAGACATATGGCATTATCCGATGATGAAATATGTGGACGTTGTCGTGGATGGTGAGTTTAAGATTGATTTGCGCGATACCAATCTGTTATGGAAGGGAAGTTCTAACCAGAATGTAATTGATGTAAAGGCAACCTTAAAAAAGACCGACCCGTTGACACCGGTTTTACATTGTGGCGATTATGCATAAGAAGGGAAAAAGAGGATGAACCGTATAGCACAATTTTACAAAGTGAGTTTTGATGAATTTAAGAATGGTATTATGGGAGAAATTCCGGGAATAACCGAAGCAGAAGTACAGAAAATGTATGATGATTTAAAACTTCCGAAAAGGGCGACAAAGGGTAGTGCCGGATATGATTTTTATGCACCTTTTACCTTTCATCTTGCACCGGGTGAAACCATTAAGATTCCGACCGGTATCCGTGCCAAAATGGATATTGACTGGGTTCTTAAGTTGTATCCGAGAAGCGGACTTGGTTTCAAATACCGTTTACAGTTAAATAATACGGTTGGTATTATAGACAGCGATTATTATTATTCGGATAACGAAGGTCATATTTTTGCCAAGATTACAAATGATTCCAACGAAGGAAAAGATGTGACGGTTGCGGAAGGAACCGGATTTATGCAGGGCATCTTTATCCAGTATGGAATTACCATGGATGATGATACGGAAGATATCCGAAATGGCGGTTTTGGCAGTACAACAAAATAAAGGATATTTTCGCAAATACAATTGTCGAAAAAATAAAAACGTGATATTATGAATTGGTTAATAATATCACGTTTTTTTTGTTTGGAAATAATGGAATATTTTATATACGAAAGGTAAGGGTTGCTATGCGTGGAATTGATACGCAAGTGCGTAAAATGCGTCGCAGAATATTTAAAGAAGTTGCGAATCTGGCTTATACTTCCGAGAATCTGAAAGATGATATGGAAGCTTTGCCATATAAGATAATCGACTACGATGAATCTACGTATCGTGAGAATATTTATAGGGAGCGTGCGATTGTAAGAGAACGTCTCCGTCTTGCACTGGGACTTTCTTTAAGACCTGAGAATGTACCGGTACATTTAACACAGGGACTGGAAGAGAGTAATATTGACGAGAAATATTACGAACCGCCACTTATGCAGGTTATTCCATCTGCATGTAATTCCTGTCCGACTAATAATTACCAGGTTACGGATAAATGTATGGGTTGTGTGGCACATCCATGCCGTGAGGTATGTCCAAGAGGCGCTATTTCCTTTGTAAACGGCCGTTCCGTTATTGATCAGGATAAATGTATCAAATGCGGTAAATGTAAGGCTATTTGCCCTTATGATGCGATTTCCCACCAGGTACGTCCTTGTGCGGTTGCGTGTGGTGTTGGCGCCATCGAAAGTGATGAAAAGGGCCGTGCCATCATTAACAATGATAAATGTGTATCCTGCGGACAATGTATGGTCAGCTGTCCTTTTGGTGCCATTGCTGATAAATCACAGATTTTCCAGTTAATCCGCGCCCTGCAGTCAGGACGTAAGATTATTGCGCAGATTGCACCTGCTTTTGTAGGTCAGTTCGGACCGGATGTAACACCGCAGAAGTTAAAGACTGCATTAAAAGAACTTGGTTTTGCAGATGTTTACGAGACAGCTATCGGTGCGGATATGGGTGCCATTGCCGAAGCAGAGCATTATGTACATGAAGTAGCAACAGGCAAGCTGCCGTTCCTTTTAACATCCTGCTGTCCGTCGTGGTCGGTTCTTGCGAAGAAATTTTTCCCGGAAACGATTGATAATATTTCCAATGCATTGACACCGATGGTAGCAACAGCACGCGAGATTAAGAAAGAACATCCGGATGCAGGCGTTGTATTTATCGGTCCTTGTGCATCCAAGAAACTGGAAGCATCCAGAAGAACCATTCGTTCCGATGTGGATTTTGTAATTACATTTGAAGAACTTGTCGGTATGTTTGAAGCCAAAGGAATTAATCCTGCCGAAGTAGAAGTTCCGACAGAAATGGAAGATGCAACAGGAGCCGGCCGTGGATATGGCGTAGCCGGTGGTGTTGCCAGTGCTATTGAAGCATGTATCCGTGAATATTATCCGGATGTAGAGGTTAATATTGAACATGCAGAGAGTCTTTCCGAATGTAAGAAGATACTTATGCTTGCCAAAGCCGGCAAGAAAAAAGGCTGTTTAATCGAAGGTATGGCTTGTCCGGGCGGATGTATTGCCGGAGCCGGTACCAATATTGCCCTGCCACAGGCACAGAAGAATGTGGCGGCATTCCAGAAAGAAGCAAAACAAGCATTGCCTGATATGTAGGAGGAATTTATGAGTAAAATAAGAACCAGATTTGCACCAAGCCCAACGGGAAGAATGCATGTCGGTAATCTTCGTTCCGCATTGTATGAGTTTTTAATTGCTAAACATGCGGATGGTGATTTTATGCTTCGTATTGAAGATACCGACCAGGAGCGTTATGTAGAAGGTGCAGTAGACATTATATACAATACCATGGCTAAGACAGGACTCATCCATGATGAAGGTCCTGATAAAGACGGCGGATTCGGACCATATGTACAGAGCGAGCGTATGCAGACCGGAATTTATATGAAGTATGCCAAGGAATTGGTGGAAAAGGGCGAGGCATATTATTGTTTCTGTGATAAAGAGCGTCTTTCTACCTTGAAATCAGAAGTAGTAGAAGGCAAAGAGATTTCCATATATGACAAGCATTGTTTATCTTTAAGCAAAGAAGAAGTGGAAGCTAATCTTGCAGCCGGAAAGCCTTTTGTTATCCGTCAGAACATTCCGAACGAAGGAAAGACAACTTTCCATGATGAACTTTATGGGGATATTACGGTAGAAAATTCCGAATTGGACGATATGATTCTGATTAAGTCCGACGGATATCCGACCTATAATTTTGCCAATGTAGTGGATGACCATACCATGAATATTACACATGTGGTTCGTGGTAACGAGTATTTGTCTTCTTCACCGAAATATCAGCGTTTGTACGATGCATTCGGTTGGGAATCACCGGTGTATATCCATTTACCGCTGATTACGGATGAGAATCATAAGAAATTATCAAAAAGAAGCGGTCATTCTTCCTTTGAAGATTTACTGGAACAGGGATTTTTAACGGAAGCGATTGTTAACTTTATCGCACTTTTAGGCTGGAGTCCGGAAGATAATAACGAAATCTTTACATTGGATGAATTAATCCGTGATTTTGATTATAAACGTATCAGCAAATCGCCGGCAGTATTTGATTATACGAAGTTAAAATGGATGAACGGTGAGTACATTAAGAAGATGGATTTTGATGCCTACTATGAGATGGCATTGCCATACATTGATAAGGCTGTTACAAGGGACATCGATAAGAAGAAACTGGCTGAGATTTGTAAGACCAGAATCGAGGTGTTCCCGGATATCGTAGAACTTTTGGATTTCTTAGAAGAACTTCCTGAGTATGATATCGAAATGTACACACATAAGAAAATGAAAACCAACGCAGAAACATCCCTTGAGGTACTTAAGGAATTATTACCGGTTCTGGAAGCACAGGATGATTACAGCAACGATGCGTTGTATCAGTTATTAATCGGACAGGTAGAGAAAATGGGAGTTAAGAACGGATATGTCCTTTGGCCTGTTCGTACCGCAGTGTCAGGTAAGCAGATGACACCGGCAGGTGCTACGGAGATTATGGAACTTCTCGGAAAAGAAGAATCCATTCTTCGAATCAAGAAAGGTATTGAGAAGCTTGAAGCAGCACTTGCTTAATACAGAATATGAGAAACTGTTTGCAGGAGCCAATCCCAAGCAGATAGAAGCAATTATTCATGAATTGGGACCGGTTATGTGTTTGGCCGGTCCGGGTTCAGGAAAAACCTTCGTATTAACCAGACATATCCGGTATTTAATCAAAGAAAAACATATTGAACCACATCAGATTCTTGTCATTACATTTTCCAAAGCCGCTGCCGTAGAAATGCAGAAACGATTTCAGTCACTAATGGATGATGAATATTATCCGGTCCGTTTTGGTACGTTTCATTCCATCTTTTTTCATTTATTAAGCCGATATGAACATTACAAGACATCTGATATTCTAACCTCTTCACAAAAGATAAAATACTTAAAAACAATTCTTATACAAATGAATTATCAGGGAAAAACAGATACGGAGACTATGGAAACCATTCTTTCTGCTATTTCTGATAGTAAGAATCATCCAAAAAATAAAAAGTCATTATTCGAAAAAGAAATTCCCAATTTTACACTTATTTATGATAGATATAACGCATTATTACGTCTTGAACATAAACTCGATTTTGATGATATGATGCTCTTATGTCATGACTTATTGGATGCGCGTCCTGATATTTTAGAAGAATACAGAAATGAAATTGCGCATGTATTAATTGATGAGTATCAGGACATCAATGCAATCCAATATGAACTTGTTAAGAAAATAATAACACCGCATAGGAATTTATTTGCAGTGGGGGATGATGACCAGTCCATATATAGTTTCAGGGGTTCTAATCCTGGCATAATGCTTGCTTTTAAGGAAGAATTTAAGGATGGTAAAATTATTACCTTCCCTATAAATTACCGATGTACACAAGATATCGTCAATACCGCTTTAAAAGTAATTGGGAATAATAAAAACCGGTATGAAAAGAAAATATCTGCAAATAAAAACAGCAAAAAATCAGTCGAATTTTTAGCTTGTGAAAGCAAGGAATATGAATATGAAAAACTGATTCTTATGCTAAAAGAAATATATACAACAAAACCGGAAATTTTGAGTAATGTCGCATGTCTATATAGGACAAATTTGGATGCGTCTTTTTTGGCAGAACGGCTCTTACAGGAAAAAATCCCTTATCAGATGCGTGAAAAAGCGCACAATCCATACGAACATTTTATTGCAAAAGATTTTTTACATTATTTGTATTTGAAAAATAATAATCTGTCTGCGGAACATTTTATTCCGGTTATGAACCGTCCGCTTCGTTATATTAACAGGGATGCTATTGACGCAAGCAAAACCAACGTTGATTTAGGACAACTAAAAGAATTTTATTCGCATAGGGAATACATGCAGGAACATATTAAGAAATTGGAATATGATTTGAAACGAATGGAGAAAATGGACCTGTTTGCTGCAATTAACTATGTAAGAAAAGGGATAGGATATGATGATTTTTTAAAAAAATGTGCTTCTGAAAATGGAAGTAATCCCGAAGAGTATCTGAAAATGGCAGATGATATTCATAAAAGAATGGGAGAATTTACTTCACTTATCAAATTACAAAATCATATTGATAATTTCCGGGTTCAAACAATGAATTCCAATAAGAGAAGCCATAACAAAGACGGAGTCCATATAATGACTTATCATGCCTCAAAAGGGCTGGAATTTGAACAGGTAATTTTACCGGATTGTAACGAAGGAATTATCCCTTATCGAAAATGTATATCCGATGATGAAATCGAAGAGGAAAGACGTTTATTCTATGTTGCGATGACAAGGGCAAAAGAAACTCTTTGTATTATGTATGTGGATAAAGATAAGGATAATAGACATTTGGTATCCCGTTTTGTAAAAGAAGCAAAAAGGCGATAGATTCTCTCTATCGCCTTTTCATCCATGTTTTAATTAATCCATATCCTCAAAATCCGCATTGTCAAGCCATTCATCGTAGGCATCGCATACATCATCGTATTCATCATCATCAGCTATATAGCGAAGAACAGGTTCTTCGTTAGGGTCATCCGGATTTTCTGAGTAGCCGTAAAACCAAACAATATCTTCTTCATCCGGTAATTTGGGTAAGAGGGCTATATAATCCTTATCCCCAATTGAAAAAATAGTCTCAATTGCACAGTTGATTACACTTCCATCTTCCATAGTGATATCAACGGTCATGTCGCGATCATCAAATTCTTCAAAATTATTAGACATAATATTGCTCCTGTTCTTAATCAATATAGTATCTTCTCCTGAATAAAACATTAGGGATTATATTTACATAATTGTAACGGTATCGCCACAAAATAGCAATAGTAGTATAGTGATTTTTGTGTTAAAATAGGAACATAAATACAATTGGTGAGGAATGGGTATGACGGGACAGATTATTACTGCAAAAGGTGAAATATATCCGGGAGGAGTTACTGTATTAAAGGACGGCAGCTTAAATATTGCTGTGCCGATAAGCGGTAGCAAATGCGGAATTATCTTTTATGGCAAAGATAAAGAACAAAAAGTTATATTTGATTCTTCATTCCGTATTGGCAAGTTGTATTGTGTTCATATTGAGGGAATAGATATCTTCGAATATACAAAGTACCGTTTGTTTGAAGATAATCGTATGTTTGTGGATTCCTATGCAAAATGTGTTCTTGGAAATGAGGAATACGGAAGCATTCCCGATGCATTATATGGCTCATTTTATGTCGATGATTTTGACTGGTCGGATGATGTTAGTTTGCAGATTCCGTATAATAAATCCATTATTTATCAGTTGCATGTTAGAGGATTTACAAAGCATAAGAGCAGCAATGTAAAGAATAAAGGTACATTTGAAGGACTGGTTGAGAAGATTCCGTATTTGAAGGAACTTGGTGTAACTGCTCTTGAATTACTTCCTGCATACGAATTCCTTGAAAAAGAAAAGAAATTCATGGAAAATAGTAATCCGATGATGTCCTATCAGGAAGAAGAACCGGTATTAAATTACTGGGGCTATAAACAGGGATATTATTTTGCACCGAAGCAATCGTATGCAGCGGATAGAAATCCGATTCATTCTTTTAAGTCCATGGTAAAAGAACTACATAAAAACGGCATGGAAGTGATTATGCAGTTTTATTTTCCGGATGAAATGGCAAAGACATATATTGCGGAAGTTTTGCGTTACTGGGTATGTGAATACCATGTGGACGGATTCCGTATAAAGGGTAACCGTATCCCTGCGGATATGCTTGCAACAGATCCGCTTTTATGTGATACCAAATTGATATATTATGATTTTCCTTTTGGGGATATATATGGCAATTCAATGCCTGCTTATAAGAATCTTGCGGTATGCAGGGATGATTATATGTATGACATGCGTAAGTTTTTAAAGAGTGATGAAGGTTTGTTAGGTGCGGTTTTGCATCATATGAAAACAAATCCTAAGGATCACGGCATTGTTCATTATTTTACCGAGAACAGCGGATTTACTTTATATGACCTGGTAAGTTATGACCGTAAACATAATGAAGATAATGGAGAGAATAATTTAGACGGAAATCCTTACAATGCTTCCTGGAATTGTGGTGCAGAAGGCAATACCAAGAAAAAAGCTGTTTTGGAACTTCGTTTGAAACAGATGAAAAATGCTGTTTTACTGAATCTCTTTAGCCAGAGTACGCCGCTTTTGCTTGCGGGAGATGAATTTGGCAACTCACAAAAAGGAAATAATAATGCCTATTGCCAGGATAATGCCATCGGATGGTTAAACTGGAACGATATGGATAAGAATAAAGAATTCCATGCTTTTTACAAAGATGCGATTGTATTCCGCAAGGAACATGCCATGCTTTGCAGAAGCAAAGAATTTACCATGCTGGATGAAAAAGCATATGGATATCCGGATTTATCGTATCACAGTGAAGAACCGTGGAAATGTATGTACGATGATTTGACAAGACATTTTGCCATGCTGTATTGCGGACATTACTCAGAAGATGCAAAAGAAGACAATACCTTTATTTTCCTGGCAGTAAATATGCATTGGATACCGCATGAATTTGCACTTCCTAAACTTACAAAAGGTTTACAATGGTATTCGGTTTATGATACCGATAAAAAGGTTGGAGAGAGCATGGAAGCACTTGACCTTCAAAATTCGGTTACGGTTGCTGACAGAAGCATCCGTGTATTGCTTGCAAAATAAGTTTTTTTATAATTTGGATAAGGAGCATGTTATATGCATGCATTGAAGCATTTTAAAACCATTACCTACCATAAATGGCTTGTGTTAAAGGGCTGTTTTGCGGTTGGGTTATACAAGCAGGGCTTGTGCCATGATTTGTCAAAATATATGCCGAGCGAATTTTTTGTCGGGGCAAAGTATTATCAGGGTACACGAAGCCCCAATAATGCGGAACGCGAAGACATCGGATATTCCGGCGCGTGGCTTCATCATAAAGGACGCAATAAGCATCATTATGAATATTGGCTTGATTACAGCCGATATGGAAGCAGCAGTGGTTTGGTTCCTGCACCAATGCCGGTTAAGTACATTGTGGAGATGCTTATGGACCGTATTGCGGCATGTAAGGTATACCAGCAGGATAAGTATACATCCCAAAGTGCTTTGGAATATTATTTAAGCGGTAAAGACCCGGCTCCGCTTCATGATAAAACAAAGATTCTGCTTGAATTTTTACTCCGGTATATGGCAAAGAACGGTGAAAAGGCCACGTATCAGTTTGTAAAAAAAGAACTCCTTCCAAGAAGGAAGGAGTTTGATGATATCCATAATCTGGATAAACTAAAAGAATTTTGTGAGAAGAACATTTAGTGTCCCGGTGCATATACTGAAGGTAAAGAAAAAAATAGGGGATTCCATGAACTGTTTTATTTGGATTCTTTTACTTTTAGGATGCGGTTGCAATCGCGGTTGTAACAGATGTAATCATCATCATGTTTGTGATGACAGATGTGATTCCATGATCCAGCCAAGAAATACGGAGGAATGCGGATGCAGACATCATCACCATCATCATCACGAAAGTGACTGCGTGACACCACCACCTGTACCAAGATTTGTTGTGCAGGAAGATGATTGCGGTTGCAATAAATAATTGTATATACCCGAAAAAAAGATTCGCAGATTTTTAGGTCTGCGAATCTTTTTATTGTCTTAATTAGCTTTAATTTCTTCCCAAAGATTGTTGTAAATCAGGTCAGCTTCTTCGCCTAAGTAAGAATAGGTTTCTAAGTTTTCATACTGTGTCAAATCCGGAAATGCAATAGGAGAGTTTTTGATGTCTTCATCTTCAATTAATTCTCTTGCGGCATCGTTTGGAGTAGAGTATGTAATGTAGTCAAAGTTTAATAATGCAATGTCAGGACGGCACATAAAGTCAATCCATTTTTCTGCATTTTCTTTATTCTGGCAGTTTTTAGGAATTACCCAGCTGTCAATCCCTACATTGGTGCCTTCTTTTGGAATTACATAAGCAAGATTAGGATTTTCACGCTGTGTATAGATGGCTTCACCGGAATAAATAACGCCGATAGCTGCTTCATCACCAATCATTTTATCACGTACCTGGTCCACTACATATGCCTGTACAAGCGGCTTCTGTGCAATTAATTCATTTTTGGCGGCTTCCAGTTCTGCTTCATCAACAGAGTTCATGGTGTCACCATTTCTTTTTAAAGCAACCATGAATGCATCACGAACGGAATCCTGCATTAAGATATTATCTTTGTACTGTTCATCCCATAATACATCCCAACTGTCAATTGGTTCGTTTACCATAGTAGTATTGTAAAGAATACCTACGGTTCCCCAGCAATATGGTACGGAGTATTTGTTTTCCGGGTCGAATCCTTTGGACTGCTCAAAATACTGTGCACCGATATTAGCGGTTGCATTAGGAACATTGTCCCAATTGATTTCGGCAAGCATATCGTTGTCAATCATTTTCTGGATCATATAATCGGAAGGGCAGATAACATCGTATACGGATGCACCGGCTTCTACCTTTGGATACATGACTTCGTTTGTTTCGAATTCATCATAAACAACCTTGATTCCGGTTTCTTCTTCAAACATGGTAATAACTTCCGGATCAATGTATTCGCCCCAGTTGTAAACGTATACACAGTTATCATTTGAAGAACCGCATGCACTGAGTGCAAAAGCAGTAGCCAAAGCGGCTAAAACAAGTAATACTTTCTTTTTCATAATATCCTCCTTTTACACCGGTTTATCTGCGTACAGCAACCGGTTTCTTGTTTTTTATATCTTCCTTTGTCGGACGGTTTACCAGTGCTAAAAGCAGTAGAACCACAACAAAGATAAGAGTTGAAAGAGCATACATTTCCGGTTTGATACCTTTACGTACTTCGGTATAAATCTTAGTAGAAAGGGTATCGATTCCGGCACCTTTTGTAAAATGTGTAATAATAAAGTCATCCAGTGACATGGTAAATGCCATTAAAAATCCTGATAAAATACCCGGTAATAAATCCGGAAATGTCACTTTGAAAAATGCGTACATCGGGGATGCACCCAAATCAAGTGCCGCTTCATAGGTATGTGGGTTCAGATTCCTCATACGTGGCATAACACTCAAAATAACATAAGGAATATTAAAGGTTATATGGCTAAGCAGGATTGTTCCAAAGCCAAAACGGATTCCAAAGCTTAAGAATAAAAGCATTAAGGAAATTCCGGTTACAATATCGGCATTCAGCATAGGGATGTTGGTTACACCCATTAAAACAGCCTTTGTTTGTTTGCGCATACCATTCATGCCGATACATGCTGCCGTACCGATAATGGTGGCAACAAAAGAAGAGATAAAGGCAATGGCAAGTGTTGTATATAAGGCTTCCATAATATCCCTGTTTTGGAATAATTCAACATACCATTTAAAGGTAAATCCACCCCATTTTGCACGGGAACGGCTTTCATTAAACGAAAGAACAATCAAAGTCCCGATAGGAGCGTATAAAAAGATAAATATTAAAACGACGTAAAAACGCTTTAATGCTTTTGTCATTACAATACACCTCCTTCGCCGTCTTTATCGAATATAGAGGTGAGAATCATATTGATAATAATGAAAATCATCAATACGATGGAAAGACCGCTTCCCAAATGCCAATTACTTGCCTGGGTAAATTGCTGTTCAATAACATTACCGATAAGTAAAATTTTACTTCCGCCAAGGAGAGTAGAAATAACGAATGTAGTCAGTGCAGGTACAAATACCATTGTAATACCACTGATAATGCCCGGTACCGTAAGCGGAAGAGTAATCTTCATAAATGTCTGATAACTGTTAGCTCCTAAATCCCTTGCCGCATTAATAACATTCGGGTCAATTTTGGTTAAAGAATTATAAAGCGGTAAAACCATAAACGGCAGAAAGTTATATACCATACCAAGAACAATGGCATAAGGGGTATTAATAATATTCAATGTCGGAAGACCAAGAAAGGTCAGAATATTATTGATGACACCTGTTTTTTCAAGTAGTGTCTGCCATGCCAGTGTACGAAGTAAAAAGTTCATCCACATCGGTAAAATAAAAATCATGACAATCATGCTGTGCTGGTTACCACTCATTTTGGAAAGAATCGCAGCAAGCGGGTAACCGAGTAATAAACAGATTACCGTAGCGATAAAAGAGAGCAGTAAGGATAACCATAATGCTTTCATTCGCTCAGGAGTACTGATGGCAGTAATGTATTCTAATGTAAAGGCACCGGATTTATCTGTAAAACCATAGTAAAAAACCATACATAACGGAATTATGATAAAACCTATGGACCAGATACTAAACGGCGCTGCAAGTATTTTTTTCTTATTCTTCAACGCCGACAGCCTCCTCATCTTCCGAAACCGGTTTGTTCATAATCTGGATATTGAACGGGTCTACTTTAATTCCGACCTTGGTTCCTACAGGGAACATATTGGTAGAGTGTACAAGCCATTCATATCCGCCGGCCATAACCTCCATTTCATAGTGTACCCCTTTAAAAATCAAATGGGAAACCTCGCCCTGAATAGTTCCTTCATCAGGAGAAACAAGCATAACATCTTCCGGACGAATTACAACGTCAACCGGCTTGTTTTCACCAAAACCGGTATCTACGCAGGCAAATTTGGCTCCAAGGAAGGATACCAGTTCATCCTTAATCATGATGGCATCGATTATATTGCTGTCACCGATAAAGTCCGCAACAAATGCATTTTCCGGTTCGTTATAAATCATCTCAGGGGTACCAATCTGCTGGATATATCCCTGGTTCATAACAACGATGGTATCGGACATGGTTAAGGCTTCTTCCTGGTCATGTGTGACATAAATAAAGGTAATTCCGAGTTCGTTCTTTAAACGAATTAATTCATATTGCATATCCTGACGCAGTTTTAAATCAAGTGCGCCAAGCGGTTCATCCAGTAAAAGAACTTTCGGTTCGTTAACAATTGCACGGGCAATGGCAATTCGCTGCTGCTGGCCGCCGGATAAGGAATCCGGCATTCTTTTGCCATAGCCGTCCAAGTTAACTAACTTAAGTGCATACTGGATTTTATCTTTAATGTACTGGTCGGTTTTTCCTTTGATTCGAAGGCCGAATGCAATGTTTTCTTCAATCGTCATATGTGTGAACAATGCGTATTTCTGGAAAACCGTATTTAACTGACGTTTATTAGGCGGTAATTTGGTGATATCCTGACCGTTAAACATAACACGTCCGGTATCCGGTGTTTCAAAACCGCCGATAATACGAAGAGTAGTGGTTTTACCGCAACCACTCGGACCGAGTAATGTTAAAAATTCATTTTCACGGATATATAAATTCATATCATCCAGAATCAGATTACCGTCATAAGATTTGGATATATTTTGTAAATCAATCAGTTTTGTACTCATAGCAATACGCCTTTCTATAGTAAATTAAAAACTTGGAGGGCTGGAAACCCATAAAATAGATGCCCCTTTGTTACCGGATGCACTGATGTAATGCGTGGAATCCGGAGTAAAATAGAAAGATTCTCCCTTTTTGGCTTTGATTTCCTTGCTACCGATATGAATGGTTACCGCGCCATTTAAGACATACCCGAATTCTTCCCCTTCATGCGGGTTGTCAGGATAGGTTTGTCCATCCGGTTCTAAAGTGATTCTTATCGGCTCCATTAAATTCTTCTGTGCGTTTGGAATAATCCATTCGGTTTTGATATGTAATTCCGGATCTTCTTTTTCAAAATAATCATTTTGATGGAAGACTATTTGTGAATCCACATCCTTTGTAAAAAAATCACTTAAATCCGTTCCCAGACATTGCAAAATATCAACCAGTGTTGAAATGGAAGGAGAGGTAAGATCTCGTTCCAGCTGGGAAATGAAGCCTTTTGACAGCTCGGCCCTATCTGCAAGTTCTTCCTGGGTCAACCCTTTTTTGATTCGTAAATCTTTGACGCGATTTCCGATATCCATAACTAATAACCATACCTTTCAAATAGCGATTGCTAAGTTATCATTTGCTGATTGTGCAATCTATACACAAATAGCGCATTGTTTTGTGCATATGTACCAAAGGTCAATATAATAAACTTAAAGTTTAGTAACACTAAACATGCGCACTGGAATTAATTATAAAGTAAATGAGTAGAATGTCAATATCATTTCTTAATATTATGAAAATATTTTTTTACAAATACTAAACTTTTTTGGAACTTAAAAATACTTAACAAAAAAACAGGTGTATGATAATATAAGTAAGTAAATACTAAAACAGAAATTGATATGACTATAGAAAGGTATTTTATATATGAGTAATGATAAATATGTAGCCTATGTTTCGACATATACATCCGGTATGAAGGATAATATCCATGGGATAAAAATTTATGATGTAGATATGGAAAACGGCTATTTTAAGGAAAAAGGACAGGTGGAGATTACCAATTCTTCCTATCTGACTATTTCCCATAATTCTAAATATCTCTATTCTATTACGGATTTTGGTGTAGAAGCCTATAGAATAGAAGCAGACGGTAATCTTACGGTTATTAATCAGGGCTCCATTAACGGTATGAGAGGTTGTTATCTGTCAACCGATTATGAAGATAAATTCTTATTTGTTGCCGGATATCATGATGGTAAGATTACGGTTCTTCGTTTACGTGAAGACGGCGGTGTAGGAGAAATTACCGATGAAATTTTCCATCAGGGACTCGGCAGTATTGCGGAACGTAATTTCAGACCGCATGTGAATTGTGTAAAGATGACCCGCGATAATAAATATTTATGTGCAGCAGACCTTGGTATGGACCATGTTAATATATACTGGCTGGACCATAATAGCGGTAAATTAAAAATGGTGGATGTTATACGAAGCGAGCAGGAGAGCGCACCAAGACATCTTAAGTTTTCTAAGGATGGTAAGTATTTGTATATAGTTCATGAACTTAAAAATTACGTGGATGTATATACTTATACCGAGATTTCGGATAAGAATCCCGAATTCGAGAAGATCCAGACTATCTCTACTTTGAATAAATATCATGCGGGCGGTTCTGCTGCGAGTGCGCTGAATTTATCATCGGATTATAAATATATTGTTTCTTCAAATGCAGGAGATAATAGTGTTATTTTGTATGAGATTGATGAACAGACCGGAATGCTTACTAAGAAATTCTGTCTTCCTGTCAGCGGCGATTATCCGAAGGATGCAGTCTTATTCCCGGATAACAGACATTTAGTATCTGCAAATCATATTTCCAGTACAATGACGTTTTTCGATGTTGATTTGGAGAAGAATGTGATTGTGATGCATGGTAAGGAGATTAAGGTACAGCAGCCGAATTGTATTATTTTTCATAAGTTATAATTTGAGATTTATAAAAGATTAAGGAGTATATACCATACCGCAGACACTTTCGCTTTGCTTAATGGTATATACTCCTTATTTTTATAAAATCTCAAATCTACTTACTGTAAAAATTCTTTAAATAGTCAAGGCGTGCTGACATATTTTCCATTAACATATCTAAGATAGTAATTGCCACCATGGATTCCACAACAACTACGGCTCTTGGGACAATAATAGGGTCATGACGGCCATGAATCTCAATGGTTGTGTTTTCTCCATTATTGGTAACGGTATTCTGTGCTTGTGAGATGGATGGAGTCGGTTTAAAATGTGCACGCATAATAATTTCACTGCCATCGCTCATTCCGCCAAGAATTCCTCCACTGTGGTTTGTTTTCTTGGATATAGAATTCCCTTCCATATAGAAAGCGTCATTGTTTTCACTTCCGTAAACCTGTGATGCTTTGATTCCGTCACCGATTTCTACGGCTTTAACTGCGCCGATAGACATCAGGGCTTTGGCAAGATTGGCATCCAATTTATCAAAGACCGGTTCACCGACACCTGCAGGCATTCCTTTAACAATACATTCCACAACACCGCCTGCAGAATCCTGCCTTTTCATACAATCCTGTAAATATTCTTCGGCTTTTGCAGAAGTTTTGGTATCGGGCATATATAAAGGAGAGGCAAAAATGGCTTCTTTTGTAAAATTATCGCCTGCTATGGAATAAGGGCCGATTGCGTGTGTATATGCCATCACTTCAATTCCAAGTTTCTTTAATATTTTACAGGCAATGGCACCGGCAGCAACACGGCCAATTGTTTCACGCCCCGATGAACGTCCGCCGCCACGGTAATCACGGAAGCCATATTTTTGTTCCAATGTATAATCGGCATGTCCCGGACGATAAATGGAGGCAATATTGCTGTAATCTTTACTGATTTGGGAAGTGTTATGTACGATTATTGAAATAGGGGTTCCGGTAGTTTTTCCTTCAAAAACTCCGGATAAAATTTCAGGTGAATCCGATTCGGTTCTTTTGGTTCCGTAAGGATTGCTTCCCGGACGCCGTCTTGACAGATAGCATTCCAAATCTTCTTCACGCAAAGAAAGTCCGGCAGGTACGCCGTCAATGACAACACCAATGGCCTTGCCATGTGATTCGCCCCACGTTGTTATTGTAAAATGTTTGCCATATGATGAACCTGGCATATCATTCCTCCAAAATTTATTGTTATTATTATAAACACTCGCAATTTATTACTCAAGTGTTAATTTTATTATCCCTTATGAAAAATGATTGAGAAAAATATATAATTATGGTAACATAAAATATAATTATAATTCAATTTTTGATATATTATCTGCGCGGGGGATAAAGATGTTAAGTGATGTACAAAGCCGGAAAATTGCGAAGTACCGCAAACTGGCTGCGAAGAACAGGTTTTGTCTATATTTGGCAGTATTTCTGCTTATATGGTCGCTTTTTTGGAGTAAGTTTTTATCATTCCATAAAAGACGGCTTGTTATTTTGACCGAACTTTGTCTTGTTGTTGCTATTTTTGCATTTAGTACCAGTTTTGCCCCGCCTGTTTTTATGTCTGATGAGAAGAGTACAGAATCGGATTCTGTATTATCGATGGACGCTTTTGAAGAGGATACGGATTTTGTTTCCGATGATTATTTATCGGAAGAGGAATATATTGAAGAATTCGGTTCCATTGATGTTGTTGAAGATACGGCCAGTCTGGAAGATTTAATTGAAACCAGTAAATCAACCATGATTACGGATGAAACATCGCAATTACAGTCAGAGGCGGTATTTCATAAGGATGATTGGAATATTCTTCTTGTCAACAAGGAACATCCTATTCCGGAAGATTATGAGTTTACGCTTGGAACCATTAAAGGGGCAATGCGTTGTGATGAACGTATTATTGAGCCGTTAACACAAATGTTTACTGCAGCAAAAGAAGATGGCGTGAATTTAATTGTCTGTTCCCCTTATAGGGATATGGCAAGACAGGAGTATCTGTTTGACCGTAAGGTGAAGGCATTTATCCGGACGGGAATGTCCTATGTGGATGCATATAAAAAAGCATCCATAACGGTTACCGTACCCGGTGCGAGCGAGCATCAGATTGGTTTGGCGGTAGATATTATTTCTGACACTTATTCGGCTCTTGATATTGGATTCGCAGATACTTCTGCAGGTAAATGGCTTGCTGAACACTCTTGGGAATATGGATTTATTTTACGGTATCCGCTTGGTAAGGAAGAGATAACCGGAATCCAGTACGAGCCGTGGCATTTCCGTTATGTAGGTGTTGATGCGGCTAAGATCATTACGGAAGATGAAATTACGTTAGAAGAATTTGTAGAAAATTTATAAATCAGAAACAGAGAATGACTTAATATGGGAATCTATAATTATAAGCTTTTAAAGCAGGAAGGACGTGCTAAGAGAGCCGAGGTAACAACGGTTCACGGCACTATCCAGACGCCTGTTTTTATGAATGTCGGAACGGCTGCCGCTATTAAAGGTGCTGTTTCAACCGAAGATTTACAGAATTTAAAAACACAGGTAGAATTGTCCAATACCTATCATTTACATGTACGCCCGGGCGATAAATTGATTAAGGAACTTGGCGGATTGCATAAATTCATGGTGTGGGACAAACCTATTTTGACGGATTCGGGCGGATTCCAGGTGTTTTCCCTTTCCGGTCTGCGCAAGATTAAGGAAGAAGGCGTTACTTTCCATTCGCATGTTGACGGACGGATTATTTTTATGGGACCGGAAGAGAGTATGCAGATCCAGAGCAATCTTGCTTCTACGATAGCAATGGCATTTGATGAATGTCCGCCGGCTCTTGCAGAGAGAAGTTATGTACAGCCTTCCGTTGACCGTACGACCAGATGGCTTGAGCGATGCCGCGTTGAGATGAAACGTCTTAACAGTCTGGATGATACGATTAATAAAGAACAATTACTTTTTGGAATTAATCAGGGTGCCATTTATGCAGATATCCGTATAGAACATGCAAAGAGAATTGCGGACATGAATTTGGACGGATATGCTTTAGGTGGTCTTGCAGTTGGGGAATCCCATGAGGAGATGTATTATATTTTAGATGAGACAGTTCCGTATTTACCTAAGGATAAGCCGACTTATCTGATGGGAGTCGGTACACCGGCAAATATTTTGGAAGGCGTGGACCGTGGTGTAGACTTCTTTGACTGTGTATATCCGACCCGCAATGGAAGACACGGGCATTTATATACCAATCACGGTAAGATTAATCTTTTTAACCAGAAGTATGAAAAAGATATGCGTCCGATTGAAGTGGGATGTAATTGTCCTGCATGTCAAAAATATTCAAGGGCCTATATCCGGCATTTGTTAAAAGCCAAAGAAATGCTTGGTATGCGTCTTTGTGTTATGCATAATCTGTATTTTTATAATACAATGATGGAAGAAATCAGGGATGCACTTGATAAAGGAGAATTTGCAACATATAAGAAGTCTAAACTTGACAGTATGTCAACTCCTGAGGTATGATTGCAAATAGTGAAAACAACCCTATAAGGAGGATATAAAAGTGGGTATTTTATTAACAGAAGCAACAGCAGGCGGTGGATTTATGATTATTTATATGGTAATTATTTTTGCCATTCTTTATTTTATGATGATTCGTCCTCAGAAGAAAGAACAGAAAAGAATTGCAGCTATGCTTGCAACACTTGAGACAGGCGACAGTGTATTAACAACAAGCGGTTTTTACGGTGTTGTTATTGATGTTTCCGATGATACCGTTATTGTAGAATTCGGTAGCAACAAGAATTGCCGTATTCCGATGCAGAAATCAGCGATTACTCAGGTTGAGAAACCGGACGCAGAATAAAAAGATTATAATGATTATTAATCCCAGTGAATTTATCACTGGGATTTTTTTACGTATAATCATAACCAAAAGTTATGGAATCTATAATTGATATATATTTTATGGATAGCAAAATCTATGATACTATAGACAAAGATATAAAAATAGGACAGATAGGAGTTTTTAACATGAATTTACATATTGCCTGTATCAGTGGAGACGGAATCGGACCTGAAATTGTAGCAGAGGCTAAAAAGGTTTTGGCTAAGGTTTGTGAAAAGTACGGTCACAGTATTCGTTATGATGATATTTTAATGGGAGGAGCTTCCATTGACGTACATGGTGTGCCACTGACAGATGAAACAATTGAAATAGCAAAGAGTGCGGATGCGGTACTCATGGGTTCTATAGGCGGAGATACCAATACTTCACCTTGGTATAAATTAGAACCGTCTTTAAGACCGGAAGCAGGACTTTTAAAACTTCGTAAGTCTTTGAATTTATTTGCCAATTTAAGACCGGCGGTATTATATCCGCAACTTGCCGGGGCATGTCCTTTAAAAGAGGAAATCAGTGCAAAAGGCTTTGATATGTTAATTATGCGTGAATTAACAGGAGGTCTTTATTTCGGAGCGCGTCATACAGAAGAAGTGGATGGTGTCCGTACTGCAGTTGATACACTTACATACAATGAGGATGAGATCAGACGCGTGGCTATTAAGGCTTTTGATGTTGCTATGGTACGTGATAAAAAAGTGACAAGCGTGGATAAAGCCAATGTACTTGATTCTTCCAGACTTTGGAGGGCGGTTGTGAATGAAGTGGCAAAGGATTACCCAGAGGTTGCCGTAGAGCATATGCTGGTTGATAACTGTGCAATGCAGCTGGTAAAAGACCCGGCGCAGTTTGATGTTATTTTAACAGAGAATATGTTTGGTGACATTTTATCGGATGAAGCAAGTATGGTAACCGGTTCCATCGGAATGTTGGCTTCTGCCAGCATGAATGATACTAAATTTGGTTTATATGAACCAAGTCACGGTTCGGCACCGGATATTGCCGGTAAGAATATCGCCAATCCTTTAGCTACAATTCTTTCCGCATCCATGATGTTAAAATATTCCTTTGGCTTATTGGAAGAATCAAAAGCCATTGATGAAGCGATTAATAAAGTCCTTGATGATGGTTTTAGAACCGGCGATATCATGTCAGAGGGAATGAAACAGGTGTCGTGTTCAGAAATGGGTGATTTGGTTGCCGAAAGAATCTAAAAATGATATGATAGACCAAAATGCAAAATTAGGAGGTTTCACATGAGAAGTGATGCAGCTAAAACAGGAGCAAGTCAGGCTCCGCATAGATCGTTATTTAATGCGTTAGGATATACAAAAGAAGAATTGGCAAGACCAATGGTTGGTATTGTTTGTTCTTACAATGAGATTGTACCGGGTCATATGAATCTGGATAAAATAGCCGATGCCGTTAAAATGGGGGTAGCCATGGCAGGCGGAACTCCGGTAATGTTTCCTGCAATTGCAGTATGTGACGGAATTGCCATGGGACATACCGGTATGAAATATTCTCTTGTAACAAGAGATTTGATTGCTGACAGCACGGAATGTATGGCACTTGCCCATCAGTTTGATGCACTTGTCTGCATTCCAAACTGTGATAAGAATGTACCGGGACTTTTAATGGCGGCAGCCAGACTGAATATTCCGACTATTTTTGTTTCCGGCGGTCCGATGCTTGCAGGAAGGGTAAACGGATGTAAGACAAGTTTATCTTCTTTATTTGAAGCAGTAGGTGCACAGGCTGCAGGCAAAATTACCATGGATGAGCTTACCGAGTTTGAAGAAAAAGCATGTCCTACATGCGGTTCCTGCTCCGGTATGTATACAGCCAATTCCATGAACTGTTTAACAGAAGCCATCGGTATGGGACTTCCCGGAAACGGAACCATTCCTGCCGTATATTCTGAGAGAATCCGTCTTGCAAAGCATGCGGGTATGAAGATTATGGAGCTTCTTGAAAAAAACATTAAGCCTCGTGATATTATGACAAAAGAGGCCTTCTATAATGCACTCGCGGTGGATATGGCACTTGGTTGTTCTACAAACTCCATGCTACATTTACCGGCGATTGCACATGAATGCGGTATTGATTTGGATTTATCCATTGCCAATGCTATTAGTGCTAAAACACCGAACCTTTGCCATTTGGCACCGGCAGGACATACATATATGGAAGACTTAAACGAAGCCGGCGGTGTATATGCCGTAATGAATGAGTTAAATAAAAAGAACCTTCTGAATACAGACGGAATTACCTGTACCGGTAAGACCATCAAAGAAAATATTGAAGGTTGTATCAATAAGAATCCGGATGTTATCAGACCGATTGATAATCCATATTCTGAAGTTGGAGGAATTGCAGTATTATCCGGTAATATTGCACCGGATACCTGTGTAGTAAAGCGTTCTGCTGTTGTGGATGAAATGCTTGTACACGAAGGTCCGGCAAGAGTATTTGATTGTGAAGACGATGCCATTGCGGCAATTAAAGGTGGTAAGATTGTAGCCGGTGATGTAGTCGTTATCCGTTACGAAGGTCCAAAGGGCGGTCCGGGTATGCGTGAAATGCTCAATCCGACATCCGCGATTGCCGGTATGGGACTTGGAAGTACGGTTGCTCTTATTACAGACGGACGTTTCTCCGGTGCATCCCGTGGTGCTTCTATCGGACATGTCTCTCCGGAAGCAGCAGTCGGCGGTCCGATTGCTCTGATTGAAGAAGGCGATATCATTAAGATTGATATTCCTGCCAATACCATTAATGTTGATGTTTCGGATGAAGTGTTGGCAGAACGTAAGAAGAACTGGACACCAAGAGAACCAAAAATTAACAGCGGTTATCTTGCAAGATACCGTCAGCTTGTTACAAGCGGTAACAGAGGTGCGGTATTGGAGATCCCTAAGAACTAATTTGATTTTATAAAGGTATTACTGATATATTTGGAGGAAAACACATGAAATTAACAGGCGCTGAAATCGTAATCGAATGTTTGAAAGAACAGGGCGTAGATACTGTTTTCGGATATCCGGGAGGAACGATTTTAAATGTATACGATGCACTCTATAAGCATCAGGATGAGATTTTCCATATTTTAACAAGCCATGAGCAGGGCGCAGCCCATGCTGCGGACGGATATGCCAGAGCAACAGGTAAAGTCGGTGTTTGTCTTGCAACAAGTGGACCGGGTGCGACCAATTTAGTAACCGGTATTGCGACCGCATTTATGGACAGTATTCCGGTTGTTGCCATTACAGCGAACGTAAATCTTCCGTTACTTGGAAAAGATTCTTTCCAGGAAGTGGATATTGCCGGTGTAGTAATGCCGATTACCAAACATAGTTATATTGTTAAAGATGTAAATGATTTGGCTAAGACAATCCGTAAAGCGTTCCGTATTGCAAAAAGCGGAAGACCGGGACCTGTTCTTGTAGATATTACCAAAGACGTTACGGCTGCAATGTGTGATTATGAACGCCAGACGCCGGTAGCACCGGTAAAAACGGCTAAATATACGGATGCGGACATTGAAACGGCAGTTTCCGTTATTCGGGAAGCCAAGAAACCGTTTATTTATGTTGGCGGTGGTGCAATTGCATCGGATGCCGTGAAAGAAGTTGCAGAATTTGCGGAATTAATCGATGCACCTGTTTGTGATACCTTAATGGGAAAAGGTGCATTTGATGGACATAGTGATAGATATACGGGTATGATTGGTATGCACGGAACCAAAGTAAGTAACTTTGGTGTCAGTGAATGTGATTTATTAATCGCGCTTGGTGCAAGATTTTCAGACCGTGTAGTTGGTAATGCCAGTAAATTTGCTTCTAATGCGAAGGTATTACATATTGATATTGATGCTGCGGAAATTGATAAGAATATCAAGACTTATACATCGCTTGTAGGCGATTTGAAGGAAGTGTTGAATAAGTTAAATTCCAAATTGGAAAAGCAGGAGCACAATACCTGGATGATGCATATTCAGGAATTAAAACAGCGTTATCCTTTATCTTACAATAAAGATGTGTTATCCGGTCCGTATATTATTGAAGAAATCGATCGTATTACGGAAGGAAAGGCTATTATTTCAACAGATGTCGGACAGCATCAGATGTGGGCAGCACAGTATTACCGCTATACAGAACCGCGTACCTTCCTTTCTTCCGGCGGGCTCGGAACCATGGGTTACGGACTTGGTGCATGTATCGGTGCAAAGATGGGACGTCCAGACAAGATTTGTATTAATATTGCCTGTGACGGATGCTTCCGTATGAATATGAATGAACTGGCAACGGCTTCCCGTTATAATATACCGATTATCCAGGTTGTAATTAATAATCATGTACTTGGAATGGTTAGACAGTGGCAGTCTTTATTCTATGACCATCGTTACTCACAGACGATATTGGAAGATAAAGTTGATTTTGCAAAAGTTGCAGAAGGACTTGGTTGTGAAGCAATAACCGTTACTACTAAAGAAGAAGTTGCACCTGCAATTGAAAAAGCAATTGCCTGCGGCAAACCTGTTTTACTTAACTGTATCATTGATAAAGATGATTGTGTATTCCCGATGGTACCGGCAGGAGCAGCTATATCCGATGCATTTGATGCAGAAGATTTGAAAAACAAAAACAATTAATTGTTTACAGGTCAACATACCTGTTTTCCGGCATAAGGTATATAAAACCTTAACAGGAGTACGAATGAAAAAAATAATAAAATTTTTATTGGGAACTGTTTTTATAATATGCATATTGGCAGGCCTGGGTTACCTGGGCCTGGCTGTATATTATGAAGATGGTTTTTCCTTTTTAACTTATATTAACGGTGTATATTGCACCGGTAAATCCGTAGAAGAAGTAAATAGGGAACTGAATGAAGCATATGTATACGAAGGCCTTGAAGTGAAGTGTAAAGACGGGGCTTTTTATATTGCTGCAGAGGATATTGGTTTTACGTATGACTATAAAGAACCCCTAAATCATTATCTGGAGATTCAAAATCCTTATTTATGGATAGAGAATCTGACAGACGGTAAAAAGGAATATACCCTGCAACCGGCAGTATGTTTTGATGAAATATTACTGTATGAAGCAGTTGATAATGTTTTTGCAAAACAGGATGTTGATAAAGGTGAACCTGTCAGACTGGAATTGACGGACATAGGATTCCAAATTATAGATACCAAATTAAATCTTTTTGATATTTCCAAGTCAAAAGAAGTAATTAAACAGGCTTTGACAGCCGGAAAATCAAGTATTAATTTAGTTGATGAAGGTTGTTATTATGATAAACCATATACGGATGAAGAGTTGGATTTACTTGCTTTTTATGAAATTTTGCAAAAATTCCAGAATAGAAAAGCCGTTTACTTATTTGATGATGAAAAAGAGGAATTAACTTCCGCTGATTTGATAAAAACACTTTCTTTTTACAAAACTTATCAGGAAAAAAAG
This sequence comes from Lachnospiraceae bacterium, assembly GCA_045586245.1. Classification (GTDB taxonomy): domain Bacteria; phylum Bacillota; class Clostridia; order Lachnospirales; family Lachnospiraceae; genus RGIG8767. The sequence goes on along the minus strand of JAZMZZ010000125.1, from coordinate 11,620 downwards.
TCCGGTTTTGAAGCCGGGGATGAAAAACATTTGGTAGAGAAATATACGGATGCGGATAATAATTTATTAATTGATGAAGATAGTCTAAGTGAATTGCTGGATGAAAAACTTTCACTTTATAATACATATCAGAATCATACATTTGTTACCCACGACGGACGCACTTTGCAGATAAAGGGCGGTACCTACGGTAACAAAATTAATATGAAAACCGAAAAAAAGGAATTACTTGCTTTTTTACAGTCTTCGCAAACGGAATTTATCAGAACTCCGGAATACAGTAAGGAAGCCCCAAGAAAAGGTAAAGACGATATCGGGGGCACCTATATTGAAGTGGACATCGGACAACAGAAAATGTTTTATTACCGGAATGGTGAATTGTTTATTGAAACGGATGTGGTTACCGGTAAGAACAATGCAACCAGGGAAGAGGTCTGTTATGTATATGCAAAACAAAAAAACCGTACTTTGCGTGGCGCAGATTATGAAAGTTTTGTATATTATTGGATGCCGGTAAGTGGTGGCATCGGAATTCATGATGCAACCTGGCGTAGTGAATTTGGCGGTGATATTTATTTAAAAAACGGTTCACATGGATGTATAAATACACCGGTTGATATTGCAAAGCAGATGTATGAAGTGATGGAAATAGGAACGCCCTGTATTCTGTATTATGCTCTTGAGGAAGCAAAATAAGACTTATAATGTATAAATGTTTAAAAATTGCACAAAGAATGATGTAATATTATTATACAGTTTTACACTTTACCGTATTGACGTGTCGGAAAATTGGTTGTAAAATGTTGTTTAATGCGATTGGATATAACATTAGGAGGAGAATAATCGTGAGTAGAATTTACAATTTTTCAGCAGGTCCTGCAGTTTTACCTGTAGAAGTTTTAGAAGAAGCTGCAGCAGAAATGTTAGATTACAATGGAACCGGTATGTCCGTTATGGAAATGAGCCATCGTTCCAAGGCATATGATGCCATTATCAAAGAAGCGGAACAGGATTTAAGAGATTTACTTAATATCCCGGATAACTATAAAGTGTTATTTGTTCAGGGTGGAGCAAGCCTTGTTTTTGCATCCGTTCCTATGAACTTAATGAAGAATAAGAAAGCCGGCTATATCATCACAGGTCAGTGGGCTAAGAAAGCTTTCCAGGAAGCAAAGATTTACGGAGAAGCAGTAGAACTTGCATCAAGTGCAGATGAGACATTCTCTTATATTCCGGATTGCAGTGACCTTCCGATTACGGATGATATGGACTATGTATATATTTGTGAAAACAATACCATTTACGGTACAAAATTCTGGACATTACCGGATACAAAGGGCAAGCCATTAGTAGCTGATTTATCCTCCTGCTTATTATCCGAGCCGGTAGATGTTACAAAATACGGAATGATTTATGGTGGCGTTCAGAAGAATATCGGACCTTCCGGTGTTCAGATTATCATTATCCGTGAAGATTTAATTACAGATGAATGTCTTCCGGGAACACCAACCATGATGAAATATAAGATTCATGCAGATAACGAATCCCTTTACAATACACCGCCTACATACGGAATTTATATCTGCGGTAAAGTATTTAAGTGGATTAAGAAAAAGGGCGGCCTTCAGGCTATGAAGGAACTGAATGAAAAGAAAGCCAAGATTCTTTATGATTTCCTTGATGAAAGCAAATTGTTCAAGGGAACCGTCCGTAAGGAAGACCGTTCATTAATGAATGTTCCATTCGTAACAGGTAATGATGAACTGGATGCTAAGTTTGTAAAAGAAGCAAAAGCAGAAGGTCTTGAAAGTTTAAAGGGACACAGAAGCGTTGGCGGTATGCGTGCTAGTATTTACAATGCAATGCCAATCGAAGGTGTTGAAAAACTCGTAGCATTCATGAAGAAATTTGAAGAGGAGAACTTATAAAATGTTTAAATATCATTGCTTAAATCCGATTGCACATATCGGTCTTCAGAGATTTAATGCAAACTATACAAGAACGGATGATGTAAATGAAGCAGAAGGCATCCTTGTTCGTAGTGCTTCCATGCATGAGATGGAATTTAGTGACAATCTTTTGGCAGTAGCAAGAGCAGGTGCCGGTGTTAATAATATTCCGCTTGATAAATGTGCAGAAAACGGTATTGTTGTATTTAATACTCCGGGTGCGAATGCAAACGGTGTTAAGGAACTTGTAATTGCAGGTATGTTACTCGCATCCCGTGATGTTATCGGTGGTGTTGAATGGGTAAAATCTGCAAAAGACGATGAGAACATTGCTAAAACAGCAGAAAAAGAAAAGAAGAAATTTGCGGGAACTGAAATTGAAGGCAAGAAACTCGGTATCATCGGTCTTGGTGCTATCGGTGGTAAAGTTGCCAATGCGGCAGTTCATTTGGGTATGGAAGTATATGGTTATGACCCGTATGTATCCGTTGATGCAGCATGGAATTTAAGCCGTTCTGTTAAACATTGTCTCCATGTGGAAGAAGTTTATGAAGAATGTGATTTTATTACCATTCATGTTCCGGCACTTCCTCAGACAAAGGGTACAATCAATGCAGATGCCATTTCCCTTATGAAAGACGGAGTTATTATTCTTAACTTTGCACGTGATGTTCTTTGCAATGAAGAAGATATTTTAGACGGTATTGCTTCCGGTAAGATCCGTAAGTATGTTACTGATTTCCCTAACACAACAACAGCAGGTAAGGAAGGATGTATCGTAATTCCTCATCTTGGAGCTTCTACAGAAGAATCCGAAGATAACTGTGCTGTAATGGCAGTTAAGGAATTGAAGAACTACCTCGAAAACGGTAATATTATTAACTCCGTTAACTTCCCGAACTGTGATATGGGTATTTGTTCACAGGTATCACGAGTTGCAGTAATTCATAAGAATACTTCCGGTATGATTTCTAACTTTACAACCGTATTTAAAAAATATGCAATCAATATTACAGATATGATTAATAAATCCAAAGGTGATTGGGCGTATACAATGCTTGATTTGGAAAGTAAAGTATCTGATGAAGTATTAAGCGAACTCCGCAACAGCGAAGGTGTTATCAGAGTACGTGTCGTAAAATAATTTTGTTATGAAAGCCAAGGTTTTCCTTGGCTTTTCATTATTGCAGTAGGGATAGTATGAAAAAGAAAGTTTCTATTTTTTTAATTATAGTTATATTTGTTATATGTACAGGTTCTAAACCGCTAAATACCATGACGGATAAGAAGACGGATAGTAATGCCGCTAGTAGTGTCACTTTGGTAATGGTTGGTGATATGCTAATGCATATGCCTGTTAACCGCAGTGGTTTAAAATCGGACGGGGATATTGATTTTTCCCATTTGTTCATGTATACCAAAAAGATGATTTCCGATGCGGATATTGCAATTGTTAATCAGGAAGTTATCTTAGGTGGTAAAGAATTGGGAATATCCGGATATCCGATGTTTAATACATACTACGAAGTAGGTGATGCACTTGTAAATGCCGGTTTTGATGTTGTCTTACACGCTACCAACCATGCTATGGATAGGGGAAAAGAAGGACTTCTTAACTGTATTAATTATTGGGAGAATGAACATCCCGATATTGCTTATCTCGGAATCCAGGATTCCCAGCAAGAGCGCGATAGCATTTACGTCGTAGAAAAAAACGGAATAAAAATATCCATTTTAAATTATACATATGGTCTTAACGGACTTCCGTTACCGGAGGGGATGCCTTATGCCGTTAATTTGATGGATAAAGAACAGATGGCAATGGATATTTCAAAAGCAAAAGAGGTTTCGGACTTTGTTGTTGTATGTCCGCATTGGGGAACGGAATATGTATTAAAGGCCAGTTCATATCAAAAGGATTACGCACAATTTTTCTTAGAAAACGGAGTGGATCTTGTAATAGGTACTCATCCGCATGTTATAGAACCTGTTGAGATGATTAAAGATGATGAAGGCAATGAAATGCTGGTTTATTATTCCCTTGGAAATTATGTGAATAGTACGGCATCAGAGGAACCGGACATTGGGGAGAGGATGTTGGGTGCCATGGCCGAAATTACGGTTATTAAAGATGATAAAGGGGAAGTCATAATTGATTCTTATGCAGCTCATCCGCTTGTTACATATGTGTCCGGCAATAAGAAAACAATTTCTGTTTTTCCAATGGATATGTTTAATGATAATCTTGCACAAAAAAGTTTTACCAAAAAACTGGATACGGATTTTGGTAAATCTTATTTGGAAGAAATTTGGGAATCGGTTATGAATAATACGCAATAGATAGAAGTATAAAAGGTCCAATCAGAATATGATTGGACCTTAATAGTTAAGTGGTATTATTCCTCCGGTTTAATAGAACCGAAATATAGGATTCCCAGGGCTCCCGGACCGGAATGGGCTCCGATACTCGGGCTGATATCATTGATTATTATATGTTTAAATTTGGTTTTTAACTTTACTATTTTTGCTAAGGATTTTGCTTCTTCATAGCAATTGGCATGTACAATTCCTACCGGCAAAGTATAATCAATATTATCGTTGAGGGTATCCTTCATACGGTCTACTAATGTGGATATGGATTTTTTACGTCCACGTATCGTTCCACCGAAGGCAAGTGTTCCGTTTTTAGTTAAATACATAAACGGTTTGATATTAAAGGCACTGCCAAATAATGCGGTTGTTCTTGATACACGGCCACCTCTTTGTAAGTGGAATAAGTCATCTACGGTAAACTGGACATTAATATGGTGACGGAATTCATTTAACCAGATAATGATTTCTTCATAGGAAGTACCCTGTTCTTTTAACCGGTTGGCATAAATGACCATAAGGGATTCGCCAAGAGAAACATTTAAGGAATCAATAACCGTAATCCGGGAATTCTCATATTCTTTTTCCAAAGCACGGGCAACCGTACACACATTATTATAACTGATGCTGAGGGCAGAAGAGAAGCTGATATGGATAATATCGGCTCCTTTATCAAGAATGGTACGGAAACGTTCTTCTATAACAACGGAATCATTTGCATGAGATTGCGGTAAAGAACCACTCCGCATACGCTCATAGAACTCATTCGGCGGCATATGTAATTCATCACCGTATACCGTATCTCCAAAAGAGTAATACTGGGGTATAATGACGGTGTTGTATTTATCGATATATTCTTTTGGTAAATCGGAATCGGAATCTGTAGTGATATAAAAATCTCTCATATGTATTCCTCCTCATTATTAATATTTTGAAATTCAAAATATATGTTTATTATACCATTTCTAATCCCGGTATGCAAATGAAATTGACAAATTATAGTAAATTAGTACTTGTTAAGATAAATAACCTTTGATAAATTTATAATAGAATGATAATAATAACGGATCGGAGTAATATATGATACCAATAAGAGAGGGAATCCGTAAAATAAACGATTCCTTATATTCCGTAAAAACACTTATAAAATGGCTTGTGCTTGGAACCTTTATCGGTTTTTTGGTAGGAAGTGTATGTTCTGTTTTTGGACATATGCTTTTATGGGCAAATGATTACCGCATGGCGCATCAGTGGATAAGCTGGTTGCTGCCTGTTGGTGGTCTTATTATCGTTTTTATGTACCGTACCTGGAATAATGAAGATGATAAGGGAACCAATACGGTTATTTCTTCCATTCATTCCAATACCGGTATTAAGACCAGAATGGCTCCGCTTATCTATGCTTCCACAATGATTACGCATTTTCTTGGAGGTTCTGCAGGTAGGGAAGGAGCAGCTATCCAGCTGGGAGGCAGTATTGCCAATCGTGTCGGCAAAGAATTGTCCTTAAATGATAATGACCAAAGAATTATTATCATGTGCGGTATGAGCGCCGGATTCTCTGCACTTTTTGGCGCTCCGATGGCGGCAGCCATTTTTTCACTCGAAGTAATCAGTATCGGTATTATGCATTATTCGGCACTGGTACCATGCGTAACCGCATCCATGACGGCACATTTTCTGGCAAACTTTCTTGATGTAAAACCGGAGGCATTTATAGTTACAAGTATTCCTGTATTTACGCCTGTTATCTTTATAAAGATTATTATTTTTGCCGCATTTGCGGGTGGAGTAAGTATTCTGTTTTGTATTTGTCTGCATCAGACAGGGCATTTATATAAGAAATTTATAAAAAACCAATACCTTAGGATTTTTATTGGCGGATGTTTGATAATATTGTTATGTTTATTGCTTGATACCAATGAATTTCTTGGTTCCGGTCAGGGTATAATGGAACATATTTTCCATTATGAAGAGACAAAGTGGTATACATTTTTGCTAAAAATATTCTTTACCGCATTAACACTTGGTGCCGGATTTAAAGGAGGCGAGATTGTACCGTCTTTCTGTATCGGTGCAGCATTTGGGTGCGTTGTTGCGGGAATCTTCGGATTGCCGATTACTTTAGTTGCCGCATGCGGTATGGTTGGTGTGTTCTGTGGTGTCACCAACTGCCCGATTACATCACTTATGATTTCTTTTGAATTATTTGGATTTGAAGGGATGCCATATTACCTGACAACGGTAGTAGTAAGTTATATGCTCTCAGGATATTACGGACTGTATCATTCGCAGAAAATTATGTATTCCAAGACGGAAACAAATTTTGTTAACAGGGAAACAAAATAAGGTATAAAATATAAACGCGGCTGTGTTAAACACGGCCGCGTCTTATTTATAACTAATATAATTTTTTCTGGTTCTCGCCTTCAAATGCTTCTTTGAACTGCTCATTCATCTGGTTTTGATACTTAATTGCATATTCGGTAGCCAAATCCATATATTTGATAAATACATCCTCTACCGGCATCTGATGCTTCATGGCAAGCTCCTGTAAAATCGGGCGGAGTTTTTCAATCTGTTCAGAGATTCGAACCTTTTGCGGGTCGATATCCGGCATAACTTCCTCGGCATAATCCATAATCGTCTGTAAAAATACTCTATCTTCAGCTGTCATATCATAAACTCTCCTTTGATTTGTATATTTTATATAAAAAAACAGTATATTGGATACCACTGAATGACATTTTAACACTTGCTTAATACGATGTCAAAATGTAGAATACATTTATACAATAAAGATGAAAAGGCAGGACATACAAATGGCAGATATCAGACCATTCTGCGCGGTAAGACCGGCGGTTGAACTCGCAGATAAGATTGCAGCATTACCTTATGATGTTTATAACAGAGAAGAAGCTTGTAAGGTGGTAAAGGAGAATCCTTTATCATTTTTAAGAATTGACAGGGCAGAGACCAATTTTGATGATTCGGTGTCCACTTATGCAGATAAAGTATACGCTAAGGCAAAAGAATTAATTGAGACTAAGATTAAAGAAGGGCAGTTTGTAGAAGATACTGACAGATGCTATTACATATACCAGCTTATAATGAACGGACGTGCACAGTCCGGTATTGTAGCATGTTCCTCTATCGATGATTATTGTAACAATGTTATTATGAAGCATGAAAACACAAGGGAAGAAAAAGAAGTTGACCGTATCCGTCACATTGATACGACAAGTTGCCAGACCGGACCGATTTTCCTTGCATTCCGAGATGTGGCTTCAATTACCGCAATTATGAAGGAAGAACAGGCAAAGGAGCCTTTGTATTGTTTTACGGCTGATGACGGAATTGAACATTGCGTATGGAAAATTTCCGATGAGCAGAATAATACGAATTTACAGACTGCTTTTAGTATGATGGATAAGATTTATATTGCAGACGGACATCACAGATGTGCTTCTGCGGTTAAGGTTGGTTTGCAGAGAAGAAAAGAAGGCGTGACTCAGGAGTCCGATCATTTCCTTTCTGTATTATTCCCGGAATCAGAACTTAAGATTTTAGACTATAACCGTGTATTAAAAGATTTAAACGGCAAGACTGTTAAGGATATCCTTGCAGAAGTAGAAGAACATTTTATTATTGAAGAAGCAGATTCTGCAGTTGCACCGGCAAAGAAGGGTGAATTCGGTATGCTTCTTGATGATAAATGGTATAGATTAACCATCAAAGAAGAATATACTTCTGATGATGCGGTAGAAGGACTTGATGTATCCTTGTTACAGGACTATGTTTTAGACCCTGTTTTTGGAATTAAGAATCCAAAGACCGATAACCGTATCGATTTTGTTGGTGGTATCCGTGGACTTGGCGAGCTTGAAAGACGTAATAAATTAGACTGTTCGGCAGCATTTTCCATGTATCCGACATCCATTGGTGAACTGTTTGCAGTAGCAGACGAAGGCAAATTAATGCCCCCGAAGTCTACATGGTTTGAACCAAAACTTAGAAGCGGATTGTTTATTCATAAGATTTAGAAAGGTTTGTGATTTCATGAACAAAAAGTTGTACAAATTAATGGACTGGCCGGCAATTGAAGCAATTCAGTACGCAGAAGAGGATCAGCCGCAAAACGTCCTTGGCGCACATGTGGTTGGAAAATCCACATTGTATCAGACGTATTTGCCGGGTGCTGAAAAAGTTGACCTTGTTATAGAAGATGAGGATAAGTCCGTTTCCATGGATATGGTAGACGATGACGGATTCTTTGCTGCATTGGTTAATCATAAAACCGATAAAAAGTACCATTATATTGTGACGGATAAAGATGGAAAGAGTCGTATTTATCATGATCCGTATCAATATGAAGTATCACTTACAGAGGATGAAATTAATAAATTAAATTCCGGTTTGCATTACCGTGCGTATGAAGTCCTTGGTGCACATTTTACCGATATGGATGGAGCAGAAGGTGTAGTGTTCCGCGTTTGGGCACCGAATGCAGTTCGTGTCAGTGTTGTTGGTGATTTTAACAATTGGAACGGCAAAGTGCATCCGATGGTTCGCCATGAAGACACCGGTATTTTTATGTTATTTATTCCGGGTCTTTCTGAAGGTATGAATTATAAATATGAGATTTGCATGCATGGCGGCATGACGCATTTAAAGGCTGACCCATACGCTGTATGTTCACAGAAATCACCGGATACGGCTTCCGTACTTTGCAGGGAATCTTCTTTTGCATGGAACGATGATGAATGGCTGATGACAAGAGCTTCCTTTGATTTTTATCAATCACCATTATCGATATATGAATTGAATCTGCATGCATTCAAAGAATCAAACGGCGCGAACAAATCTCTGTGTGAGATTGCAAAGGAAGTCATTCCGTTTGTAAAAGAACATGGATATACACATGTAGAGCTGATGCCTATAATGGAATATATGAATGAATACTATAACGGCTATCAGACGACTTCTTATTATGCGGTAAGTGCAAGACTTGGCACAACGGACGAGATGAAAGCATTTATTGATTCCTTCCATGTGGCTGGAATTGGTGTGATTTTAGACTGGGTACCGTCTTTCTTTGCCAAGGACGCACATGGTCTTTGTAATTTTGACGGAACCTATTTATATGGTCATCTGGACGAAAGACAGCGTGAAAATGTTGCCTATGATGCGTATAATTTTAATTATGGAAGAGCGCAGGTTTCTAACTTCCTGATAGCCAATGGTTTGTATTGGGTTGAGAATTTCCATGCGGACGGACTTCGTTTTTCTGGACTTTCTTCCATGTTATACATGGATTTTGGTAAATGTGACGGACAGTGGGTACCAAATATATACGGTGGCAGCGAGAATCTGGAAGCAATAGAATTTATTAAGCATTTTAACAGTATTCTTCATAAAAAATATCCGGGAGTTATGACCATTGCCAAGGAAACCAGTGCATGGCCAAAGATTACAGAACGTCTGGAGAATGACGGCCTGGGATTTGATTATGCGTGGAATACAGGTTTTATGAATGACTTTGTAGAATACCTGAAGAAACCGTATGATGAAAGATTATCTTCACTTGGTAATCTGACATTCAGCATGGTTTATTCCTATTGCGAGAATTATATTCTTGCGGTTTCACACAATGAAGTATATCGTAACGGCGGCTCTTTGCTTGACTGTATTCAAATGGATAAGAAGCAAAAGAAGGCGTTTCTTCGTGCATTATATGCGTATTTGATGTGTCATCCGGGCAAGAAAATGTTTTATATGAATCAAGATACGGACGAACTGATTGCCAAGATGAACCGTTTATATAAGGAACAGCCGGCATTATATGAATTGGATACGGATTTGGCCGGATTTATGTGGAATAATTGTATGGACCACAATGACGGAACACTTAGTTTTTACCGTAAAACGGAGAATCTTACCGATACGCTTTTGATTGTTGCCAATTTTTCAAAAGAAAAGTATCCCGGTTTTAAATTGGGAGTTTTGGAAGAAGGTAAATATACTGAGATTTTCAATTCCAATATGAAAGAAGCCGGCGGAGATTATGTTCTTAATAATAGTGAAATTGCTACAAACGAAGAATATTATGACGGACGGAATAATACACTTGAATTGACGCTGGAACCTCTTAGTGTGGCAATTTACTCATATCAACCGTTTAGCCGTGAAGAATTACTTGCCCTTGCCGAAAAGAAGGTCGAAATGATTCGTGCCCAGCTTGAAAAGGAAGCACTTGATAAGGCAGAAGCACTCACAAAAATGGCTAAAACTACAAAAGCAAAGAAAACAAAGAAATAGGTAATGTACTATGAAATTTGAGACTTTTTGGGCGCAGTACGGCAATGGGCTGACTGCGCTTGGTATAAAAGTGCTTCTTGCATTTTTGACATTATATATCGGACTTAAATTAATCAAATGGGTCCGTAAAATCACAAAGAAATGTTTGAATAAAGCCAATGCTGACACCGGTGTTGTACAGTTTTTGGATGCTTTTATTAAGTATTCATTGATTGTGTTGCTGGTACTGGGTATTGCCAGTTCCTTTGGCTTTGAAGTAACCAGCCTTGCTGCACTCTTAGGGTCTGCAGGTGTTACACTCGGTCTTGCACTACAGGGTTCTTTAAGTAATTTTGCAGGTGGTGTACTGATTTTATTGTTAAAACCGTTTAAAGTCGGCGATTACATCAAAGAAGATACGAACCAGAATGAAGGAACGGTTACGGAGATTTCTCTTTTTTACACAAAATTAACTACATATGATGAAAAGATAATTGTTCTTCCAAATGGTACACTTGCTAATAACAGCCTTACCAATGTTACCGGTACGGACTTTCGCAGACTGGATTTAAGAATTACCGTTTCCTATGATTCCAATATACGAGATGTGAAGGAAATATTACTCAATATCCTCAAGGAAGATGCAGATGTAATAAAGCAAAAGGATATGGATGTTTTTGTAGATGATTTTGGAGACAGCGGAATGGTTTTGGGAGTCAGATGCTATACCCGGCAGGAAAAATATTGGCCTGTAAAATGGCGCATTTTAGAGACCATTAAGCTAAAATTTGATGAAAATAATATTGAGATTCCGTATTCACGTATGGATGTTACAATTCGGCAATAATTCCTACTTGCTAAATTGAGACGAAGTTAGTATAATAACAGAGTTGATTGCTGAAATAGCTCAGTCGGTAGAGCACTTCACTCGTAATGAAGGGGTCGTGGGTTCAAGTCCCATTTTCAGCTTAGTTAAATAGCTGCAGAGCATTCGTTCTGTGGCT
>JAZMZZ010000124.1:0-9089 GCA_045586245.1 Lachnospiraceae bacterium | reverse complement strand
GTACATCGCCTGCAATAAATTCGCAGTTAGTAAGGCCGTTAAGTGCCGCATTTTCCTTGGCCGCTTCTACGGCTTCCTCTACGATTTCCACACCGATTACCTTCTTAGCTACAGGTGCAATCATCTGTGCAATCGTGCCGGTTCCGCTGTATAAATCATAAACAATCTTCTCCCCTTTTCCCAAATCACCGATAAACTCACGCGCAGTCTGATAGAGCACTTCCGCGCCCAAGCTGTTGGTCTGGAAAAACGAAAACTGTGAAATCTTGAATTTCAGTCCAAGTAATTCCTCTGTAATATAGTCCTGTCCGTATAAAAGCACAGTCTCATCCGACTGTACCACATCGGCAAGGGAATCGTTCTTGGTATGTAAAATACCGGCAATTTTGCCCTTTAAATTCAGTCCAAGCAATAAATCCACATATGGTTGCAAGTCCACTTCCTGCTGGGTCGTCGTAATAAGTGCCACAAGAATCTCGCCTGTCTTGGCTGCCTTACGCACCAGCAAATGGCGCAGATAACCTGTGTGCTGCATACGGTGGTAATGGGCAAGCGAAAGTCCTGCAAAATACTCGCAGGTCGCCGTTAAAATACTTCTATAATCTTCATCACAAATCTTACAATCCGAAACCGTTAAAATATCATAGAAACTGCCTCTTTTATGAAGTCCGAGTGCGAGCGGTCCGTCCTTATAAGAATCTCCAAACGTAAATTCCATCTTATTACGGTACCCCTGGCATACCGGGCTATATTTAATCGGCATAAATTCATAGGGCTGTTCCTGCTTATCAAGAACACCGTCCAGCAATTTCTTAACCTGTGCTTCTTTCAAAGCCGCCTGGTCTTCATAGGATAAATGCAGGTATGTACAGCCTCCGCACTCGCCAAAATGGGCGCATGGCGGCACTACCTGATTCGGTGCTGCTTCCAGCACTTCACGCAACATACCTTCTGCTTTTCCTTTGCGGACCTTTTTCACACCAAGCGAAATCTTCTGTCCCGGAATTACATTTTTCACAACACAGTAAGAAGTCTTCTTCTCGCCATTTTCTGCCGTTTCCTCGACTCTTACCACACCTTTATTCGGGAATTCGATTCTTTCTACAATGCCTTCTACAATTTGTCCTTTTTTCATGCTTACCAAATCCTCTACTAACAAATAAATATTCTTACCAGCCGGCCCCTACATTCCCAAATTCCGACCAACAAAACAAGCGGAATGTTACCATTCCGCTCATAAAAACGCATTCTAAATCATGCAGAAATTATTCAGCGTCAACCTCTGCTTCATCTTCTTCTGCAACTTCTTCTACAGGAACCGGAATCGGAATATCATCCTCTTCTTCATCCTCAAAGAAATCGTCATCAAAATCGTCTTCGAAATCATCATCGAAGTCTTCCAAGTAGCATGGCTTGATATAGCGGTAAATCGCATATGCAATACCTGCAATTACAGCTAAAACTGCTAATACTGTTAATACAATGGCAACAATGTTAGGTTTGTTCTCTTTCTTCATGACTACTCCTTTGTTATATTTTAATAATTCTATTAATTCATCAATCTTGCTCATAACAATATCCCTTCTGTCATACATATTAGGTTGTTATTATCATACCACTTTTTTACTTGTTTTACTACAAAAAAACAAGAAATTTATTCCGTCTTTTTTAATTTTGCAAAAGCCGCATACATTACCTTCTGCCCTGCCGTATCAAACTGAACTGTTACCTGATAATCCCTCGGTCCTTTTTCAATGGCAGACACAGTTCCGACACCGTACTTAATATGGCGTACACGGTCTCCCACACCATAATCCAAGGAATCGCTGACAGGTGCCCCCTTGCTTAAAGCACCGATTCCCTTGGTGATGTACGGCTGATTCTCAAGGTCGGTTTTTTTCGGTCTTACCACTGCCTTTGGCTTGGCATAAACGGCATTGGCCGGGCGTGTAGAACCAAGACCAGCCGAATACGAAGACACTGTATCTGTAAAACCGGAAAACGGCTTGGACTTAAATGACATCCTCTCCATAGAGTCATCATCATAAGAATCAAAATCCCTCACACGTCCTCGAAGCGGTCTGTTATCCAGTAATTTCTCATCGATTTCATTCACAAAACGGCTGACCGGATTGTACTGCATCTCACCACGTATCATACGGGAACGCGCACAGCTGATGGTAAGCATCTTTCTGGCTCTGGTAATACCCACATACGCCAGTCGTCTCTCCTCTTCCACTGCCGTCGGATCAATATCGGTAATCGCCATATAACTTGGGAAAATACCGTCCTCCACACCGGCAAGGTACACATTGTCAAACTCAAGGCCTTTTGCCGCATGCAAAGTAAGCAGTAAGACTTTGTCCGGATTTTCTTCCAAGCGGTCAATGTCTGCAACCAGCGCTACTTCCTCCAAAAATCCGCTAAGCGTCGGTTCTTCTGCCGTTTCTTCATACGCAACGACCTTTGTAATCAACTCGTTGATATTCTCAATCCTATCCTGCGCATCCTCTTCGCCGGAAGTCTCCAATTCCCTGACATATCCGGTCGCATCAAGGATATCTTTTACCAGTTCTTCCAGACTGAAAAACTCCATTTTTCCGCGGAATGCACGAATCATAGTTACAAAAGGCTCCAATTTAGCTGCACTTCTTCCAACTGAAGGAATCTGGTCTGCCATCTCAAGCGCATCGTAAAAACTCATATAATTCCCATCGGCAAATTCCTGCACTTTATTAATCGTCGTTGCTCCGATTCCACGCTTCGGAATATTGATAATACGCTTTACTGCCAAATCATCCACCGCATTATCAATCGTCTTTAAATACGCCAGAATGTCCTTGATTTCTTTTCTGGCATAGAAATTAATACTGCCGATAATATCGTACGGTACACCTTCTTTTACAAACTGTTCTTCCAAAATACGGGACTGCGCATTGGTACGGTATAAAATCGCATTCTGTCCGTAATCATAGATATGATTACGTTTTGCCTTAATAATATCCGAAACAATGTACTCCGCCTCTTCATATGCGGTATCAAACTGTCTGAAATGAATCCGCTCGCCTTCTTCATTCTCCGTCCAAAGAGCTTTTTCCTTACGTGCTGTATTGTTACGGATAACGCAGTTAGCCGCCTCCAGAATCTTCTTGGTTGAGCGGTAATTCTGCTCCAGTTTTATCACTTTTGCTTCCGGAAATACCTTTTCAAAATCCAAAATATTGTGGATATTCGCACCACGGAATTTGTAAATGGACTGGTCATCATCACCAACTACGCATAAATTGCGGTATTTGGCCGCCAGCAAATGAATCAGTTCAAATTGTGCCGTATTGGTATCCTGGTACTCATCCACCATAATATAGCGGAACCGTTCCTGATAATTGTTAAGCACCTCAGGATATGCACGGAACAATTCAATCGTTTTTACAATAATATCATCAAAATCCAAGGCATTATTATTCTTTAATGCTTTCTGGTATTCCTCATACGCCATTGCAATCTTCTGTTTACTATAATCTCCAAGGGTATTCTGATAATATTCCTTTGGTCCGATCAGTTCGTCTTTTGCAGAAGAAATAGCATTGAGAATCGTCTTCTCCTTATGCACCTTGGTATCAATTTCCAGACGCTTGCAAACATCCTTCATCAGGGATTTCTGGTCGTCGGTATCATAAATCGTAAAATTGGTACTATACCCAAGTAAATCAATATGTCTTCTCAAAATGCGCACACAGGTGGAATGGAAGGTGGACACCCAAATCTGCTCCGAACCAAATCCAATCAGATTATCCACTCTCTCACGCATCTCGCCCGCTGCTTTATTTGTAAACGTAATCGCAAGAATATTCCAGGGATTTACGCCGTTATTTTCAATCAGATATGCAATTCGGTGTGTCAGACATCTGGTCTTACCCGAACCGGCACCCGCAAGCAATAATACAGGTCCCTCCGTTGTTAAAACCGCTTCTTTCTGACGTTCATTCAATGTATCGTATATACTCATAAAACTCCTACCGTGCGCACTGCACCACTTATTGCCCTAAGGTCTTTCCCTTTAAAAAGGCCGCCTGAACACTCAGGCAGCCCTTCCTATCATTATCATAACTGCAAACAAAATATTAACCTAATTTGGTTCCGCAATTTGCACAGAAATTCGCTCCGTTAGTCGCTGTACCACAGTTCGGACAGAACTTAGCACCTGCAAAAGACTGGCCTCCTACAGAAGCTGCACCTGCCTGTGCACCACCCTGCATCTGGGCAACCATCTGCTGACCCATAGCCATACCCATCTGCATGCTGACCATATCGCCTGCAACAGAGGAACCGCCACCTTTGCCGTTTCCGAGGGAATCTGCCATAGCAAGCTGCTGGTATTTGTTGACATCGCCAACCATAGCTTGTGCTGCTGCTTTTTCCTGCATCTTCTTGATTTCTTCCGGATAAGAAAAGCTCTCAATATTGAAATCCGTAATAGAAATACCGATTTTGCACATATCATCGTTCAATTCTGAGCAAATTCCGTCTGCAATCTTAGCTGCATCCATCTGCAAATTGAACATATCACGGCCTTCTTTGCCAATCCAACTCATAAGAAGCTGGTCTAAATTAGAAACGATACGTTCCTTAACATCACTTACACTATAACTCTGGCGGATACCTGCCAATTTATCAATCAAAACTTCCTGATTGGAAATCTTACATGCAAATGTACCGAATGCACGTACCGGCATACCTCCCGGAAGCCCCGGTGCCTGTAAATTAATTGCATTCTTGGTTCCCCATTTTACCAAAACTTCCTTCGTATTGATAAAAAGTACTTCTGCACGCAATGGGTTGTTAAAACCAAACTTAAAGCTCTTTAAAGTAGAGAGGAAAGGAATAATATCAGACTCAATATCAAAACTTCCTTCTTCTTCAAAAACACCTTCAATACGGCCGTTATACATGAAAATCGCATCCTGGCCCGGACGGATAATCAATTTGGAGCCTTTCTTAATCTCCTGATTCTGCCATTTCCAGAATAATACGCTGTCACTTGCTTCTGCCCACTCTACTACATTGGCAAGTTGTTTAAAAAATAATCCCATTTATGTATTCCTCCATAATCACACAATATTTTGTCATATACGAAGAATATTATACCTTAGATTGCACATTCTGTCGATAGCAGGAATAGGAAATAAATAAAAGTTTTATTAACTTTATTCTGTTTTTGCCGCTTTTTTGGCAAACGAAGTATCTACCAGTTTTTCATAAGGAACCGTCTGTGTTAACTGGCCGGCATCACGCAGGATATCCTGTAAAAGAGTGAATGCATCTTCTTCAAATACCAAAGTGTCCTTCCATGTGTCCTGTGCCTGATAACGCTCAATAATCATGGTTGCATCTGCTATGTCTGTTTCTGCAAACTGCGGTAAAATTGTCTTTGCCACTTCCTCTGCCGTATGGGAATTCACATAATCCATCCCCTTCTGTAAAGCATCCGTAAACGCCTGCACTACTTCCGGATTGGCTTCCATAAAACTCTTTCTTGCCGAAAATGCAGTATATGGGACATAACCGGACTCTTCCCCAATAGAGGCAACTACATAGCCGTCACCCTTTACTTCCAGTGCAGTCGCATGGGGCTCAAATTCTACGGTATAATCGCCCTGACCGCCACTGAATGCCGCTGCGGTAGAACCAAAATCAATGCTCTGGTCGATTGTCAAATCTTTCTGCGGGTCGATATTATGCTTTTTGAGCACATATTCAAATACCATTTCCGGCATACCGCCTGCCCTGCCGCCAAGCACCGTGGTTCCTTTTATGGAATCCCAGGAAAATGCATCATTTTCCGTTCTTGCCACAAGGAAATTACCGGCACGCTGTGTCAACTGCGCAAAATTCACCGCATAATCTTCCATTTCTCCGTTATAAGTATAAACCGTTGTCTCCGGTCCCATAAAACCGATATCGGCTTCTCCCGTAAGCAGGGCCGTCATGGTTTTATCTGCACCAAATCCCGTAACCAGTGTCAAATCAATACCCTCTTCTTCAAAGTAACCAAGCTCGATTGCCGCATACATCGGCGCATAAAAAATCGAATGGGCCACTTCATTGAGTGTAACAGGGGTAAGACCTTTTTCCTCTTCTTTCTTTCCGCATCCGGCAAGCACGGTAGCCGTCATGGATACCATTAATGTAAAAACACATAAAAATACCACCAGTTTCTTTTTCATAAAAATCCTCCAATAAGACTGATGGTATATTATACGGTTTATTCTGTTTTTGGTTCCTTTTTTTTCTTAGGTGCCTGTGTTGCTATATTCTGCTGCTTATAATTATCGATTAACTTTTCAATTAAAAGACGCTTAAGATAAACATCAAATCCAAGCTGGACAATCAAAGAAAACATCGTAAAAAAGTCTTCATCTTCCTTCGGTGCGTCCTTAAACATCCCCTTGGTATGTTCCATTTTACTGGCTATATCTGCCTTAAGTGCTTCCTTTTGCACATCCTCAAATTCAAACACTTCCCTATAAATAGCCTCTAAACCAAAGCCGTCTTTCTTATCAAAATAATGTTCTGTGATAGGCCTTAAAATCTCCTGTATATCACTAAAAGATAATATACCCTTAAAATAATAAATCATGATAAGAATCAACATATGATCTTTGGAATATTTCTTCTTAACCGGCGGAGGAAGCAGGTCATTCTTGGCATAGTTATTAATCATGGTCTTAGTAAGAATCTTGTCCTCTCCCGGATTACGGGTGGTAGACTGCAGTTTCTCATCCATGAAAGTAGTAACCTGATCCATATACAAATCAATGTTCGGAATATCATCCAAATCCACATATCGGATATGTTCCAGACTCTTTAATATGCTGTTTAACAAATCATCCGTTGATATAGTCATTTTTTCCCCTTTGTAACTTTTCATAGTCTTTCACTACATTATATAGTATTAAAAACTACATCGCAAGTCAAAACTTTTATGCTTTTATGTAATTCTTCTTTACTTTAAAACTTTAGTATGTTAAAATATCACTGTATTAGTGTGTATTGTGTAAAAGAGAATAATTTGGAATGAAAGGTTGGTATGCACAAATGAACAAAAAGATTCAGACTGAGGCTGTTGACCATTTATTTAATGCAATTTTATGCCTTCAGGATAAAAATGAATGTTATGGATTTTTTGAAGATCTGTGTACGGTAAATGAATTATTGTCTCTCTCTCAGAGATTTGAAGTGGCAACCATGCTTCGCGAGAAGAAGACATATCTTGAAATTGCCGAAAAAACAGGAGCTTCTACCGCTACAATCAGCCGCGTTAACCGTTACCTTAACTACGGTAATGACGGATATGAACTCGTATTTCAAAGAATGGAAGAATAGGTCACTATTCTTCCATTCTTTTTTATATATTCTGTTGAAAACTCTATGTATTATTTTTCTGCCTTTTCTTCTTTTTTAGCAACTTCTTCCTCTAACTGCATCTTACAGTTTCCTTCAAAAATCGCTGTTTCTGCAATACTTAAGCTTGCAGCCTTGATATCACCGAACAATTTTCCTTCTGCAACAAGATCAATCTTACCTGTTGCTACAACATTTCCCCTTACAACACCGCTGATTTTTACATCTGCTGCAGAAATATTACCGTTAACCGCACCTTCAGTGGCTACCACAATAGTACCGGATGATGTAACATCACCATTGATGGTTCCGTCGATTCTGGCACTCATTCCAGCTTTTAAAGTTCCTTCCAATACGGTTCCGGCTCCGATTACCGTACTTTCACCACTTGTAAAATTATTGTTCTTTTTCATCTTTTAACTCCTTCCATATACTACTAACCGTTAATTTCCAACACTTCTGTCGGAACAACATACTCTCCGTCCAATGTCACCTGATATGCCATCTTATCGGCGAGTTCATTATCCTCATCTTCTTTCATTTCAAAAAGAAGTGTTCCCCTGGTTACTTCGTTCCCTACATCTACCTTCGGAGTCGTACCGCTCCGGTAAATCGTAATATAACCGTTTCCGTGATCAATATGTATCTGATATCCGTATTCATTATCCATTTCCCTATGACATACGGTTCCTCCGCCGGTTGCAACTACACTGACTTCTTCATCGGCGTCAAATAAAAGCATCGGCCTTATTTCATCGCCCTCCTCACCTTCTATGGTCTCCTGTGTTTCTTCCATAGCAGCTATACCTGACAGTGGGAATCCCTTCGGCAGATTTTTTTCTTCCAGTATCTTTTCGGCATCGACTTTTTCATTTACCGTTTTACTTAATATGGTTACCTTATCGGCTAACTCATCCCTTTCCTGTGTCAAAACGGCATTTGCCTCTTCCAATTCCTTAATCTTAGCCGTAAACGCAGCTTCCCTGTTCATTACAACCATATTCTGATAGGAACTGAATGCGACATAACCAAGCAAAGCTAAAAAAAACAATGCAATTAATGTTTTTATGAAATTAATTCTTGCTCTGGTGTACTTAAATTTCTTAACCTTCTTTGTCGGCGAGTCGGATACCAGGAGAAGAAAATAATTAATCTTTGTTTTCTTCTTACCCTTTTTCAAACGTCTTCAACCTCCTTATGAAGTATCATGTCTATGTTACAAGTTCATTATTATACCAAAAATATCCAATTACATCAATTCCAAATATTTCAATGTTTTTCAAAGTAACGCTTTACTTTTCTAAAGTGCTATGGTATTCTAATTTTGTTGTAGTTTGCAACATCAGATACATTTTTTGGAGGACTTTGCAATGAACAAAGGTACAGTTAAATGGTTCAACAACCAAAAAGGATACGGTTTTATCTGTGATGAGGCTGGAAACGATATTTTCGTACACTACACTGCACTTAACATGGATGGTTATAAAACGTTAAAAGAAGGCCAAGAAGTAGAATACGAATTGGCTGATGGCGGAAAAGGACCACAGGCACTCAACGTAGTAAGACTTTAATCAAAATTTTCAGTGCCTTTTATCTATGGGTAGTTTGATATATAAAAAGCATTCAATAAAATGAGATTAAAAAAAGAGGGAACCTTTTAAAAGGTACCCTCTTTCTTATTTGTTTTT
>JAZMZZ010000123.1:0-2234 GCA_045586245.1 Lachnospiraceae bacterium | reverse complement strand
CCAATCCCAACCTATTCATAGCTGAGAAAATAGCTCTTACAGACGCTCTTGTAATATTGGAGCTTACACCGACACCATAAGTTACATGGCCGGTCTCAGCATCAAGCAAATGGATATACGCAGCTGCCTGTGAATTGGAACCACTCTGAAGCGCATGTTCGCTGTAGTCTAAAATCTTAATGGAGAATCCAAGATTTTCTTCGATACCGCGCTTAACCGCGTCAATCGGTCCGTTACCGATGCTTGTAAATGATTTCTCAACACCTTTATCCGTAAAGGTAAGAGTCACTCTTGTATCAAATTCACTTTCAATCTCATCACTCAAATCATCCACTCTTAACTTGCGGAAATGAAGCGGTTCTTTACGGTTCAGATATTCGTCCGCAAACTTGTTCATAATTTCATCCGGAGAAACTTCACCCTGTGCTTCAGATACTTTCTGGATTACATTTGCAAATTCCTTATGCATAGCCTTTGGAAGTTTGAATCCGAAATAAATATCCATAATAAAGGCAACGCCACCCTTTCCGGACTGGGAGTTGATACGCACAATCGGCTCGTATTCCCTTCCAATGTCCGAAGGATCAATTGGAAGATACGGAACCTGCCAATATTCGTTATTACGTTCTTTCATCGCCTTAACACCCTTATTAATGGCATCCTGATGAGAACCGGAGAACGCAGTAAATACCAGTTTGCCGGCATACGGATGTCTCGGATGAATCGGAATCTTACAGCATCTCTCATAAATTTCAATAATTTCATTTACATGTTCAATCTCGAGTTCCGGATTAATACCCTGTGAAAACATATTATATGCCACATTAAGGATGTCCACATTACCGGTACGTTCACCGTTACCAAACAAAGTACCCTCCACGCGGTCTGCACCGGCAAGCATGGCAAGTTCTGTGCTGGCAACACCCGTACCTCTGTCATTATGGGGATGTACAGATAAAATAATACTTTCTCTGTCTTCGAAATGCTTGTTCATCCATTCAATCTGATCTGCATATACGTTTGGAGTCGTCATCTCTACTGTAGAAGGAAGATTAATAATAATCGGATTCTCTTTGGTTGGTCCCCACTCCTTCTGTACTGCCGTACAGATTTCGAGTGCAAAATCCATCTCCGTTCCGGTAAAACTTTCCGGAGAATATTCCAAAATGATATTGCCCGGGAATTTGGCCGCACGTTCTTTTACCATACGTGTACCTTTTACTGCAATATCAATAATCTCTTCCCGTTCCATTCCAAAAACCACATCTCTTTGTAATGTAGATGTAGAATTGTAAATATGTACGATAACATTCTTGATTCCTTCGATGGATTCAAATGTTCTGTCAATCAACTCTTCACGGCACTGTGTCAATACCTGCACACGAACATCGTCCGGAATCAGTTTTCGGTCCACAAGCTGACGAAGAAAATCAAATTCAATCTGGCTGGCAGCCGGGAATCCGATTTCAATATCACGGAATCCTAATTTAATCAGATATAAAAACATCTCTATTTTTTCATCCACCTGCATAGGGTCAATCAATGCCTGATTACCGTCACGCAAATCAACACTACACCAGACAGGTGCTTTCTCAATTTCTTTGTTAGGCCATTCTCTCTGCGGATAATCCAAAACCGGATTACGCTTATAACGCTTGTAATTTACCATAATATACTCCTCCTTTTATCAAGCCGATAAACCATTTACAATCTTTGTAAATGATAAAAAAATCCCGCCCGTATTAATAATACAGGCGGGTACAATTCTATTCTCCAAGTCCGTTCTCGACAGCGGTAACCAAAGCCTTTAGGGCCTCTGCTTCATCTTCACCGTCGCATGACAATTCAATCTCGTCACCACTTTTTACACACGCACCAAGAACACTCAGGACACTCTTTGCATTCGCTGTTGTATCATTAAAAGAAAACGTTATTAATGATTTGTACTGCATAGCCTCTTTACATAGGATTCCTGCAGGTCTTAGGTGTAGTCCGGTAGGATTTTTAATAACTACCTTCTGGCTTACCATAGTGTATTACCTCCCAATTTATGTCTTATCAACCCAGATACTAATGATACCATTTTTATCGGATTATCTCAACCACTAAATTTATAACATAGTATTCTGAATCAGATCCGCCAATTTCTTAGCTTCTGCGTCAATTAACGCCTGATCTTTTCCTTCAATCATAACACGTACTTTCGGTTCTGTTCCGGAAGGACGGATTAATAC
>JAZMZZ010000122.1:0-12625 GCA_045586245.1 Lachnospiraceae bacterium | reverse complement strand
TGCATATAACGGGAGTATTCTCGGGAAGCCGAAGGACAGAGCGGATGCGAAGCGCATGATTTCCATGCTGGCGGATGATGTGCATCAGGTGTATACCGGAGTGTCTCTTATTATTAAGGAAGAGACGGGAGAGAGCCGCGTGATTTCTTTTGCGGAATGCTCGGAGGTATCGGTGGATGCCATGACAGAACGCCAGATAGAAGAGTACCTGGATACGCATGAAGGCGAGGATAAAGCCGGCAGTTACGCTGTCCAGGGCATCTTTGCGGTGCATATCAAGGGAATCAAGGGAGACTACTTCAATATCGTGGGACTTCCGGTGGCCGCCATTTATAAGAAATTGTACGAGAACGGCATTGATTTAAAATCCGGTGAAAAATTATAAATAAGGTATTGCATAATATACAAAAGTGATGTATAATTATGAAAATCAAAGAAAGGAAGCACAGGCGGGGCCTTTGGCTTAGGTGAATGAGATGGAGCAGAAGGAAAACGGAAACGATATCATACTTCGTGTTATGGTACCGGAGGATTACGACCAGGTATACCGTTTGTGGTGTGGGATAAAGGGATTCGGCATGCGCAGGATGGACGATTCCAGAGAGAGTGTTGAAAAGTTTTTAAAGAGAAATCCGACCACCAGTGTGGTTGCGGTAGATAAGGACGAGATTATCGGTGCGATTTTGTGCGGACATGACGGCAGACGCGGTTGCTTCTATCATGTATGTGTAAAGATTACCCACAGAAAGCACGGTATCGGAAAGAAAATGGCGGCCTTTGCCATGCAGAAGCTTCAGGAGGAAGGCATCAACAAGGTGTCTTTGATTGCCTTTAAGAGTAACAGAGGCGGCAATAAGTTCTGGCGCAAGGTAGGCTGGACCTTCCGTGAGGATTTGAATTATTACGATTTTACCTTAAACGAAGAGAATATTACCAGATTTATTGAGTAACGGAGTTTGCGAAGGAACCGGTGAAAGGATAATTACTGATTACATAGAGTAGTTGGATTAAGAATGCAAAGAAAGGATGAAAAGTATGAAGACGATTGACGGCGGCGTTACCGCAGCGAAGGGATTTAGTGCAGCGGTTGCGGCAGCAGAGATTAAATATAAGAACAGAACCGATATGGCAATGGTTTTTTCAAAGGAGCCGTGTAC
The DNA here is from genome assembly GCA_045586245.1 of Lachnospiraceae bacterium. Lineage (GTDB taxonomy): Bacteria > Bacillota > Clostridia > Lachnospirales > Lachnospiraceae > RGIG8767. Next base: position 11,468 of record JAZMZZ010000122.1, on the reverse strand, counting down.
GGTTGCGGGAACTTTTACCAGCAATGTCGTAAAGGCAGCCTGCGTACAGTGGGATATGAAGATTGTTAAGGAATCGGAAGCAGTGCATGCTGTTGTTGTGAATTCAGGTATTGCCAATGCCTGTACGGGCAAGCAGGGATTTGATGCCTGTGAAGCGACCGCGGCAGCAGTAAAAGACGCACTCGGTGTAAATGTGGATTCCTGTCTGGTGGCTTCTACCGGTGTAATCGGAATGCAGCTTCCGGTTGAGAAGTTGACAAACGGTGTTAAAGCGATGGCACCAAAGCTGGATGAGAGCATGGAAGCCGGTACGGCAGCAGCCAAGGCCATTATGACTACCGATACCGTTCATAAGGAAGTGGCGGTAACATTTACGGCAGGTGGAAAGACAGTAACGCTTGGTGGTATGTCAAAGGGATCCGGTATGATTCATCCGAATATGTGCACCATGCTTGGATTTTTAACAACAGACCTTGCCATTGAAAAGAGTCTGCTTCAGGAAGCACTCAGCGAAGTGGTTAAGGATACCTTCAATATGATTACCGTTGACGGGGATACCTCCACAAACGATACCCTTTTGATTATGGCAAACGGACTGGCAGGCAATGAGCCAATCACAGCAAAGGGTGAAGATTATCAGAACTTTAAGGATGCACTTTTCTATGTCTGTGAATTTTTGGCAAAGAAAATGGCAGCAGACGGTGAGGGTGCAAGTAAACTTTTCGAAGCAAAAGTGGTAAATGCCAAGAGCAAAGAGGATGCAAGAACCTTATCCAGAGCCATTGTATCCAGCAATCTTTCCAAAGCAGCAATCTATGGCTGTGATGCCAATTTCGGACGTTTCCTGTGCGCAATGGGTTACTCCGGTGCTGATTTTGACCAGAATGATGTGGAACTTTTCTTTGAAAGCAAAGAAGGCCGCTTACAGGTATTTGACAAAGGAACACCAATCGTATTTGACGAAGACGTGGCAACGAAGATTCTTGGCGCAGAAGAAGTAACTATCTTTGTGGATATGCACGAAGGCGATGCGCAGGCAACTGCCTGGGGTTGTGATTTGACATACGATTATGTTAAAATCAATGCGGACTACAGGTCGTAAATAAAGGAGAACGGTATGGAAACAAGAGAAATGAACGAAATCATGAAAAAAGCAGAGGTCCTTATCGAGGCCCTTCCATATATCCAGCAGTTTAACCGTAAAATCATCGTTGTAAAATACGGCGGAAGTGCCATGAGCAACGAAGAACTGCAGAAGAATGTTATCAAGGATGTTACACTTCTTAAATTGGTTGGTTTTAAGCCAATCATTGTACATGGCGGAGGAAAGGCCATCAGCAAATGGGTGGAAAAGACCGGCAAGAAAGCGGAATTTATCAACGGTCTGCGTGTAACAGATGCCGAGACCATGGAAATTGCGGAAATGGTTTTAAATAAGGTAAATAAGGACCTTGTTCGCATGGTGGAAGAACTTGGTGTGAAGGCAGTCGGAATCAGCGGTAAGGATGGCAATATGCTGAAGGTAGAGAAGAAGTATTCCGATGGTCAGGATATCGGTTTTGTTGGTGAAGTAACAGAGGTAAATCCTAAGGTTATTTACGATTTGCTTGAGAATGACTTCCTGCCGATTATTGCACCAATCGGTTTGGATGAGAATTTTGACACCTACAATATCAATGCAGACGATGCTGCCTGTGCGATTGCAAAAGCGGTCGGTGCCGATAAACTGGTATTTTTAACGGATATTGAAGGGTTATACAGGGATATTAATGATAAGTCTTCTTTCATTTCCAGACTTACGGATAAGGAAGCGGACGAACTGATTAACAGCGGACTTATCGGCGGCGGAATGCTTCCGAAGCTTGGTAATTGTACTTCTGCCATTCAGAACGGTGTTAACCGTGTACATATTCTGGACGGAAGAATCCAGCATTGCCTTCTTTTGGAAATCTTCACCAATCACGGAGTCGGTACTGCGATTATCAAGGAAGAAGATGCCAAATAATTAATTCCAGATTTAAGAAAAGAGATAAATGATATGGAAATGAAACAATATATTGAGGATGCGGAAAGCGCGTTATTACATACTTATAACCGGTATCAGATTGTTTTGGATAAGGGTGAGGGAGTTCATCTTTATGATATCGAAGGAAAAGAATACCTGGATTTCATATCCGGAATCGGCGTATTTGCGCTCGGTTACGGTAACAAAGAGTATAACGATGCATTAAAAGAGCAGATTGACAAGATTACACATACTTCCAATATGTTTTATAATGTACCGGCTATTGAGGCGGCAAAGAAATTAAAAGAAGTATCCGGCATGGACCGTGTATTTTTTACCAATAGCGGCGCGGAAGCAGTGGAAGGAGCAATTAAAGCAGCAAGAAAGTATGCCTACTTAAAGGATGGTTGTACGGACCATGAGATTATAGCACTTGACCATTCTTTCCACGGAAGAACCATGGGTGCTTTAGCGGTAACCGGTAAGAAAGCATACAGGGAAGCGTTTGAGCCGTTAATTGGCAATGTGCATTTTGCCAATATGAATGATTTTGACAGTGTACAGAAACTGGTTAATGATAAGACTTGTGCAATTATTATGGAAACAGTGCAGGGAGAGGGCGGAATCTATCCGGCAGATAAGGAATTTATTGAAGCGGTGTATGCGCTCTGCCAGGAAAAAGATATTCTTCTGATCCTGGATGAAATCCAGTGTGGTATGGGAAGATGCGGTGCGTATTTTGCATGGCAGCTCTACGACGTGAAACCGGATATTATGTTAACTGCCAAGGCGGTTGGAGGCGGAGTTCCGGTTGGCGCATTCCTTTTGGGAGAAAAAGTAGCGGCGGCTTCTTTGGTTGCAGGTGACCACGGAACAACCTACGGCGGCAATCCGCTTGCTTGTACAGCAATTAAGAAAACCCTTGATTTATTCGAGGAAAACCATATAATTGAACATGTGAATTCAGTTGGAAAGTACTTAGAAGATGCACTTATCAAAGTGGCCGACAATCATGACTGCATTATCACCCGCAGGGGTAAAGGCCTGATGCAGGGACTTGCTTTTAATAAGCCGGTAGGAAATATTATTAAGAATGCAATTGAAAAAGGATTGCTTCTTATCAGTGCCGGAACGGATGTTATCCGTTTCCTCCCGCCACTTATTATTACGAAGCAGGATGTGGATACCATGATTGCCATTTTGGAAGAGGCAATTAAAGAGGACGAATAATGAGTATTACAAAAAAAGTAGTTTCGGTAGTGCTGTGTATCTGTATGGTGGCCGGTTGTGCTTTGCTTGGAAAGGCACCTGAGGTAGAAGAGATTCCGGAAGAAATTGTTGGTGATTCTGTTGTAATATGGTATGCCGATGAGAATATGACGGACTATATCAGCGCGATGGCGGTAGCCTTCCATGAAGAATATGACATAAGAGTCATCCCTCAGTTTCACTCGGGTTTGGAATATGTTGAGTCTATTTATGACGCATCTGTCAGTGATGATGTATCAACTCCGGATGTGTTTATCGTAAGTAATGAAGCATTGGAAAAAGCGTATCTTACGGGACTTGCAGACGTAATTAGCGACCCTGACGGGGTGGTGAATACCGAGCATTTTCCACAGGCAGCCATTAATGCTGTTACATACGATGATAAATTGGTCGGATACCCGTATTATTTTGAGACAAGTGTACTTTTGTACAACAGAAGTTATATATACGAGATGGCCAAGAACCAGTTGCTTGCCGAGACAACGGATGAAAGTGCAGCAGGCGGCGGTGAGATTACCGTATCGGATGAGCAGTCTACGGAAGAAACAACTAGCGTGCAAGAAGTAACGGAAGAAGATATTGAAAACAGAATCAATGAACTGATTCCGCAGACTTTTGAGGAGCTCCTTGCTTTTGCTAACGAATACGATGCTCCGGCAGCAGTAGACGGTGTATTCAAATGGGATGTATCGGATATTTTCTATAATTATTTCTTTGCAGGTAATTATATGAATGTCGGCGGTCCGTGCAGCGATACGCCTGAGGAAGTGGATATATACAATCCGGAAGTGATAAAGGCTATGCAGATATACCAGAGCCTGAACCAGTTCTTTTCATTTGAAGCCAATGATATGAAATATGCTTCGGTTATTGAGGAGTTTATAGCCGGAAAAATGGTATATACTACGGCAACCAGTGATATTATGAAGAAACTGGATGCGGCAAAAGAAGAGGGAACCTTTACATTTGATTACGGTCTTGTTGAGATTCCGGATTTGAATGAGGAATTACAGACAAAGAATCTTTCCGTAACCAATACGGTTGTGGTAAACGGTTTTTCTGACGGAAAAGAGGATGCGAATAAATTTGCATCGTATCTGACATCTAAAGAAGCATTTTCATTATATGAAAAGACCGGTAAGATACCGGCACTTACCAAGGCGGCCTGCAGAGATGACTACACGGAAGTGTTCTATCGTGAGTATGAAGATTCGGTCCCTGCACCAAAGATGATGGTAACATCGAATTTGTGGGTACAGTTGGAAGTAACCTTTGCAGAGGTTTGGAACGGAGCAGGTGTCAGCAAGAGTCTGCAGAGTCTCTCTGAGATGATAATGTCCCAGATAAACGGCACGGAATACGAAGAAGAGTATATTGACGAGCCGCAGGATGAAGAGGAGACCGTGGAATACTTTGACGAGGAAGCGGAGCGTGAAGCGGCGCTTTCGGACGGAGAAGACAAAGAATAGTTTTTGAATAATTATCCAATCATGTGGAAATTCTACTAAAAAAGAGTGGAGGTATCGGCATGATTGGATTTTTTGTTGCGATGTTAAGTGGTGCATGTATGAGTATCCAGGGAGTTTTTAATACACAGGTAACCAAAACATCGGGTATCTGGGTGGCAAATGCCTTTGTACAGTTTACGGCACTTTTGGTATGTCTTGCGGCATGGGCATTAACGGACAGAACATCGTTTGGAACGATTTTGAAGGTAGAACCAAAGTATATGCTTCTTGGTGGCGCGATTGGAGCAGTTATTACCTATACGGTTATTAAAAGCATGGAAATGCTTGGTCCTGCCAAGGCAGTTATGGTAATCGTTGTGGCACAGATTCTGGTGGCGTATCTGATAGAATTGTTTGGATTGTTTGGCGTGGAAAAACAACCCTGGGATATCAAGAAGGCCTTTGGAATGCTCCTTGCCATTGCGGGAATTATTTTGTTTAAGTGGAAATAATCACTTGTAAAGTGGTGCGAAAAATTTTACAATAGAAACAGTCGTTATACGGGGCCTTTACAGACTTGTTTTGTAAAGGAGATAATGATGAAAAAGAACAAAAGAATACGGATGATATTGATTTTTGGAATGTGGAGTGCCATTCTTTTGGGCGGTTGTACACAGCAACCGGAATTTGTGGACGTGCAACTAAAAGATAATGAAAGCACGGAACAGGAGACCGGTATTAAACAGGAGCCTTTTCCTGTGGAAGAGAATGGTACGGCATCACAGGATATGCAGCCTGTTGTAGTGCATGTGTGTGGGGCGGTGATGCAGCCGGGCGTATATGAACTGTCAAAAGGAAGCAGGATTGCACAAGCCGTGGATGTGGCAGGCGGCTTTGCAGAGGATGCAGACGAAAGCTATGTCAATCTGGCAGAACTTCTTACTGATGGCACACAGATATACATTCCGACAAAGGAGGAGGCTCTGGTATTAAGGCAGGAGTCACAGGAAGTGGGCAATTCTTCGGGAAAAGTCAATATCAATACGGCAGATAAAGCTCTTTTATGTACGTTGCCGGGAATCGGAGAGACGAGGGCAACGGATATTATCGCTTACAGACAAAAAAACGGCGGATTTTCGTCAATTGAGGATATTATGAAGGTAAGCGGTATCAAAGAGGCCGGTTTTCAAAAGATAAAAGATAAGATTGTAGTGAATTGATAATGGATACGGGGATAATTCATGGGAAGAAAAGTTTTAGTAGTTGATGATGAAAAATTAATTGTAAAAGGAATCCGGTTCAGTTTAGAGCAGGACGGAATGGAAGTGACCTGTGCCTATGACGGGGAAGAGGCATTGCAGTTTGTAAAAGAAAATAGTTTCGATATTGTTTTGCTGGATGTTATGCTTCCTAAACTGGGGGGATTTGAAGTTTGCCAGCAGATACGTGATTTTTCAAACGTGCCGATTATTATGTTGACGGCAAAAACAGATGATATGGATAAGGTTCTCGGATTGGATTACGGCGCAGATGACTATATTACTAAGCCGTTTAACATTCTGGAGGTAAAAGCACGTATCAAAGCGATTTTACGTCGTTTGGATAAGCAGGGTAAAGAGCAGGTTGCAGACCGGTTTATTGCAGTTGCCGATATGAAACTGGATTGTGAAGGAAGAAGAGTTTATATCGGAGAAAGAGAAATTAATCTGACTACGAAGGAGTTTGAATTACTTGAACTTCTGATATCGAATCCGAATAAGGTGTATAGCCGTGAGAAACTGTTAAATCTCGTATGGGGCGTTGACTATCCGGGTGATGTGCGTACCGTGGATGTACATGTCAGAAGACTTCGCGAGAAGATTGAGAGTAAGCCGAGTGACCCGAAATATGTACATACCAAATGGGGCGTTGGATATTATTATAAGGCGTAATGCCGGGCGGTAAATTTATGGAATATATGAAGACTATGATTACGCAGCTTCGGGAACTGAGGATATTCCGCAGTTTCCGGGTGCGTATATTTCTTTTGATGCTGATTATAGGTATCGTTCCAAGCATGATTGTGCGGAGTGCTATTTTAAATAATTACGAGACACGTGCAATCAGTGTTAGGACGGATGAGGTTTCTAACCAGCTTATGGTCATTGCTAATCATCTGTTAATTTATAATTATCTGCAGGATACCAATTCGGACATTATTAATGCAGAACTGGAACAGTTGTCAAGTCTCTATGACGGGCGTGTGCTCATCATCAACAGCAATTTCAATGTGGTAAAAGATACATATGGTTTAAGCGAAGGCAAAACTATTATTTCGAAGGAAGTAATCCAATGTTTTAAGGGTGGAATTGCAACGAATTATGACCGTGTAAACGGATTTATTGAGATTACAACGCCTATTACGGAAACGCCGGATTCCACGCAGGATGGAGAAATGGCACCAAAAGTAAAAGGAGTTATGCTGACAAGTGTTTCTACGGATACCATTGCCATGACTCTGGAAATTTTAAGCCGTAAAGTCCTGATTATAGAAATTATGATCTGTATTGCTATTTTTGCGGTAGCGATGGCGATATCCAGATTCCTTACAAAACCGTTTGATAAGGTTACGGGTGCCATTAATGAAGTAAAGGAAGGCTTTACCAACGAAGCCCTCCGTGTTCCGGATTATAAGGAAACAGAGCATATTGTAGATGCTTTTAATCAGGTGCTTCACCGAATGAAGGTGCTGGATGAGTCGAGAGAGGAATTTGTTTCCAATGTGTCACATGAACTTCGTACACCGCTTACGTCGATGAAAGTTTTGGCGGATTCCCTTCTGGTACAGGAGGAAGTCCCGAATGAACTATATAGGGAGTTTATGCAGGATATTGCGGCAGAAATAGACAGGGAGAACCGGATTATCAATGACCTTCTGACATTGGTAAGACTGGATAAAACCAGTGGTGATTTGAATGTAACATCCGTGCAGGTCAATGAGACCATTGAATTGATTTTAAAACGTCTGCGTCCGATTGCGCGTAAGCAGGATGTAGAAGTTATCTTTGAAAGTAACCGTTCTGTTTTGGCAGAGATAGATGAGGTAAAGATTACACTGGCACTTACCAATCTGGTAGAGAACGCTATCAAATATAATAAAAAGCACGGTTTTGTAAAGGTGACACTGGATGCCGATCATCAGTTTTTTACAGTAACAGTGGAAGATTCCGGCATTGGTATACCGGAAAGTTCTTATGAGTATATTTTCCAGCGTTTTTACAGGGAAGATAAGTCCCATTCCAAGGAGATTGGCGGTACGGGACTTGGTCTTGCCATTACCAGAAATATTATTCTGATGCACAGGGGTACCATTGCCGTAAACAGTGTTTTGGGGGAAGGTAGTACATTTACTGTTAAGATTCCGTTAATTTATATTCGACAGGAAGGATAGAACCATGAAAATAACATATAAAAAAGGGATTCTGTTTTTCCTGCTTTTGGGAATGCTTCTTTTTGCAGGATGCGGCAAGGAGAATGAAAACGAAGGGAAAGACAGATATAGTGTTTATTATTTAAACCGTGAGGAAACCGCAATAGGTGAGTTTGCTTACTATACGAAGACGCAGGAGCCGATTAAGGTGTTGGGAGAATTGGTTACCATTCTCGGACAACCGGCTTCCAATGTGAATTATAATGAAACGGTACGGGGTTTTTTGATAACGGCTTATAGTATAAGCGATGATGTAATCCAGATTACTGTGGACGAAAATTATAAAAAATTAAGCCCAACCACAGAAGTACTGACAAGAGCTGCGATTGTAAGGACGTTAACACAGATTAAAGGAATCCGTTACGTGAATATGAAAGTCGGGGAACATGACTTAACGGACAGTTTGGGAGGAATTATCGGTTCCATGACTGCCGACCAGTTCGTAGATAATGCCGGAAATGAAATTAATACGTATGAAAAGGTCGAACTTAATCTGTATTTTGCGGCTGAGAACGGAAAATATCTTGTTAAGGTGCTTCGACCGGTAGAGTACAATAGTAATATTTCATTGGAACGTTTGGTTGTGGAAAAGATTATCGGAGGTCCGGAGGGAGAAGATATGCATCCGACGGTCAACCCGAATACAAAGATTATAAGCATTGCGGTCAAAGACAACATTTGTTATGTAAACCTAAGTAAGGAGTTTTTGGTAACACAGAGCGATGTGCTTCCTGAGGTGACCGTGTATTCCATTGTAAATTCGTTGATTGAACTGCAGAATATTAATAAGGTTCAGATTTCCGTAGAAGGTAATAATGCAATTGTGTTCCGCGATACGATTGATATGGCGGTATTGTTTGAAAGAAATCTGGACATTTTGAAAAAAGATTATGGTGAAGATCACAGCGGTTCATAAACCGCTGTGATATAAAGGAGAGAAAATGAGAAGACCACTTGCATTTACGGCTTGTGTATTTGTGGTGGTTTTGTTTTTCGTACAAGTACTACAGGCCTGTGATTTGATAGGAGGGCCTGATATAAGAGGAAGCGGCAATATAGAGTTTTTTTCCGGATATGGACAGGGTGATACGGTTATTATCTGTGGGAAAATAACCGATTATTCCGCAGAAGAAAAGTACGGACAAATGACCACAGAACTAAGTCTGAAAGACATTCATATCATGCCTTACACTGAGGCATTTACTAAAGAAAAAAATCTGCCAATCTATTTATCAGAATCTGATTATTTATCCAAATTACAATCCATCGGAAATAAGAGGTACGGCGTTATCGTATATTTGCAGGAAGAGTTTAATGCAAAAATAGGAGCTTATGTGATAGTATCCGGACAACTCTCATTTTTTAACAAAGCGACGAATCCGGGAGAATTTGATGCGCACCGGTTTTATTCGGGAAGAGGGTTTTTATGTACGTTAAAAAATGCCTCTGTACTAAAAGTAAGTACTTCCGGTAACCGGTTATTACAAGCGCTAAAAGAATTCAGACTGCAACAGGAAGCGTATTTACAGGAATATCTGCCGGATGGAAATGACGCAATTATGAAAGCAATGCTTTTCGGCAAAAAGCAAGATATTTAATAAAAAAGCACGTAAAATCAAGGAAAAATAGAGTTTAGAGGAGTACATCTACTACAAAACTACTACGAATTTGAATGGAATAATACCTAATAATACGTAATAGTACGGAGATGAGTGTAAGAGAGAATGAAGATATCGTTGCCACTTTCTAAAATGGAAAGTGGCTTTTATTTTTGAAACAGAAGTATGAATATAAGGAGAATACAATATGAGTAGAGTAATTGCAATAGCAAACCAAAAAGGTGGAGTAGGAAAAACAACGACGACTGTTAATTTGGGAATTGGATTAGCACATATGGGGAAAAAGGTGTTACTGATTGATACAGACCCACAAGGGGATTTAACATCCAGTTTAGGATTTAGGGATGTAGATTCCTTGGAAGATACATTGGCATCAATTATGGAAGAGATGATTAATGACGAAGAGTTTGATTTATCTAAAGGCATCTTACATCATTGCGAAGGTGTGGATGTAATTCCAGCAAATATAGAATTGTCAGGAGTAGAAGTCTCTTTGGTAAATGCTATGAGTAGGGAATTGGTTTTGAAAAGATATATAGAGCAAATTAAGGATAAATACGATTATATATTAATCGATTGTATGCCAAGTTTAGGAATGCTTACAATCAATGCATTTGCATCTGCAGATAGTGTTCTGATCCCGGTGGAAATGGAGTATTTACCAATAAAAGGACTTCAACAGTTAATTCGGACTATTGGTAAGGTAAAACGACAGATAAATCCAAAACTTAAAATAGAAGGGATTTTACCAACAATGGTAGATAAAAGAAAGCGATATACAAAAGATTCTATGGCGCGGTTAAAAGAAGCATATGGTTCCAACGTAACAATCTTTAACAATAGAATTCCTAATTCGGTAAGAGCAGTGGAAGCATCTAGTGAAGGAGTAAGTATTTTTTATTATGAACCAAATGGATATGTTGCCAACACGTATATTGGTTTAACAAAGGAGGTGTTGGATAATGAAGAAAAGTAGTGGAAAAGTAGAATTAGTGAGTTTTGATGATTTATTTGGAACACATGATATGGAAAATGTAACAATAGTAAAGATTGATGAGTTATTTGATTTTTATAAACATCCGTTTCGTGTGGATGAAAATGATGAGATGTTGGAACTGGTTGATAGCATAATTGAGCATGGAGTATTAGTTCCTCTTTTGGTTCGTCCAAGACAACAAGGTGGGTATGAAATAATAGCAGGTCATAGAAGAAGATACGCTGCACAAAAGGCTGGATTAGATAGTGTACCGGTTATTATTAGAGATTTATTGGATGACGATGCTGTCATTTTTATGGTAGACTCCAATATTCAACGAGAAAATATACTTCCGAGTGAAAGAGCATTTGCATTAGCAATGAAGTATGATGCACTGTCTCATCAGGGAAAAATTAGTGGAGATAAGCATACCGGTGATGCAGTAGGGGAAGGATTAGGATTATCAGGAAGACAGGTAAAGAGATATATTCGACTCACCAAGTTGATACCAGAATTATTAGAAATGGTTGATTGTAAAAAAATCACAATGATAATAGGAGTGGAATTATCCTTTCTCAATTCGGAAGTTCAGCAATGGATAGCAGAAGAGATTAATAACGGGACTAAAATCACATCTGAAAAAATTGAGTTATTAAGAAAGGAAGAGAAACTCAATAAAGGG